>CAIMUS010000241.1 GCA_903844665.1 uncultured Pseudomonadota bacterium
AACTGGTCATGCTTTTCAGAAAGAAGCACCCCCGGCGATGAAAATCGGCCCCCATGTCGGGTTACGGTGCGCCCGCCAAGTTTCTGCTATCTCCAGGCTTGGCGGAAGGGCGCACCTAACCCGACCTACGGGGATTTTCACTACAAGCCTACAAGCCTGGCCCGTACCGGCTTACATCCAGTACACGAAGATAAACAGCCCCAACCACACCACGTCGACGAAGTGCCAGTACCACGCCGCCGCTTCGAAGGCGAAATGGTGCTCCTCCGTGAAATGGCCTCTGATAGCGCGCAGCAACACCACCAGCAGGATGATAGATCCCAGCGTCACATGCATGCCGTGGAACCCGGTCAGCATGAAGAAGGTGGAACCGTAGATGCCGCTATTCAAGGTCAGATTCATGGCCTCGTAGGCATGCGTATATTCCTTGGCTTGCAGGAACACGAACAGAAAGCCCAGGAATACCGTAGCCGCCAGCCCCAGGATCAACTGGCTGCGCTTGTTCTCCTTCAAACCCCAGTGCGCCCAGGTCACGGTGACGCCGCTGCTTAACAAAATAATGGTATTGATCGCCGGCAGGCCCCAGGCTTCCATCGGTTTGAAGGAGCCACCCACATCACTGGGACCGTTGGTAGGCCAGACACTCCTAAAATCCGGCCAGAGCATCTCATGGGTCAAAAGCCTGTGGCCCGCCCCGCCCAGCCAGGGCACCGAGTACTGGCGGGCGTAGAACAGCGTGCCGAAAAAGGCCGCGAAGAACATGACCTCGGAAAAGATAAACCAGTACATTCCCCAGCGGAAGGACTGATCCACCTGCTCGTTGTACAAGCCGCTTTCGCTTTCGTTAATCACCGCGCCGAACCAGCCGAACAGCATGATGATCAAGATGGCGACGCCGAACATCATTGTGGTCAGGGCGCCGCCGTTAAGAAAGTTGGCCAACCCGGCCATGGTGGTAAACAGGCCTACCGAAGCGACGATAGGCCAGGGACTGCTGTGTGGCACGTAATAAGCGCCATGGGCCTGAGCCATAGGGTTACTCTCCCTCAAAGTGTTGGATTATTGACAATAACGTGTTCTAGCTACCCTTGTCTTCCACTTTGAAGAAGGTGTAAGACAAAGTAACTGTCGAAATATCGGCCGGAGTCGATGGGTCCAATCGGAACACGACCGGCATGTCCTTGCTTTCGTGCGGCTTGAAAGCCTGCCTGGAAAAGCAGAAGCATTCGATCTTCTGGAAGTGCGGAGCCGCCGGCCCCGGCGTGACGCTGGGAACAGCCTGTCCCACCAGGGGTGCGCCGGTCAGGTTCTGGGCGATGAAGCTGGTGCGGTAGAATTGGCCGGGATGCACCTCCATCCTGACGACTTTGGGAGCGAACTCCCAGGGCGCCGATTCGTTGACGTTGGCGACAAACTCGACCGTGACGGTGCGCGTCTTGTCCACTTCACCTTGCACCTCGGCTACAGCCACGGGTCTGTCGCTGGTCCTGCCGTTCAAACCGGTAAGGCTGCAGATCACACTGTAAAGCGGCGCCACCGCGAAACCGAAACCGAACATGGGCGCCGCTATCAGCAACAGCCGTCGCAGTGTACGTCGATTGGCTTGTGAGGTCGTAGGTGCAGTCATCTCAACGCTAAAGAAATCATAATGCCAAGATAAAAGGCCAGCGCGATCAGCACTAAAACAATCACCGTTTTGCGGTTGGCTGCGCGGCGCTGCTCATCGTCTTTGGACAAAGCCTGACTCCTGTTTCAGCAGATTACGCTCAGTCCAGCCCCGACCGCAGCAAGCGGCCGGGGCTGGTTTTTTACCGGCCTAATGCACTTCAGGGGCCGTCGTAAAGCTGTGGTACGGCGGCGGTGAACTCAGCGTCCACTCCAGCCCCCTGGCGCCTTCCCAGACTTGATCGGTAGCCTTCTCGCCGCTCCGAATCGTCTTGATGACGATGTAGACGAACAGCAGTTGGGAGAAGCCATAGATATAGGCGCCGATAGAGGACAGGGCATTGAACTCGGCGAACTGCAGGGCGTAATCGGGAATACGCCGCGGCATGCCGGCCAGCCCCAGGAAATGCTGCGGGAAGAACAGGATATTGACGCCGATGACGGACAGCCAGAAATGGATTTTGCCCAGTTTCTCGTCATACATGTGGCCGGTCCACTTGGGCAGCCAATAGTAGGCCGCCGCCATCAGGGAGAACACCGCGCCCGTCACCAGCACATAGTGGAAATGGGCCACCACGAAATAGGTGTCTTGATACTGGAAATCCGCCGGAGCGATCGCCAGCATCAGGCCGGAGAAACCACCGATGGTGAACAGGATCACGAAGGCGATGGCGAACAGCATCGGCGTCTCGAAGGTCATCGAGCCTTTCCACATGGTGGAAACCCAGTTGAATACCTTCACCCCTGTAGGCACGGCGATTATCATGGTAGCGTACATGAAGAACAGTTCGCCCGCCAGCGGCATGCCCACGGTGAACATGTGATGCCCCCACACGATAAAAGACAGGAAGGCGATGGAGGCCGTCGCGTACACCATGGAACTGTAGCCGAACAGCGGCTTGCGGGCAAAGGTCGGGATGATCATGGAAATCACGCCGAACGCCGGCAAAATCATGATATAGACCTCGGGATGGCCGAAGAACCAGAAGATGTGCTGGAACATCACCGGGTCGCCGCCGCCGGCGGCATTGAAGAAGGAGGTGCCGAAAAATTTGTCGGTAAGCAGCATGGTGACGCCGCCGGCCAGCACCGGCATCACCGCGATCAACAGATAGGCGGTGATCAGCCAGGTCCAGACGAACAGCGGCATCTTCATCAGGGTCATGCCCGGCGCCCGCATGTTCAGAATGGTGGCGATCACGTTAATGGCCCCCATGATGGAGGAAATGCCCATCATGTGCACCGACAGGATCACGAAGGGAAAGGCGTTGCCGGTTTGCAGCACCAGCGGCGGATACAGAGTCCAGCCACCCGCCGGTCCGCCGCCCTGCATGAACAGGGTGGACAGCAGCAGCGTAAAGGCGAACGGCAGAATCCAGAAACTCCAGTTGTTCATTCGCGGCAGGGCCATGTCCGGCGCGCCGATCATCATCGGGATCAGCCAGTTGGCCAGCCCGGTAAACGCCGGCATCACCGCGCCGAACACCATGACCAGGGCGTGCATGGTGGTCATCTGGTTAAAGAACTGCGGGGTGACGAACTGCAATCCCGGCTGGAACAGTTCGGCCCGGATGATCAGAGCCATACAGCCACCGATCAGGAACATGATCAGGGAGAACACCAGGTACAGCGTACCGATGTCCTTGTGGTTGGTGGCGGATAACCACCGCCAGATGCCGCGTGGCGGCGCATCGTGATGCTCGACGTGGACGTGAGTTGCTGTGCTCATAGCTATAGTCGTCTCCTACTGGGTCTTGGCGAAGAAAATTATTGGGCCGCGGTGACCGGCGCCGGCTGGCCTGGAGCGTTGGTCATCGCCGGGCCGGGGTTGTCACTACCCAGGCTCGCGGTTTTGGCCGCTTTCTTGCTCTCCACCCATTGCCGGTATTCCTCCTGAGTCTTGGCCACCACCACGATCGGCATATAGCCGTGATCCTTGCCGCACAATTCGGCGCACTGGCCGCGATAGACGCCGGGCTTTTCGATCAAGGCCCAGCTCTCGTTGATAAAGCCGGGGATGGCGTCGCGCTTCCAGCCCAGGCTGGGCACCCACCAGGAATGGATCACGTCGGCAGCGGTCGTCAGAATGCGAATCTTCTTGCCGACCGGAACCACCAGCGGATTGTCCACTTCCAGCAGATAGTCCTTGTCTTTCGGCGCCAAGTTGTTGATCTGCTCGGCTGGGGTGGAGAGGGTGCTGAAAAAGCTGATGCCCTCATCCAGATAGTCGTAACTCCATTTCCACTGATAGCCGGTCACCTTGATGGTGAGATCGGGCTTGCTGACGTCTTCCAGGTTGATCAGGGTCCGGGTGGCCGGAACCGCCATGAAGATCAGAATCAGCATCGGGACCACGGTCCAGACGATCTCCACCGTGGTGCTTTCGTGGAAATGCGCCGGTACGGCGCCTTTCGATTTACGGTGATAGTAGATGGAGTAGAACATCGTGCCGAACACCCCGACGCCGATCGCCACGCAGATCCACAGGATCGTCATGTGCAGGTCATAGATTTGGTGACTGATGGTCGTGACGCCTTCAGGCATGTTCAGCTTGAGATCGGCGGCGGCGGACAGGCTCCACAACAGCCCGAGGCCCAGGGCGGGGTAACGCATTCGCGCAAGGAGGTTCGCTAACATGCAGGTCTTGCTCTCCGACAGGTTAAGTTAAATTAAAAATTCTTGTTTAAATAATGACTTAGAGGTTACCCACCAGGGCGGGACGCAAACTCCGGGTCAATTCATCAGCCAGGCGCTGGCGTTCCTCTTCATCGAGAAACCGCCCGACTTCCACAGACCGTCCGTGCGAGCGAATCAAAAGGCGGCTAGGATACCATGCCCTGGGACAGCGTTCCAAAACCACGCGCGCCCACATCCGTCCCAGCGTCCATTGCTCGCGCGGATAGTCCCGACCGCGCTCGATGCGAATGGAGTCACCGTTGATGGAGATCACCTCGCATTCATAGCAGCGGCAGGCGACCACGTACAGGCCGATACCCAAAGCCAGCATTTCCAGCCCTGCAAACGGCAGCACCGGCCAGAATCCCAGCAGAGTCAGGCCGATGGCGATGCCGCTGGAGATAATGAGCAGGCTGAAATAGAAAAGCAGCGAACCCCGCCAGGACAGGGAGCGGTTGGGACGCAGGACAAAACGGCACTGCAGGGTATCGGCGTGTTGCTGAATGTCGACCATCGCAGCCTCTCAACCAAGGAATTACCAAGCGTTTTGCTAGTATATTTATCCTGATATAACTTACTAGAATTTGTCAACCGAAAATTTAAATAAATTAGCTATAAGGTCGCTGCGGCAGGAGCAGAGCTTCCAGATGCAGGCAGGCGGCCAAAGGTTCGATTGCAAAGGCCGGCAGAAAGGGGGTTATGCCCAGACAGGGGGCGGCGATGCCCTGCTTGAGGGTTTCCAGGTTATCCGTCACCCGTTCGGTGTAAGGATCGATCAGGCTGCCTACCCAGCCCGCCAGTTGCAGGCCGGAGGCCGAGATGGCTTCGACGCTGAGGAAGGCGTGGTTGAGGCAGCCCAGGCGGATGCCGACCACCAGCACCACCGGCAGATTCAGCGCCGCCGCCAGCGCCGCCACGTCACCGTCCCTGCACAGAGGCGCCCGCCAGCCGCCGACCCCCTCGATGATAAGGTAATCCGCGTGCAGGGCGAGGGCCTCGGCCAGGGCGCGAATGCGGGCGAAAGCGATCTCCACTCCGGCCTCCCGGGCGGCGATATGGGGGGCGATGGGGGGTTCGAAGGGATATGGGTTGATGGAATCGTAGGGCGCTTCCACGGTGGAGACAGCCTGCAGGCGCAGGGCGTCGTCATTGCGCAGACCCGCGGGGGTCCGCTGACAGCCGCTGGCGATGGGTTTCATGCCGATGACCCGCTGGTTCCGGCGCTGCAAGGCGGTGATCAGACCACAACTCACCCAGGTCTTGCCGACACCGGTATCGGTGCCGGTAATGAAATAACCTTGTAGCTGACTCATTGACGTGACTCTGGGGGTCGGGTGGAGGGATGCCGGCGCCGGGTACGACAGGCGCCTCATTCTACGGTCTGCGCCGTTTGGAACGCCAGCGGTGGAGGGTAGCTCCCTTACCACCTGTCAGTTTGCTTCCAACCCTGGAATCACAGACCGTAGGGCGCATTAGCGGAGCGGAGCGGAACGTAATGCGCCGTATGAGGGAGCAGCATAACGGCGCAATACGCTACGCTATTGCACCCTACCAACTGATAGGTGTTAAGGGGTAGCTCCATCCCCAAAAGACAACGGCGGCTCGAAAGCCGCCTTTGTCTTTTAGCCGGATTGCCTGAAATCAGTCTTCCGGATTGAACAGCCAGCGGTAGGTGCCACCGGCCAACAGGGCGCCGATAAACGGGCCTATCCAGAATGCCCAGAGCTGCTTGATCGCCCAGTCGCCTCCCGCCACGAACAGAATCACCGCCTGGCTGGTGCTGCGGGCTGGATTGACGGAGGTATTGGTCACCGGGATGCTGATCAGGTGAATGAGCACCAGCGACAGGCCGATGGCGATACCGGCGAATCCCGCTGGGGCGCGAACATAGGTGGAACCCAGGATGATCAGCAGGAAGACGTAGGTCATGACCACTTCGCACAACAGCGCCGCCCCTAGCGAGTAATGGTCTGGCGAATGCGCGGCGTAGCCGTTGGCGGCAAAGCCGCTGGCGACCACGTCGAAGCCTGGTTTGCCGGTTGCAATCCCATAGAGAATCGTTGCCCCGGCGATTCCGCCCAGTACTTGCGCAATGATATAAGGAATCAACTCGGCCGTGCTGAGCCGGCCACCGGCCCATAGACCCAGGGAGACGGCGGGATTGATATGGCAGCCCGAGATATGGCCGATGGTATAGGCCATGGTCAATAAGGTCAGGCCGAACGCGAAAGAGACACCGACAAAGCCGATGCCCAGTTGGAAATTTACAGGGGGGCCGCCGACGAAGGCGGCGGCCAGCACGGCGCTGCCGCAACCGCCCAGCACCAGCCAGCCGGTGCCGATAAACTCCGCGACCAGTTTCTTTACAAGTGACATTTTCAAAACTCCTTACAAAACAGTGGGATTGAAGTTATTACTTCGAATCAGTTGCTTCTTGAAGAATGCCTTGGGGCAGGGCATGGTGGTAGAACATCCCTTCCGCCGCCATCCCAGACCGAGCGATTGTCAGGCTCGATTGCGACAAAACGCGAGAAATCCACCCTACGGATGTCGTCTCCGATTGAGACATTCTCGTACCCTGCGGCGAGCATAATGTATAACTACTCGGAGTTCCTTTGCAAAGGAAAATTTAGGCTCTTTGGTAATTCGCGTTGATCATATGTAACTGATTTATATTAAAAATTTTAAAATTAAAGTTATAAGTATTTGATTTTAAATGTATTAATTTTTTAGCATAATGATATTAATTTTATTTTTAGGAGAAACAATAACTTATAATATAACCCATGCTTGCTGAGTACACCCTGACTGCATTTCACGAAATTCCAACGGTGCACGTCCGACCACTTCCGAATCACGAATCCCGGTCACTATGCCATCCAGGACAATAATCTCAGCCTTGGATTCGCGCCCCTGACATTTTCCATGCACATGCACCGGTTCATGTTCGTTGGCGGAAAACATCACAATCAGACCAGAGTATTCGTAAAGTTTGGGCATGGCGATCAAGACTTGCTCATTTCAACAAACGAGATACAGCTACATGTTGGGGTTCGCCCCGCTCACCCCAACTTATACGAGCTATCAGGATCGCAGGTATTCAAACAGTAAGGTCGGGCAAAAGCGCCAGCGTTGCCCGACATTTCCCCGGTTCATCGCGGTGCACGTCGGGCACGTCCTATGCCCGACCTACCTGGCTACGCGGGCTGTGCCCGACCTACCGGGCTCAATGGCCGAAACGATGATCATGGCCGATTGTAGGGCGGATACAGGGAGGTGATCCGCCAAAACATTCGGCACAATCCCAGTTCCGGCGGCGCCCTTCCGTGATTCCGTACACATAAATGAATCATCCGGCCCAAACCCAGTTTCGGCGGAACCCATCCCTGGTTCCGCCCTACGCGGGCTACGCGGGCTACGCGGGCTGTCCCCGATTTCCACTATTCCGTTACAGGCCATGGGCGATCCGTAGGATCTGCACAAAGAGGGGCTCCAACTGCCGCAAAAACCGGTTGCGGAAGGTGTTGATACTGTCATGGTCCGGATGGGTTCCCCCCGTGAGGTACACAGGCATGCCTGATCTCTTGGCCTTGTGGTAAGATGATTCACATAGTATGGGTACCCATATGAAGACGACCGTAGAGATTGCTGATTCCCTTCTTGACCAGGCTCGTAAACTTGCTGCCAGAGAAAATACGACGCTACGTGCTCTGGTGGAAGCCGGGCTACGGCAGATTATTGTTGAACGGAAATGCCAACCCCAATTCCGGCTGCGCGATACCAGCTTTGCTGGTAATGGCCTGCAACCTGAATTTCGGGATGCCGGCTGGGAACAGATCCGACAGTCCGCTTATGAGGATCGGGGCGGGTGATCGCGGTCGATACGAATATCCTGGTCTATGCCCATCGGGCCGATCTGAATGGCACGACCGCGCCGCAATTCGCCTCCGTGAACTGGCGGAAGGACGTGCGCCTTGGGCGATTCCCTGGCCGTGTATTCACGAGTTCCTGGCTATCGTTACCCATCCGCGTATCTATAATCCTCCTACGCCGGTCGCCGTTGCCCTTGATCAGGTCGATGCCTGGCTTGAATCTCCCAGTTTAGTGCTGCTCATGGAAGCAGGGGGCTACTGGGGCGTATTGCGTGAAATCTTGGAAACCGGCCGAGTTGTCGGCCCCCGAATCCATGATGCGCGCATCGCCGCTCTGTGCCGTGTCCATGGAGTTCGGGAATTATGGACAGCCGATCGTGACTTTAGCCGCTTTCCCTCCCTTTTCAGTCGCAATCCACTGGCTCAATAGTTCGTAAGTTCGTAGCCTGACATTTCCAAGGCTCATCACGATCACGGTGCACGTCGGGCACATCCGGTACCCGACCTACCGGGCTTCAGGCGGGCCGAGGCATGATCAGGATGTTCGGCGACTTCCGCTGCCACCAAAAATCCCGTGTCAATTCCGTGTCTCACCGGCGGTCTTCCAGCATCTCACCGAGCAGATCGTCATCCGGCGACAGCGGACGCAGGACCCCACCGAGGTGCACCGGTGGGATGTCCAACACACCATGTCCTGGCTGCGTGGAGAGGCATGAATTCTCCCGCAGCTCAGAACTTACCGCACGACTGAGACGCGCAGCAAGAGACGTGAACAGGGCTTCTTGTTGCCG
The DNA here is from genome assembly GCA_903844665.1 of uncultured Pseudomonadota bacterium. Classification (GTDB taxonomy): domain Bacteria; phylum Pseudomonadota; class Gammaproteobacteria; order Competibacterales; family Competibacteraceae; genus CAIMUS01. The sequence continues at coordinate 9,005 of CAIMUS010000241.1, forward strand.
CATCGGCAGCGATTCCACCGCCGCTTCAATTTCTGAGAGTGTGTTCATAGCTACCGTAGGGTACGCACCGCGTACCAGCATGTGCCGCGTGACCCGCAAAAGGTACGCAATGCGTACTCTACATGGCTGTGCCCGACCTACTGGGCTACCGGGCTACTAATTTTAAATCGACGCGGCTGACCTTGATGAGGCGATGGCCCACCAAATCAACTGCCGCTTGCGCCTGCTCCAGGGGGATGTAGCCGATCAACGGTTCGTACGCACCGTCTTCGGGTTGCATGTCGATGAAGAGCACCTCCGCCAGAACCGGACGAAAACGCTCCATCTGCAGCAGAACCGGCCCACAGATCAGTCCTTGGATAACGCTTTGGTTGGCCGTCTCCACGTCGACAGTATCGAGTTCCCTCAGTGGACCCAGCCGATCGCGCCAGGCATTGGGCAATGTGAGATAGGCCGCACCCGTATCGACCAAGGCGTCACAACGGATGGTGTGGCTTGGATCGAGTACATTTTCGATAGTGGTTTCAACGACAATTCGGCCCATACCGGCGACTCCTCGAAGGCGAACGATTTATCACAAGCATCATACCGGAAACCCGTCCCGACCCCCATCCGGGAAACAGCTACGCTATCCAAGTTCGACAAGAATTCCCCGCCGCCAATCGATGACGACGGGTGAAGAAGGAAGCAGTAAGTAGGTCGGGCAAAAGCGCCAGCATTGCCCGACATTTCCCCGGTTCGGCGCGGTGCACGTCGGGCACGTCCTGTGCCCGACCTACCCGGCTTTATCAAGATGTGTGTAATGGACAGGATTGTAGGGCGGATACAGGGATGTGATCCGCCAAAACATTCGGCACAATCCCTGTTCCGGCGGCGCCCTTCCGTGATTCCGTACACATAAATGAATCATCCAGCCCAAACCCAGTTCCGGCGGAACCCATCCCTGGTTCCGCCCTACGCGGGCTACGCGGGCTACGCGGGCTACGCGGGCTGCCCATTCCTGACCACTTGGCGACTGTATGCGATTGCCATAGTAGGCTTTTTGTCCATGGTCTTGAGGATGTTGTCGGCTAGGCTGTTGAATTTGTCAGAGACAGTTCCTGCACTTTTTAGTACCCCTGCCCCCTTCAGCAAGGCGCTGAAAGTGACCTGCATCGGAGGTAAATCGTGGATGAAAGTAGCATGAAAAGCATTATCCTGTCATTTTG
>CAIMUS010000242.1 GCA_903844665.1 uncultured Pseudomonadota bacterium
AAGTGGTCGGTTTTAGTGAACCTCTTACCAAAACTTTTCCTGAAAGTGAAATTGTCGAATTGGCCCTGACACCCGCCGGGCTGGACGGTCTGATCCGCTATATTCATCACAGTTATGCCCGTGATGGCGCCAGTCGGGTCGGCGTCTTGGGTCAGAGTCTGTATGGCGAGGGCCGCTTTTATCCAGCGCGGGGCCGGTTCTATCTGTTCAACACCTGTAATGTCTGGACGGCCGGCGCCTTGCAGGCGGCCGGCTATCCGGTCTCTCCCACCCTGGCGCTGATGGCGGAAAGCGTGATGGCGCCGGCGCGCCGCTTCGGCAGGGTGATTCAACGACGGCCGGCGGAGCGCTAAAGTAGTTCTGTAGTTCTGTGTGGTGCGTTCCACGCACCACACACCCGCGTGCCAAGCACGGCACGTTTAGGGTGCGTGGAATGCACCCTACGCTTACTTCATCCACACCTGACGCTGGCTGGGACCCGCCTGGACCTACAGCATCGTCGGGATGCTGCCACTCCTGCTGACAATCGGCCTGTTCCTGACCAGAACGCCGCTGCTGGCGGTGGACTTCGGCACGCGCTATCCGCTGGTGGTGGTAGGAATCGGCTGTATGGATGGCTTCTTTATCATCTCCTCGATTCACTCATTGCAAAGGGAATTGTAAAAATTTGTTGAGACCGTGCTCAGGTGGTTTTCCCCTGGATGATCGATTTCGAGGTTTTTCCAAGTCGAATCAATGATTCACCTATGTCATCGGTGCCTGTCTCTGCTGTGATTGTTGAGTAAATTGCTGCGTTTTTATCTATAGGAAGTTATGGTAATTTTTACGATTAAGTATAGCCGTAAATAAATAACCCCGCGCTCGTTGTGGAGGAGATTCTCATGTTTTTTCGTGCGATGACAAGATCATGGTGTTGGTTGGCCACTGTTTTGATGATCTTTGTCGTTGGCAACCTGCCTGCCGCGGCAAGTTCGATTGGCATCGATCAGTTGTCGGCTTTTATTGCGTCGTCCCAACTTGATCCTGATCCCACCGATCTTACCCTGAATGCCCTGGAAGACACCCGGATCGGGTCCGGCCTTAACGAATTTCAAGCGGCTGGTCTAGGGGTGGTGTTCACGAACAACCTGGACGCGAATAATTTGGGCAGCGTGACCTGGACGGTGACCAATAATACCGGCGAGGATCTGACAAACGTCTGGTTCTTCGGCTTTCTGGACGCCGAGATCGACGAGCTTGTCAACTCAGCCTTCAACGAGTTTGGAGCGTTGGTCAGGGTAAATGGTGCTGGCTCCGGTGATTCTGCGCCGGATTCGTGGGAGATCGATGAACCCGGATTCAGCTTCGGAGACATCTTTGACAACTTGCTGGCGGGTTCATTGGACAATACCAATTCAGTTCCCGCCGCCTCTCCAGAGGACGTCTCACTCGCGTTAGGGTTTGATATAGGTGATGTTCCAGCGGGTAACCGCATCATCGCGACCTTCCAGATCAGCCAGCAGGATATCGGAGGATTGAGCCAAACGGATCCGAACTCGCATGTCACATTTTTCTTCAATGGTTCAGTCACGGTGGGACCACCTATCGTGAGTGCACCTGAACCGGGCATATTATGGCTTCTGGGTACAGGGTTGGTGGCCCTGCTAGGCGTGGAGTTTTTAAAGACGAGGGCAAATCATTCACAACAGTGGCTTTTTCGCTCATAACCATCATCGCCAAATCCTGGGTGACCAGGAGACGGAAAGCCTTCGGAACTTGGGTGGATAGGGCGCAAAGGTAAGGTTCAGGCAGTTGTCGTTCCGTACCTTTGTATCTCATCTGTGATGTACAAGTTGGCCGGGCTGCCGGGCTGACCACCGTTATGGTCAAGCCAGGTAGTCCGGCCTTTTGCATTAAGGGTGTGTTCAAGCGGGCACACCAGGATGAAATGAGTTTATCAATAGTAATGTGGTAGTAGAAAACAGCTACTGCCAAACTGGATATGGGGAGAAAAGTAATGTACCGGCTAAAAGAGACATGGTTCAACTACTTGTGTGGCGTATTTGCGCTGTTTTTACTATTCGCGAACCCTTATCAACCAGCCAGCTTCGCTGACTTCAAGCTAACGCTTGCTCCTATTCTGGACTTTCTGATCCCGGCGGCCCATGCGCAGGCCGCTAGTGATCTCCTCAAATCCACCCCCGACGCCAACACCACCGATCCCTATATCGTGCAGAAGGCGGCGGAACTGGGTAATGACCCGGCCCGCATTTTCGCCTTCGTCCGCGACGAGATCGGGTTCGAATCGTACACGGGTTCGCTGCGGGGCGCGCGCGGGACGCTCTGGAGCAAGGCGGGCAATGCCCTGGATCAGGCGAGTTTGATGATTGCGCTGCTGCGGGCTTCCGGTGTGCCGGCGCAATATGTACAGGGGACACTTTCGGATGAGCGGGCAAAGGAATTGATCCTGTCGATGTTTTCCTCGCCCTTGCGGGTTGTGGGTTGTCCCCCAGACGATGCCGTGCGCGCTGATCCGGCGAACGATCCCCAATTGCTTACCGAGACACGGCAACACTATTGGGTCGAGTTTGGATCAGGCGGATTTACCGCTGCGGATCCCACCTTCAAAGGAGCTCAGCTAGGCCAGACCTTCGCTGGCGCTCAAGGGACCTTTGCAGAGGTGCCTGATAACTTACGCCATAAGGTGACGGTGCGACTGAAAGCAGAATTCCCCGCTGGTATAGCGGGTACCGCCGGTTTCCAGACGGAAACGCCGCTCAATCAAACGTTCAACACCGTGGACCTCGTGGGAAAACCACTCTCCATTGGCCATTTTGTAAGCTCATTCTCTCCGCCTGCCCTGATATTTGGCTACACGACCTATACGTATTCCCCCTATATCCTCATTGGCCAGAATGGTTCCGACATTTCTAACGACCACATCATCCGCGGCGAGGATTATCAGGAGCTCCTGACCAATTTTCCGCTAGCGAGCCAGATTTTGACCGGACTGTTTCTGGCAATAGACGTGCAAAGCCCCGACGGGAAGGTGGAGACCTTTGAGCGAACGTTGTTCGATCGCCTTGGTTTTGACGTACGGCAAAATGGGGGGGCGATCAGTCTAGGCAGTGAGGGTCCTAGCCTCAGTGATTTGGATCTCGTGACGATCAATGTTCTTCCCGGGTTGCAGTCGCTTGATGCGATAGCGCAGCAACGCGATAGAGTTGAATCTTTGCAAACACAACTGAACGGAATTAAACCACAGATTGACGCGATTCCCGCGAGCGGACCACAAACTGCCGCACAGCGTGCTGTTCTCAGTAAATCCCTCAGCTTGACGCGAGAAACACTTGTCTCAAACGCTGAGATACTGACGATGGCTTTCGCTGGCGCATCGGATGTTGCTTTGCGCCAACTACAACAAGGTTACCTGACCAAAGGATACTATACTTCACCCCGCCTCCTGCTAACGCTGACGAAACGAGAAGCCAACAATCTGAGCGTCAAGCTCGACCTGCGCAAAAATGATCTGAGGGCGGTGCCGGCGCCAGGTCAAGTATCCGGTATGGATTTCCCCTTCGAAATGGCACGTGGGTTAATGGAAAGTACGTTGGAGGGCGAGATATTTTCCCGAGTAACAGGAACCCAAGCGATTTCTGTGGCAGATATTTTTGGAAACTTAGGCGACGACACTTCTCTTACCCTGATCACCGCAAACAATCTGCAACTGCTGGAAGGCACAACGCTTTCGGCAACTGCTAAGGCAAGAATTTCCCAAGCTGCTGAAGCAGGGAACGCTGTTCTGACCCCCACACGCATGGTCACGATTGGAAATCTCACTACCGTAGGATGGTTAGAAATTGACTTCCGTAGCGGACACACGATTGGCGTGATGGAAGACGGGGGACACCAAGCTTTATTCGAATACCCACAAATACCAAGCACTCCAGCTAACATCATATCTGGCGCGTTCATTGGATTCGAATTGGGATTCGTACAAGGAAATATAATTTTTATCAGTAACTTTCTAGCAGATGTCAGTGCGGGAACACCATTTGTCGAGGCCGTTAAACGCAGCAAATTGGCAGTAGTAAATGAGATGCTTGGCAATTACTTTGATAAGGTGTGGGACGTAGTAGGCCTGGAAAAAGTACTGGGTGATCTCGGGCCTTTGCTAAGTCAAGTCTACGAATGTATCTCCCTCGTTCCGCAACTGGATCCAGGGGATCCAGGGGGGCCATTAGAACTGAGCAAATGTATTATCGAAGCGTATCAGACAGTAGGTCTTTTTCCTGAACTGCCACCGCTTGTTGACTTACCGATCTTTACATACACCTTTGTGGGCATGGGGACAGCGCTCGCCTGGATAGATCGCAATGCTCCGGTCGATCCACCCGTCTTTCCCTTTCTTTCGAGCGACCTCGGCCCGGGACCGGCACCTGTAGCGCCTGGCACGGTGCCGAGTGTCGCGGCTCAGATTGTGCCGGATGCCTTCTTCACCATCCCAGTCAATGGCGCGGAGGTTCCCGCGGTTTTCAAAGCGGAGATTCAAAACCGCGGACCAGTGGCCGACACCTTCGCACTGGCGTTTTCAGGGGTGCCTGCCGGCTTCAAGATTCAAAGCAGTGTGCCGTCAATCACCATTCCCGCGGGTGAAACCGGCGAAGTTGGCATCTGCGTACTCCCGACGGGGCAGATTCCCTCGTCAGGCGCTACAGCCCCCTTCAGCATCAACGTTGCCAGCACGACCAATCAGGCAGTTTCGGCGGTTGCCAGCCAAACTTTCACGATGCCGGAAATACCCGCCATAACCTTGGCTAGCGACCCCACACAATTAAGCAGCACACCCGGTACGCCGGTTTCTTCAATCCTAACCATAACAGCAGTAGGTAATGCGCCAGCAAGCAATGTCACCCTGGCGATAAATGCCTCGCCAGGACTTACTGTCAGCGGTCTGACCAGCCCGATCACGCTGAATGCCGGCGATTCCATCAACCAGTCCCTCACCCTGACGCCGGCTGCAAACGCGCCTTTAAACAGCACGTTGACGGCGACCATCACCGCGACCTTTGGAACTGAATCAGCGCCGCAAACGGCGAGCACCCAAGTCAGCCTCCTCGTTCGATCCAATGAGACCGTTGCAGTAGAAAAGGCAGCGCTGGCAGCCGCCGACGCAGACAACACTCAGCTTGCTGAGACGCTGTCCGCGTTGGGAGACACACTTGGACAGCTTCAAGGTACACCCACGGATGAGGGACTCTGGGGACGGTTAGCGCTGCAACTCGGGAACACGGAGTTGCTGCTACAAGCGAATCCATCCCTGACGCAATTTGTTCCCCAACTGCAGGAACTCCGCAATTTCGCGGCTGCTCATGATCTATCCGCACTCTTGGCGCCGGTCCCCGGATTGTTCACAAATATGACGAGTGCGATCGTTATTCAAGCCGCTGCTCAAAAGTTTACGGCAGCGCTGTCTCCCACCAACGTCGAGTTGCAACCTGGCGAAAATACTCAGTTTATCATACGGCTGGAAAACCGCGGAAACGAACCGCTAACGCTCTTGCTGACCCTGGGTGGATTACCTAATGGCGTGACGGCAACGCTCAATCAGAACCAGGTCACCTTGGCTCCGGGTGAAGTACGGGATGCCTCCAGCGCCAATCCGGTGATCCTCACCTTGAATCAGTCTCTGACCTCACTGCAGATATTCTCTGCCCAGGTTACCGCCACGGACCATTCCTCAGGTGCAGAGCAGATTGCAACGGCATACGTCGCGGTGCGACCCGCGCTTGCTGATGTGATCAGTGTCACTGTCGATCCGGTCGTCGTGAATCCGGGTAGCTCCGTGGCCGTTAGCGCTCAGGTCCTCAACGCCGCGAATGCGGCTCGGTCGGTGCTGGCGCGAGTTGAAGTGCGTAATCAAGCGGGCAGCACCGTTGCCACTAACGCCGATGTTCCGGTGAATCTCGTGCCGGGTACCGCGGCGGTCACCCTGAATCTGGGGTCCGTGGCAACGACAGGCCTCACCAATGGACTGTACAACGTGCGGGTATCGTTGCTCGGATTGGACGGTGGTCCCTTGCCGGGACGGGCTGCACAGACGCTCCTCTTTATCGGCTTGCCTGTCTCTGCGACGGTCCGCGCGGAGCCTGCTCTGGTCGCGCCGGGTACGGCAAAGGTGGCGACGATCATAGAGGTCACTAATCAGCTTGTGCCTGTTGGGAGCAACCCAAGTTTGTCTCAAACGGAAATAAACACCACCATCCAAAAAGGTCTCGCTTACTTGTACGCCACCCGACAACTCTACCAACAACAGGGGTATGACTGGGTATACTGGAGCTATTACGGGTACGAGCCAGCCGCCACGGGTGCGGCGGTATTCGCCATGCTAAGCCAGAAAAGTTTGTGGGGGACTAATACTGCTCAGTATCAGGCTGCCGTCGACAAGGCTATGAATTACCTCCTCAGTGTCGCAGCAACCTTTACTGTAGGGGATCCTCCGACTCCTCCATATGTCAGAGCTGATGGTTATAACCCGTGCGGTAGTGATAGTACCTGCTTGGGTGTCTATTGGAATGCTACCGGTAGTGAAATCACTTATACCACTGGACTGATAGCCCCAGCGATAGCCCTTTACGCCGCGGGCCATGCCAATGATGTGGCAACCACCAGTGGCCCCCTAGCGGGCAAGACCTGGAGCCAGATCGCGCAAGGCATTACCAATATGTTTGCTTTGAGCCAGAGCACGATCTATAGCGGCAACAGACGCGGTGGATGGCGTTATTACCCCGGCGAGGGTGATTCCGACAGCTCCACGACCCAGTGGGCGATCATTTCCATGATCTACGACCAGACTTTGGGCGCCACCACACCCCAGTTCGTCAGGGACGAGCTGAAATACTGGCTCGCTGCCGCCCAATACATCGATCCAAACCAACCAGCCTGGAATGGAGTAGCGTGTTACCAGCCTGGAGCTCAGCCGTGCGATCATGCTGACACCGGTGGTCTGCTGCTGGGTCTGAAATTCGTTGGTGACGACCTGAGCAATTCCCAGGTGCAGGCAGCGCTGAGTTTCCTGAACACAAACTGGACACAGGTTGTAAACAACTACTGGTACGGTAACTTCGGCCATCCTTACGCGATGTGGTCGGTGTACAAGGGCCTGGAAACGACCATCGGGCTGAACGATACCACGCATATCACCAACCTCCGGCCTGGTCAGTGTGGGGGTATTCCCAGCGCAAACTGTAACTGGTGGCAAGACTATAACCAGTGGTTGGTGTCTAACCAGCAAGGCGACGGGAGTTGGAGTGGCTATTATTGGTGGGTCGATGTTCTGGCAACCGCCTTTAATCTCTCCATCCTGAGCGGAGCCAATATTCCCACCATCAATCTCAATCTCAGCATGAGGCACCAGCTCCCACCGAGCGGCTACGTGGTTGACTCGGGCAGCGTGAGTCCCCCGGCCGAGTCACTCTCGCCCTCGGAAGTCGTTTGGCCAACGCAGACGTTCAGTACGCGCACCGTCACTTATCAGCTCAGTGGACAGGCTCCAGACCTGACCTCGGGGGAGAGCCGGCAGATTAGCCTTGGCACAGCGATCATCGCTGAGGTGATAACGGCCGGGGGGGAGCGAATCACAGTGCCTATCAATCTGCCTCCCGCAGTGATCGCTGTGACACACAGGCTTGGCCTCACTCCATCTTCGCAAACGGTAGGGAGAGGGGCACAAGCGCTCTATAACGTCCAGATCACCAACTCGATGGGAACACCAGAGACCTTCTCTCTGAGTACGGTAGGACTGGAGGAGTTCAGCACTGCCCTGGCCTCCTCCGTAACTGTACCGGCAGGTCAAACGATCACCACCCCCTTGACCGTTACAGTCCCAGCGGGTGTGGCCGAGGTGACGCGCACCTTCAGCATTCGTGCACAGACTGCTTCTGGCGGCTTTGACACGGTGGAGGGACGGTTGATTATTGCCGGCGGTTCAGGGGGAGGCGGCGGTCCGCCGCCCGAGATTGCCTTGGAGTCACGCGCTGTCGTCGTGGAGATAGTACCGACGCAATCCATAGCCGGCCAGGGCACGGCAGCCACCTTCCGGGTGCGCCTCACCAACACCGGTAGTGTGACCGAGCAATTTTCCCTCTCGGCCAGCCTGCCGGCCGGGATTAACGGCGCCTTCAGTCAAGACACGGTAGACGTGCCCCCCGGTCTGGACAATTTCCGGGACGTCCTGTTAACGCTGGTACCCACACGGGGCACCCCGACCGGCGCCCAGACCTTTACTGTTACTGTGGTATCTACAGCACAGTCCTCGGTCAAAAACCAGGCCTCAGCTACGATGACAATAGTTGCCAACGGCGTGGCCGTGACCATCAACCCTACCAGTGGGGGCGCAAGCAGTGTCTTTCAGTTGACGGTAATCAACACCGGCCAAATCGGGGATACCTTCGATCTCGCTCTGGGGGGTCCGGTGGGACCGCTGGCCACCTTGGGTACGACGGCGGTCACCTTGCAACCAGGCGCGTCTCAAACGGTGCCGGTTACTTTGAGTAACCTCAACTTTGCCCTTCCTGGCAATCTGAATCTGATTGCCGTAGCGACTTCCCGCACCAACACCGCGGTGCAGGCTAATGCCACGGCCCAGGTGACGATCCCGATAAGCCACGGCGTGACCGCAGTATTTGATCCCGCCACCGTGGTGCTCGACACTCCGGGTTCAGCCAAATCGCTGTTGGTGGTGCAGAACACCGGCAACACCGAGGATGCCTTTGCCGCAGCGATAACCGGCACCAGCGGGCTGGTGACAGGGACCTTCTCCGGGCTGGATGGCCAACCCACGCAGACAGTTCCTCTTTTCCGGCTGCCGGGCCTTGCCACGGGCGCCATCCCGCTGGATGCCCGGCTTCCCGACTTTGGCACAGGCGGTGTGACAGCGCGAGTCAACTCCCTGAACACGGCTCAGGTCAACGCTACGGCCTCTGTCACCGTCAGTACCAGCAACATGGCGCCGCAAGCCGACGCTGGCCCCGACCAGACCGTGTTGCTCGGGCAAACGGTAACTCTCAACGGCAGCGGCAGTCGTGACCTGGACAATGGACCCCAACCGCTCAGCTTCCACTGGCGTTTGGTCGCCAAGCCATCGACCAGCACCCTGACCGATGCTGATATCAGTGGAGCCACCAGCGCACAGGCGGTGTTCAAACCCGATGTCGCCGGAGAATATCGGCTCGAACTCACCGTCTCGGATGGTGTGGCCAGCGCTGTCGATGCCGTCGTGATTCAAGTGGAGGACAATCGGCCCATCGCCAAGGCCGGGCCTCATCAGAACGTCAAAACGGGAACGGCAGTGACGTTAGACGGCAGCGATTCAGTTGATCCCGCCGGGCAATTGCTCACTTATCACTGGCGCTTCGAGGGCAAACCCGCGACCAGCAGCCGCACCGATGCCGATATCACCGGTGCGCAAACGCCCAGTCCATCCTTTACACCGGATGTAGACGGCCTCTACCAGCTCCGCCTGATCGTCCAGGCGGAACAGCGGATAAGCGAACCGGCGTTTGTGGAAATCAAGGCCACGTCGCAGAACGTGCCGCCTAATGCCCGAGCGGGCGTGGATCAAACAGCGCTCACTGGCAATCTGGTCCATCTGGATGGTAGCGCCAGCTACGATCCAGATGAGGGGCCTGGCAGCCTGACCTATCTGTGGACCTTGGCGCAACGGCCAACAGGGAGTCAGTTGACCGATGCCGGTATCGTGGACGCCACTCAATCCAAAGCCAACTTTACTCCCGACGTGCCAGGCGATTATGTGCTTAACCTCCAGGTAGCCGATGGCCGGGATAGCGACAATGCCCAGGTAACCATCACCAGCCTGTTGCCGAATGTCCCGCCGAACGCGGTCGCTGGACCCGCCCAGCACCTGATCCTGGGTGCGACGGCATCACTGGATGGGACGGCCAGCACCGACCCGGACAACAGTCCGAATCCACTGACCTTTACCTGGCGCTTTGTCTTCCTGCCTGAAGGCAGCCACCTGAGCAATGCCAATCTGGCTAATGCCCAGAGCGCCAAGCCAAGTTTCATCCCTGACATCGTGGGCGACTACGTGGTGCGTCTGGAAGTGTCCGATGGCCAGAACACCGCGGCTGACAATGTGCTACTCACTGTCACGGCCTTACCGCCGATAACCACTTTGTCGGCTCGGGCCAAAGATAGCAAGATCGATATCCTTTGGACGCCGGTTACAGATGCAGTTGGCTACAACATCTTCCGGAGTACCACAACAGGCGGCTCGTATACCCTGATCCAGCAAGGGCATGTGACGGACTACGCCGCCTTTGCCGACTTCGGACTGACCAATGGGGTGAAATACTGCTACGTCGTGCGCTGGGTCAACGCGAGTGGCCAGGAGTCACCTGACTCCAATGAGGCCTGCGCAATGCCGACTGGCAGACCCAGGAGGTAAATACCGGTTGGGTTACCGGCTCAGCGTAGGCTGGCGCTCTCTGGCGGGAGCGGCGGCTACAATGAGCCGGTGTACCCAAAAGACTCTAACAGCGCCCTGTTGTTCTCCCCAAAGGCATCGATGATCCTCCGCAATTGCTGCTGTGGAGCACCGATGAAATGGGGGTATCCACTTAAGCCGGGACACCTTAGCAAGTAGGTCGGGCACGGATGTGGCCGACCTGCACCGCTACGAACCGGGTAAACGTCGGGCAACGCTACGCTTTTGCCCGACCTACGACTGCTGCACGTTCCCTTCACGAGCAAGCTCGCTCCTACCGGATATCACTTCTAATTGCACCCCATCTTACTGGCTTGCGGGCCAGGGAATCAGTTGGTGGATAATAATGTTGATTTGTAAGCGTTCACACCCCTCCCCCTAACCCCCTCCCACAAGGGGAGGGGGAACAGGCTAAGCTGCTGTTTTGCAACAACTCCCTCCCCCCTTGTGGGGGAGGGTTGGGGTGGGGGGTCTGAACAGTTATGTTGATTTTAACCCGGTTCAGGCCGTCACTATATCGGGGTAGGATGGGTTTCGCTGCGCTTCCGCTCCGCTCTACCCATCCTACGGACTCTCAACTATCCTGAGCCAAACGGGTCGATGTATAGTGATTCATCGTGTACAGCCATTACCTGCAAGAGATCCACCTTGAACAATCCCGCCACCACTCCCCCCGGACTCAGCAGTTGTTCCGGCGCATTGACCATCGAACTCGATCTGCAAGACCCCGCTTATAACCCCGTCCCGCCCGCGCCGCTGGACCGCGAAACGGCGGCTGCGGTCAGCGGTCGGATTGCCGCCGATCTCAATCACATCCTCCAGGGCATCGACCACTTGGCGATGGTCGTTCCCGGCGCTTTGTATGACCAGACCGAACTGCTGCGTCCCGGTTTTCCGCTGCTGCGCACCCTGGAAGACCTGTTCCGGGGCGGTTTGCGCAATACCGACTTTAGCCCTCAGATCATGGCGCTGGGCGCCAATCGGGGCTATTTCCCCGTACCCGAGCTTAACCCGGAGCGGCGACCGAATTCCGGACCTTTGCTGCTGTTGCCCTTCATCCTCATAGGCCGCCGCCGCGATCTTCTGCCCGTGGCCACCACCATGGAAAATACGCTGTTACAGCAGGGCGAAGTCTCTCCGGCCACCCGTGACGCCGTGCAGAGCGCCTTCGGCCTGCGGGCGGCCAGCATGTCGTACGCGACCATCGGCGATCTGTGCGCGCTGCTGCAGGTACAACTGGAAAATGCCGGCTTTACCGATCTCTGGCGTTTGCTGGAACACGCCCTGTTCCAGCGGGCCGGCGTGCTGGGCATCAGGCTGGACAGCGGCAATCGCTATCTGCTGGCCGACGGCAAGGTCTATGCGCCGTTCTATACCTTCGACGCCTGGGCGCAACTCGGGCCCGGCCGTACCCTGGCCGCCGGGCAACTCGGCGCCGCCTACGGCGAATGGCTGCGGGCGCAACGTCAATACACCCTGACGCTGGCCGCCTACGGCCTGGAGATCAAGCTGGTTTTGGGCTATCCCGAGTTGGAGCAGGACGACGCCGAGGCCGCTTTCGCCGCCGCCCAGGCGGTTGCGCCGCTGGAAGGCGATATCCTGCTGGAGACCGTCATGGCCAATGCCGCCGGTGCGCCGGAGCGGCATTTGCTGATTACCAATCAGTTCGAGCGGGAGTTGGGGGCCCTGGCCTATACCGTGCTGGCCCTGGACGGGAACGGGCGGACGCTGAGCCTGGAACATCTCTATCCCTTGCGCCCCGAAGGCTTGCGGCAGATTATCGAACAACTCCGGCATCGGGGCGCCGCCGCCGGCGTGGACTATCAGGTATTGCATCCGCCCACCCTCGTTTACTCCGCCACCGGGCGGTGTCTGGAATCGGCGCGACCATGAAGGTCTTTTACTGCGATCACTTCGTGCTGCCGCTCCCGCCCGAGCATCGCTTCCCCATACAGAAATATACCCTGCTAAGGCAGCGGGTGATGGCGGCCAACCAGGGTCAGTTCGAGCTCCAGGTTCCTGTCGCCGCCCGCGATGAGGAGATCCTACTGGCGCATGAGGCCGCTTACCTGCAGCGGGTGGTCAGCGGCACGCTGTCGGCGCGCGAACTTCGCGTGCTCGGCTTGCCGTGGTCGCCGCAACTGGTGGAACGCTCCCGCCGTTCCAGCGGCGCCACCATCGCCGCCTGCCGCGCCGCGCTGGAGGACGGCGCGGCGGCCAGCCTGGCGGGCGGCACCCATCATGCATTCGCCTATCAGGCCCAGGGCTTTTGCGTGTTTAACGACAGCGCTATCGCCGCTCGCGCGATGCAACGGCAAGGGCGGGTCGGGCGGGTGATCGTAATCGACTGCGATGTCCATCAAGGGAATGGCACGGCGTCGATACTAGCCGCCGACCCGAGCATTTTCACGTTTTCCCTGCACGGCCAGAAAAACTTTCCCTTCCGCAAGGAACACAGTGATCTGGATATCGAATTGCCGGACGGTAGCGGCGACGATGCCTATCTGGAAGCGCTGGAAAACGGGCTGCATGCCACACTGCCATGCGCCCAGGCGGAACTGGCTATCTATCTGGCCGGCGCCGATCCGTTCGCGGGTGACCGGCTGGGCCGGCTGGCTGTCAGCAAGGCGGGACTGGCGGCGCGGGACCGTCTGGTGTTCGAGCACTGCGCCCGCCGGGGTATGGCGGTGGCGGTGACGATGGCGGGCGGTTATGCCGAAAAGCTGGACGATGTGGTGGACATCCATTTCCAGAGCGTCGTCCAGGCGGCGGCTTACGCCGCCGCTTATTCATGATCCACCGCCGGGAGGGAAAATCCAGGCTATGCTCAAGCGTAGAGCGACCTCGGCCGCTCAGTGGGATACGCGGGTAGTACCGTCCGGGGATGTTAAAATTTGTACCCGTTCGCCCGCCGCAAAAGGCTCGTCGGCGCCCTGGGTGATGGACGTCATCTGACCGTTGTCAAGTCGGACGGTAATCTGCAAACCCGCCCGCTTGGTAAGGCCCTCCTCCGCCATGGAACCCAGCAGGCCGCCGGCCACGGCGCCGCCCAGGGCGCCCAGCGCAGTACTCCGGGTGCTCTTGCCCAGATAACTGCCGCCAATGCCGCCCGCCACCGCGCCTACACCGGTGCCGATATTGCTCTTGGTGCCCTCGATCTGAACGTCACGGACACTGACCACCGTACCCAGTTGCACGTTTTGCGCCGTTCTGGCCTCGCTGCGGGTGTAGGCGCTGCCGGATGGACTGGAAACGCAGCCTCCGGCCAACCCCGCCACCAATACAGCAACCAGCATCAGCCGCCCTGTATTCAGGCTGTTCATAATCGTTATCAAACCTCGCTTATCGAAAAAGTTGAAAAATTTTCATTTAAGGTGATTTCTACAAAAGATTTTACCCGCAGGACTTACGCAAATTGTCATTCCCGCGTAAGCGGGAATCCAGGAGCTTGCCCTCCATGGCTACTGGATTCCGGCGTCTCAGCCGGAATGACGGCGGTGAGTTGCTCGGTTAAAGGGGTATTTGCGTAAGTCCTGACCCGTATTCAGCCGGCAACGTCGGGCAACGCTACGCTTTTGCCCGACCTACGAATTGCTGTTAAATTCTTTCTTGGAAATCACC
>CAIMUS010000243.1 GCA_903844665.1 uncultured Pseudomonadota bacterium
TCCATGCATGCATCAACAGCAGCCAGGACCCTGGCGGCCCAGCCCGGATCCTCGGGCGAGACGACCACCACGGCGAACTGATGGTCTTCGCCTTCCATGGCCACTCCCGCCGAGTCGTCCACATGCAGGTCGATGCCGAAGGCAGGAGGGTACTTCGAGGGCCCGCGGGCGCCCACTCTTTGCTCGTGCCAGGCCTGGTTGACCACCCCTTCGATGGCGATGCCAAAGCTCCTGAACCAACCTTTCAGATAGCGCGGAGAGCGATAGGATGTGGTGTAGATCCAGATCCGGCAACGCCGCTGCACCAGCGCCTCCATGAGCGCTTTGGTGCCTACATACTATTACGCCACCCTGCCAGTAAAGCGAATTGATATCACTGTTGTTCTTCAAATTGTCATAAAAGCAAAATGCTACTGTCAGCTTCATGCCGTACAATAATTAAGGAAAGATGATAGCGCCGTCCCAATTCTTTCCCAGAGGCTTCCTTGATCGCGCCCGGATCGATACCGCAGCAAACCTTTCTCGACCGCCTGCGGCTATCATATCGTCGGCTGGGCCTGGCAGCGCAGCGGAACTGCCCATGAACGATCCAGCCGCCAAGACCGGGAACACCTGCCGCGCGAACCAGGCGCTCGCTGTTCTCTTCCTCGCCGTTCAACTGTTTCAGCTCGTACTCCTGCCCGTTTGGCTGTTGCCAAGCGGCCCCGCCTGGGGCTGGCTGTTGCTGCTGCCCGTTCTGCTCAGCAATTCCTGGTGGGCCTTCATCCACGAGGCCGTGCATGGCGTCCTATTCCCCAACAAGCAGGCGAATCGTTTGGCCGGCCGGGTCAATGCCGTCCTGTTTGGCGCTCCCTTCGATCTGCTGCGCCGGGGCCACCTGCTGCACCACGCGGCAAGCCGCACCAAGCGGGAACGCTCCGAGGTTTACGTCCCGGAACGCGACAATCGGCTGCTGTTCGCGACCGGCTACTATCTGCGCCTCTTCGGGGGACTCTATTGCCTCGAGGTGATCGGCGGTCTCGCGCTCCTGTTGCCGCGCCGTGCGCTCCGAGCCCTCGTGCGCCGCGCAGGCGGCGAGCACAATGTCCTTGATGACTTGGCCAAAAGGATTCTCGAACCCGCAACCCTGCGCGCGGTGCGCATCGACGTCACGCTGGTCCTGGGCGTCTATGCGCTCGCCTTCGCGCTTTACGGGGAACACGCCTGGATGCTGGCGCTGGCTGTTGCGGGCAGGGGGCTGCTGATCAGCTTGGTGGACAACGTCTTCCACTACGGCACGCCGCTCGATCAGACCCGCTACGCGCGCAACCTCGCGCTACCGGACTGGGCCTCGCGCCTGATCCTCCATTTCAACCTGCATGGCGCCCACCATCAGCGCCCCGGCCTCGCCTGGTGGCAGTTGCCCGACTATCAAAGGAATAGCGGCATGGGCTTCCAGGGAAAATGGCTGCCCGCATTGCTTGCCCAACTGAAGGGGCCGATCCCCGAACCTCGACTGCGGGCGCTATCACAAGGGCCGCCTTGTCTCGAAACCCTTGGGGCTCTCGAAAACAGTATACTATGATTGAATGACATTGATTTGATAGAACATTCGCAGGGTGGAAACTTGGTAAGCGTTCACCCCCCTCCCCCTAACCCCCTCCCACAAGGGGAGGGGGAATACGCTAAGTAGCTGTTTTGCAATAACTCCCTCCCCCCTTGTGGGGGAGGGTTGGGGTGGGGGGTCTGAACGGTTACGAAACTTGATCCAGAGTTACCCGTTTATTGCCCACCCAGCCACTCATCGGCGCGGCCAAAGGTTTGCTCCAGAAACCGGCCATTCACCAGCAACTGCTGAGTGTCGTTGCGATTGACAGCCTCGATAATCTCTCCCATTTTCCGGTCCAACAGGTCCAGTTGTTCCAGCAGCAACTGGTTTGCCGTTTTACCGTTCTTGATGGGGTGAACCAAGGCAAAGGCCGGCGGCAGATTCAGATAGTTCTGCAAGGTCTGCGGCAGATAATCCAGCACCGTCTGACGAATCACATGAGCGTTGTAATCGCCACTGTTCACATCGCCGAGCCGGGGCAGGATTTCCAGGATCGAACTCGAAATGCCTTGCACCTTGGCCAGAATCTCCGGGGATACTCGACGCCGTATCGAGGCGACCAGATTCTCCAGGGCCTCGCGTAATTCGGCAACACTCAATTCGTGATTGAGTTGCAACTGATAGCCGGGTCTCCTGGGTGTCGCCAGCAGACCGATGGCATACAGACCCGCCACGATAAACCACCAATAACTTTTAATCACACCGGCAAAGAACAAGGCCAGCCCCACCAGCCCTAATATCGAACCTGCGATGTTGGGCGTGCTGTATAAAAACAGTAGCAGGCGGCGCGGAATGATCTTCACTTATTGGTAACCTCGGATTTGCTTGAAAGCCTGACTGAGAGAGACCTTCCGGCTGTCGAATACCCGGCCACCGGTCGCATTGGCCAGCGCCGTCATAGTGGCTGTATCGGCCTCGCCGAACAACACGGTAAAGGTGCGGATACGGCGCACGGCTTCAGGTAGAGAGCGGTAGTAAGCAAGAAAGTCATTCTGTGAAATCCCCGCATTGTTTTCCCCATCGCTCATCAACACGATGGAATAATAGCGTTGCGGATCGTTTTGTCGGGCCTGAGCCGCCAGCCCGTAAGCCCGTTTGAGCGCGCTGAAGATAGCGGTGGCGCCGCGGGCGTTCAGACCATTCACATATTCCCTGAGCTGCATCATATCTTGGCTCTGGGTCTTGGGATCGGTTATCTGGAAATCGCGCTGCGGTTGCACCTCATCATTAAAGGTGATCACAGTCACTTGTTCCCGTTCCCGGAACCGGGCAAACTGACCGGTCAGGCTCTGGTCCATACCGGTCAGATTGTTAAATACGGTC
This sequence comes from uncultured Pseudomonadota bacterium, assembly GCA_903844665.1. Lineage (GTDB taxonomy): Bacteria > Pseudomonadota > Gammaproteobacteria > Competibacterales > Competibacteraceae > CAIMUS01. The sequence continues at coordinate 2,912 of CAIMUS010000243.1, forward strand.
TTCAGTTGATTCAAGCGGTCGCCTGCCATGGAACCGCTGATATCCAGCACGAAAAAAGGATGAGATGGAATCCGCTGCTCGTCCAGATAGGAAAACAGCAGCCGGTCGACCGCTTCCAGCGAGTTGGGAAAAGGCAGTTCCACCAGTAACTGTTTGGGAAAGTCGGCGCTCAGTTTTACCTGGGGAATCACCGGCCGGCGCAGGGTCTGCTCCATGAGTTTTTGCTGAAAACCGGGCGAACGCAGAAAATCGACCAGTTTCTGGTAGGCTTCCCGCTTGTCGGCATTGATCAGCATCAGGGGATAATCCGCCGTGATGATGCCTTCCTTGGGATAGACCAGGTAGAGCTTCTCCTGTAACTTGCCGTCCCGGTTCAATTCCATCAGCACGGATTCGTAATTGATCATGCCATCCAGATGATCGCTTTCCGCAATATAGCGTTCCGCCAGCCAGCCGGAACTGCCGGCGATCAGCGTCTGGCCCTTGAAAAAGTTTTTCAAGGCAGTCTGGTCGAGAGTCTCCGGTTGCGAGGCATCTCCGCCGGCCGACAGGGCGGCGGACACACCCACCAGGGCGGTAAACCCGGAATTGGAGGAGGCCGGATTGGTCATCGCATAGCGCAATTCACCCGACCCCGCTTTGGCGGCGATATCCCGCCAGGTGAGATTGGGGTTATCCACCCAACCCCAGGCCCTGGCCTTGCTCTCCTTGACGCCCAGAACGACCGGCGACAACATGATTTTTTCCTGACTGATCACCCGGTTGCCCTGCAGCAGGCTGAGGTATTTGCCATGGGAAAACCAGGCCAGATCGACCGCTTCACCGGCGACCAGTCGCTCCGCTCCATCGAGAGAGCCGCTGTAACGCAATTCCAGATTCAGGCCGGCGCCGGCTTGAATCTCAGGCAGAAGCGGTTTCAGGTCTTCCAGTTCCGAACCCGCCAGTACGGTCAGCGTGTTGGCGGCTTGCTGCCCGCAACCGACGGTCAGCAGGGTCAGGCATAAAACACCCAACAAGCCGCCTAATTTAAACCCGCCTTGAGTCGACATGGTGTCCCCCTATAAGTGAATATCGTCGTCCGGACTGGCCGCAACCAGATCGCGAGCGGTGGTGGCAACGGTCTCGCCCTGCACCCGGTCGAGATAGGTCCTGGCCTTCTCCACCTCGGTGGAAAGCGTCGCCACCGTCTGCCGCATCGTGTCCAGCGCCTTGACCTTGTAATCGGACACCATGTCCATGGTCTGGTAGATGTTCGCAAACGCGGTCTGCAATTGCTTGAGATCGAGGGTGGCGGAAGCGGCCTGCTGGTGGATGGCTGTGGACTGGCCTTTGAGCAGGTTGGAGGTGGATTCGATCAGATTGCCGGTGGTTTTATTGAGCGCGCCGATCTGATCCAACACCAATTTCTGGTTGGTCAGCGCCTGGGCGACCATCACGGCGGTACGCAGGGCGGAGACCGTGGTGGTCGAGGCCCGGTCCACGCCTTTGATCAGTTCCAGGTTGTTCTTGCGGATCATGTCCAGCGTCAGATAGCCCTGAATGCTCACCGCCAACTGGGTGAGCAGGTCCTGTACTTTCTGGCGGATATAGAACAGCATTTCCTCCTTGATCACCCTGGCTTTTTCCGGCTGCTGCCCTTCCACCTCCACGACCCGGCTTTCCAGTGCGGCATCGATCTTCTTACCCACATACACATACTGTTCGAGCCGCTGCATAATATTCCATAAGTTCACCTTTTCCTGTTCGATCGCGGCGTTGTCCTTGCGCAGTTCGTCCTGGCCGCTGTAAAGCGACTTGAGAATGCCGTTGATGTGGTCCTGGGCCGACTGGTAGTGCAGAAAATAATCCCGCAGACGATTGCCAAACGGAATCAGACCGAACAGTTTTTTCGGGGCCAGCAGATCGCCCTGGCGGGCCGGGTCGAGATCTTCGATGGTGGCGCGCAAATCCACCAGGGAACGGGAAACCGACGAACTTTCGTCGAACAGTCCCCCCTCCATAGCCTGGACCGGCCGCTCCAGCATCCGATTGGAGACGTTGGCCGCGGCGCGAATGTCGGCGTTGCCCAGGGTGTGGATGGCGTTCACTTTCTCCGTGAAGCCATCGCTGTGCACGTCGGCGCGCAGCACGATGTCGACGAACTCGGTCACCTTGCCGTCGAGTCGTTGCAGCGCCGCCGGCTCCAGCTTGACCATGCCTTCCGCCTGAGTCTGGGAGACCGCCTGAACCGGCTCTGGCAGGGTGAGGGTTTCCGGGGGATTGAGTTCTACCGTCATGGGAGCTGCTCCGATCAATAGCGTTGTTCGATCCGCTGGATCATGCGTTCCAACACCTCGTAGCTGGGCGCGTCGATGACATTCGTCAGCGTATCGGCGGCGGTAATATGATGTTGCCGGGTGAATTCCCGGAAATAGGCGATATTCTGATTGCGAAAGCCGTGTTCGACGGCCAGCCGTTGCAGTTCAGGATCGTTCGTCAGGGCTTCACCCAGGCGGGCGCCGGCCTCATTCAAGGGTAACAGCACATGCTTAGTGTAGAGGGTGGGTTCGGGATAGAGCAACACCATATCCGACGTGATGCCGCCATCCCCGGCGGCGGCCCGATGCAGGAATTGCGCTTCATAGATCATGATCAGAGGCGACTTGCCCATACCCATGACCAGATAATCTTCGAACGGGTATTCGGTGGATGACTCCGTGAAACCCTGCCGTAAAAATAGTCCCTCCAGCAGCGGCATCACCCGATCGATATCGGCATCGCTTTGGACGACGTTGTCGCCGTTCGCCACGAAGCTGGCCAGCGCCAGATACATGGCCGCCGAGTTCGATTTGCGCACATCGGTGGAGGTGATCAGGATGTTTTTACTAACCGCATAGTCATGGTTATCGGCCAGCTCCTTCCAGCGCCGCTGTGCCTTTACGGCGTCCAGAAACGGAGCCATTTTGAAAAAGAGAATACCGCCCCGGTCTTCGGCCATGCCGTTGTTAACCAACAGCCGGACGATGGGCTGCCAGGAGGCGATGGTCATGGGAGTAAAAAAAGGCGTGTAAAACTGATTAAGATGGCGATCCCGGCGGATTTTTTCAGCGGCCGGCATGCCGGCGGTAAAGACGAAGTCATATAACTTCAGATCGAAACTGGTGGCGATCTGGCGCGAACCGGCTTTCTCCACCTGCACCGTCAATCCCAACCGTTGCAAGGCGGCAAGCACGCGTGGATCTTTGAAGAACTCTTCCTTTTCGGAGCCGATCAGACCATGAACCGTGATCTTGCTCCGGTTACCCATCTGTTCCTGAACCGATAGATAAATGGCGATGCCTACCCCGATAATCAGGAGCAGACTCAGTAGAAGTCCCAGCGAGCGTTTCATGGAAGTCTCCTGCCCAATGTTATTCATCCTTACTTAATATAGGTATCGAAGTTTACCCGTATGCCTTTATAGCAATTTCAGATGAAGCTTTTATGAACTTATGAAGTATTTATGACGGTTTCCAAAGGCTCGGGCAGGGTTTTAAGAGCCTGTATGAAAACTCCCTCCCCCCTTGTGGGGGAGGGGACGCATTGCTGAAACATTAATCAATATTGTCATAGACTTAGTTCTTATACAGCCTCTTAGACCGGAGTTTACTTGCCGATACAGAAAGACGCAAAAATCCGACCCAATAAATCCTCGCTGGTGAATTCACCGGTAATTTCCCCAAGGGCGGTCTGCGCCAGGCGTAATTCCTCCGCCACCAGTTCGGCGGCGCGAGCCACTTCCAGTTGATAGCGCGCCCGCTCCAGCGAGTCGGCGGCCCGCCCGATGGCGTCGAGATGACGGCGGCGGGCCATGAAGCCGCCTTCGGCGGCGCCCTGATAGCCGATGCAGGCTTTGAGATGTTGGCGCAGGGCTTCCACTCCCTCGCCGGTTTTGGCCGACAGCAGGATTTCCTCGCCCCATTCCCCGGTTCGCGGACCGGCTTTCCCGCCGGTCAGATCGATCTTGTTGAGAATCACCGTTACCGACGTGCCCGCCGGCAGTTGCTCCCGCAGTTTCCGATCTTCGGCGGCGACGCCCTGACGATCGTCCACCACCAGCAGAATCCGGTCGGCGCTCTGAATCTCGTTCCAGGCCCGGCGGATGCCCTCCAGTTCCACGATATCGGTACTCTCGCGCAGACCGGCGGTATCGATCACATGCAGCGGCATGCCGTCGATGCTGATCGCTTCGCGCAGCACATCACGGGTGGTGCCGGGAACAGCGGTCACGATGGCCGCTTCGCGCCCGGCCAATTGGTTCAACAGGCTGGACTTGCCGGCATTCGGACGGCCGGCAATCACCACCGTCATGCCGTCGCGCAGCAGCCTCCCCTGGGTGGCGGCAGCGCGCAAGGAGGACAGGCGTTGGTCCAATCCCGCCAGCCGTTCGGCGATATGGCCGGCATCAAGCAACTCGATGTCCTCATCGGGAAAGTCGATAGCCGCTTCCACATACAGGCGCAGTTCGATCAGCGCCTCCACCAATTCCAGCACCCGCGCCGAAAATTCCCCTTGCAGGGAGCGTATGGCGGCGCGGGCCGCGGCGGCGGTGCCGCTGGCAATCAGATCGGCTACGGCCTCGGCCTGGGCCAGGTCCAGCTTGTCGTTGAGAAAAGCGCGTTCGGAAAACTCGCCGGGCCGCGCCAGGCGGGCGCCGAGTTCCAATACCCGCACCAGCAGCAGATCCATGACCACCGGACCGCCATGACCGTGCAACTCCAGCACGTCCTCGCCGGTGAAGGACTGCGGTGCGGGAAAGAAAAGTACGATGCCCTGGTCGATGACCTGTCCCGCCGCATCCCGAAACCGGCGCAGACGGGCAGCGCGTGGCGGCGGCAGGTTGCCGATCAGAGCCTGGGCGATGGCGCCGCAACCGGGGCCGGAAACCCGGACGATACCGACTCCGCCACGGCCCGGTGGAGTGGCGATGGCGGCGATGGTAGCGGTGCTCATGGCTGCCGCTCAGGTCGCGACGTGCAGCGCTCCCATCCGCTTGGTGATGACATACTGTTGCGTGATGGACAGAATATTGCTCACCGTCCAGTACAGCACCAGACCCGCCGGGAACCAGAGGAACATCACGGTAAAGACCAGCGGCAGA
>CAIMUS010000244.1 GCA_903844665.1 uncultured Pseudomonadota bacterium
GGTAGGCGGATGCGTTTGGGTTAGACCAAGATTACTGTCTCATGCTGACACGCACCGCATCCGCCCCTAGCGTCAAGGCGGCTCCTCTCATGGAGGCATCCAGCCGCATGCTGACACCATGCTCGTTTCTCAGCCACAGTCCTCCTCTGCCGGTATTCCCTAACGCGAGCTCGCTCTTTTCTTGGACATAGGCGCCCGCAAAACCTGCCAACGTGTTCAAGCCATAGACCTCCCCGACGGCGTTCACTCGGGCCAGCGCGGCCCCGCTGACGCCTAAGCCAGTCACTTCAAAGGGATACTGCTTGCCCTGGAAGTTCAGGATTCCATTACCCCTGACGCCGCTGCCGATAAAGGCTACGTGGGTGAAAGTCACCTGTACCGTGCCAGAGGGCTTTGCCGGCACGGTAGCAGAGGTTTGCTGCGCAGCGCTCTGTTGCTGGGACGTATTGCCGCCATGGGTGGCACAGCCCGCCAGGAGCGCGGCAGACAGAGCGATAAGGCCGATAAGACTTAACTGGTTCATACATTAAGTCCTTGTTAGAGTGAGAGTCGATAGGCCGTGCTCAGCACAGTGCTTCGTTCAGCTTCGCTTAACCGGATAAAGTGTTTTTTAGTTATCGCCTCCTCTGTCTACTCACCACTGAGGTGACAGAGGTTGGCCTATCTATGCCGTCAAATTTACTCGCTCACAAAAATTAACTTGATTAGCAAGATTCTTCAGCCGACCCCAGGCCTTACTCTCTCCTATCATCCTGGTAGCCCGTAGCTTCAGCCGGGTGAAACTTCCATCTTAAAATGGCCATGGTCGGTTTAGCCACAGTATCCTGCCTGTTCCCATCGTCGGGGATCAGTCGCCGGCTGAATTCGGCGGCAGCACCTCGGGAACCTCCATTGGCTTCGGGCCTGACGTCGGCTTTTTCGCTGCGGTTCCCGGCAGGATCTCGAAGTCCGGCGTGAACGAGACCAGAATGCCCTTAAGCTGTTCATAGGGCTTGCGATCGCCGTCGAACTTTGCCTTGCCGGCCTTAATGAGATCGTCGAAGGTGCTTGCACCCATCATCACCTGATCGAGGTCCGTGCGATTGACGGTGATCGTGAGGTCCGGATTCTTGGCCTGCACGCCCTTGATATTGGTCAGCGTCGCGTTGCTCATCTCCACCAGGTAGTTCTCGCCGTTATCGGGCGTCACCAGGTTAATGGTGAACTTCAGGCCCTCGGCCTTTTTCGGGTCCACGCTGATGCCGAGGAAGTCGAGCCAGTTTTCCGTTGACATCGCCCGGATCACGTCCGGTCCGCTCGACCTGACCGGCATACCGCCTGGCAACCCGGTGCGCAGTTCATATGCCCCCTGCAGAAAGCTATTGCGCAGGCTCGGACTTTCCATCTGGTAGCCGATCTGCTCGAAGACATCCGCCTGCAGGTTCTTGGCGGCCTGGTTCTGCGGCTGCGCGAAGACGAGCCTGTTCAGGATCTCCGATGCCTCAAGATACTTGCCCTGGTCGTACAACTCCTTACCCTTGGCCATGATCTTGTCGGCGCCGCCCATCATCTCGACATACAGCGGCGCAGACTCGCTCGGCTTGAGCGGAATCAGCGTGGCCGGATTGCCATCCCAGTAGCCCAGGAAGCGGTTGATGACGCCACGGCTATTGTGTTGCTCGGAGCCGTGATAACTGCGCGCGGCCCACTGCTGCTGTAGGCTCTGCGGCAACTGGTAGACCCGGTGTATCTCGTTGATGGTCACGCCCTGGTTGGCGTAGTGCAGCGACTGGTTGTTGAGATTGGCGTAAACGTCACGCTGCGTGCGCATCACTTCCTGGATGCGGGCGTTACCCCAGCGCGGCCAGCTGTGCGACGCGAACATCACCTCGGCTTCCTGGCCGAACTTGTAGAGCGCGGCGTTGATCTGCTTCGACCAGTTCAATGCATTGCGCACCGGAGCGCCGCGCAGCGTGTAGATGTTGTGAATCGTGCCGGTGATGTTCTCTGCCGCCCAGAATGACTTGAACTGCGGGAAGTAGGTGTTCATCTCGACCGGCGCCTCGGTGTCTGGCGTGTTCTGGAACACCATCTTCACGCCGTCGATCGTCAGTTCCTCGAAGTCCTTGGTGATCAGGCGGGTGGGCGCGATCAGCCCGACATTGCCGTTTGCGACGTTTTTGCCAATTGACTGGTCCACATGGCCGAAGGGACTGCGCGCCAACAGTACCGCGTATTGGTACTGCGTGCGCCGTGTCATCGCATTGCCGGCAAAGACGTTTTCCGAGATCGCGGCGTTCAGGAAACCCTCCGGCGCGATGATCGGCACCTTGCCACTGCGCACGTCGGCTTCGTCCACCACTCCGCGGACGCCGCCGAAGTGATCCACATGGGAGTGGGAGTAAACGATGGCCACGACCGGGCGCTTGCCGAGCTTCTCGTTAATGAACTCTAGCGCCGCACGGGCGGTTTCCTTGGCCGTCAGCGGGTCGAACACGATCCAGCCGGTATCGCCTTTGATGAAGCTGATGTTGGCGAGATCGAAGCCGCGCACCTGGTAGATCTTGTCGGGCACGACCTCGTACAGGCCATAGGCCATGTTCAATATGGCTTGGCGCTGCAGCGACGGGTGGATGCTGTCGAAGTCCTTGCCCTGCAGCAGGAACTCGTAGCTGGCCATGTCCCAGGCGACGTGGCCGGCATCGGCCATGATCTGCTTGTACGGCGGCGCGGCGATGAAGCCCTTCTTGGCCTCCTCGAAGTCCCGCTCGTCCTCGAACGGCAGCGTGGCGCGCACGCCGTTCCGCAACTCGATCGTGAACTTCGACGGCATCTTGCCCTGCGGGTGGAAGTGCTCACCTTGCATCGCCCCGGGGTCCGTCAGGACGCCGTCACCGCCCGCAGTGACAGCGGCGCCGCCGACTGCGCCCAAAAGCACGATAGCCAAGGCCAGGGTCAACGTTTTTTCGATTCTCATTTGACTTTGTTACCGTGTAGTGAGTAGAAGTGAGTAGAGAAACCCAGCTAACGAGGCTGTAGATCTTCGGTCGTTTCAGTAAACTCCTCGGGGCACGGCTGCGTCACTCGAAACAGGAGCCAGAGACTGAAAGCCAACACGACCATTTCGGCAATCATAATGAGAATCAAGGCCAGCAAACTCACCATGTCGACGGCGGAAACCCAACTGGTTGATCCAACGCCAGGGTTCTGAAAAACCGGAACGCCTGCTTGGGGTGTCGCCAGGAAATAGAATAACAGTCGGGCGGTTTCAATCAGCATGACCAGGATCAAGAATAGAATTCCGAGACCGCTCGCTATCAGCCCTGTCCATACCACTCTAATCACAGCGGGTTTCGACGGCCGCGACTGTGGATCAGCCAGCCGCTTGGCCAAGCGGGTATAGCGGTAAGACCAAAACGTCGTGAAGGCCAGCATGAGCAGGGCCGCTATCGTCAAGTACTCGACAAAAAGAAGTCCAGCGCGAAGATCCAAACGCCACCGGCTGAACATCATCATGTAAATGATCAAAAGGGCAGAGAGCGATCCCATCAATACTTGCACCCAGAATCCCATCCAGCCCAGACGGGAAAACACTCTGGCCAGGTTATTGCTGTCGGAGGGTTGCAAATTTTCAACGAGTGTTTGTGTCATGATTAATTCCGGCTATTTTCTAGCGCCGTACTGATGTCGAAGCGCGCCGTGACGACACCCAAGGATACGTAACTACCAATGAACGCATCGATGCTCATCGTCGTTGGAAATACGGATTCAGCAGGCATGAACAGCATGGCGCCTCCAATGGGGATCGGCGCCGTCGGAATAACAACAATACGGTAATCCCTTTCACCGATCTTGAACATCTCTGGCGTCGGCATGAGCGCCAGCGTACCTGTGCTGTCTTTGCCCTGACCGAACTGGCAAAATACGACCTGCATCCCCTTCAATTGGTCGCTGTCACCGCTCGGGACCAAATTGATAAATTTGTCCGTCGCTTTGTAAATGGCGCGAACCAACGGGAGCCGATGAACTGTCTTCTGGGCGATACGCTCCATCATCCTCTTGGATCCCGACTCGAGCAGCGCACCCAACACGAAAATCACGACGATTCGTATAGGCGCGCAAACGACAGCTTGAAGGGAACGTCCAGCCAATGAATTCCAGCTTTTCAGGCTCTCGGGACTCACGCGAACAACCCCCGGCGTGAGCTGGAGCAAGAGAGGGGCGCCGATAGCCTTCGGCGCCATCAGGACGAAAATCACGTTACACGGGGGTCTGCTGATCCGCTATGCTTTGGCCGCGCTGAGAGCTGTCTGTAACTTGGTTTCGTCCTCGTGCGAGAGCGAGGACTTGAGCACCGTGCCACCCGTTCCCGCGAGATCCTCGAGCACCTTGTCCGGCGTCGCCTTCTTCACGAGCACGAAGAGCGCGGAACTCTCAGGCTTCAGGGTCGCCGCCAAATCCTTCATGAACTTGTCATTGATACCCAGATCGGTGAGCGCGCCGGACACCGCGCCGGCGGTGGCGCCGATCGCCATGCCGAGAAGCGGATTCAGGAAGATCAAGCCGAGGAGTACCCCCCAAAAGCCGCCGCTGGCAGCGCCCGCGGCCGTCAGGTTGACGGCTTGGTGCAGCTTGACCTTCCCTGCCTGGTCCTTCACGGCACAGACCGCATCCTCCAAATCGATGAGGTAGTCCTTGTGCATCTTCTGCAATTTCATGCGAACCTCTTCTGCCTTGAACGGGTCATCATATCCGACAACAACCAGGGTACTCATACAGGTCTCCTTGCGTTCGTTCGACGAGGTGAACTCATCACCCGATGAACTGAACTCAGTGATTTTTAAGGGGAGTTTCAACTCTACCGTGCGGACAAGCGGTTGTCAATCGTCGTGGGAGGTCCAGTGGATAGGCAGTGACCGGTGTCCCGGCGTCTGGCTAAGCAGTCGCTATCTCCGGCGGTCTCCGCAGCGTCCCGCATTTCCGGCTCTCTCAGAGTCCGCAGCACCAACATGCGACAGATCACGAGACCTGCCACGGCGGCAGCCAGATGCTTGAGGGTATGGCCACTGACGAAGTTCCCGAGCGCCAGAAGCTCCTTATCGAACGACTCCAGGAGCTTCGCGATCACGTACGCCGCGAGCACCCAGTAGATGTCGTTGCTGCGCGTGTAACGCGACGGCCACAGCAGTGCGATTGCCAACAGAATCACCACCGAGTAGCCTTGCAGAATGACGTAAGGAACGACATTACCGGCGCCCGCCTGCTCCGTCGCACGCCAATAGAGGACGGAACCAGCGCCCACCAGCAGCATCGGTAGCAGCAGGGCAAGCCCCGCTCTGACGTTGATGCGGTCGACGACCTGAGCCGCGATCAGCGGCATGAACGCGATCGTCATAGGCAGCCGGTCCCAGAACAGCCGCTCGTTGTCCGGCGCAAGGTGATAGTAGGCGGAACCCACCGCGGTCAGCAGTATGCCGAAAAAGAAAATTGCGTATGGCCAGCGTTCGCTGTTGAACTCGAACCGCGTGCTGGGGCGAATGACAACGACAAGACCAGCAATACCCACCAGCAGGAAGCCGAGGTTAGATGCAACATCGAAAAAATTGGCGACTCCGAGCATAGCCCGGTGATCGGCAAAGTCGTGGTAGCCGGAGGGTTGCGGTACGGCCGGCAGCAGCAAGGCCGCTGCGATGCTCAGCACTGTGAAAGCGATGAGGTAGCGAGCGCGGTTGGTCATTTTTTTCTTGATGCTTCCTGGAAGGGTGGCAAGAGCAGGGTCGTGCGCTCAGCCGGGTCCGAACGGAATGCCTAACGCATACCAGAGCACCAGCAGAACCGTCCAGACTACGATCAGGATCACCGCATAGGGCAACATCAGCGCGATGACAGTCCCGATACCCGCCTCCTTTTCTGTGTTGCGTTGGACTCACTGCGCTCATTCGTAGGTTCTCCGCCGTGGTAATTCGTCGGCAAAGCAATACTCGGATGGGCGCCCGTAAGCGCCCATCCCTTTCTCGGCCCGCTTATTGATAAGGCGCGAACGCCGTCGCGACCTTGGCGGGGTCCCGGGTGGACCGCAGCACCAGCCCGAGCAGCAGGCGCGCTTTCAGCCCGGAGAGATAACCGGCGGGCAGAACGCCGCGCTGGATCAGGTCGATTTCCGAGCCGGGATAGCCGTAGGTGCGCGTAAACACCGGGCCGGTCATCACTCGGCTGGCGAGCGCCACCGGCAGTTTTGCCGCCAGTTCGCCGACCATCGGCGCGACCTCCGCCGGCACATGGCCGGCGCCCATTCCCTCCAACACAACGCCGGCGTAGCCGAGGCCGGGCAGAGCGTCGAGCAGCCGGCCGTCATCGCCCATCGCAAACTTCACCAGCGCCACCGGCGCCGGCGGACCTTCCGCAGCCGAGAGGCTCGGGTTGCGCTGCACCCGCACGTAGAAGCGCGGACGCCGTTCGATCAGTGTGCCGAGCGGACCCACCAGCGGCGACAGGAACGCCGAGGGCAGCGCGGTGTGCGACTTCTGCACAAAACGGGCCGCATGAATATCGTAGTTAAGGACCACGAGCGTCCCGAGACCGCGCGCCTCCGGCGAGGCGGCAACGATGGCCGCCGCCAGCAGATTGGCGGGTCCGTCCGCTCCCGGCGCGTCGGCGCCGCGCATCGCGCCCGTCACCACCACGGGTTTGTCGGAATCGACCAGCAGATCGAGCAGAAACGCCGACTCTTCGATGGTGTCGGTGCCCTGGATCACCACCGCGCCGTCGACATCGGCTGCAAACGCCTCGCCGATCACGCGCGCAACTTCGACCAGATTGGCCGGCTGCAGCGATGGGCTGGGCAGACGGAACGGCGAGCGCGCCTCGATGTCGCCGACCTCGGCGAGCGCCGGCACCGACGCCACCAACTCGGCGGCGCCGAGGGTAGGCGTAATGCCGCCCGAATCGCTCGGCGTCATGGTAATGGTCCCGCCGAGCGACAGGATCAAAAGACGGGGCTTGGTCATGGGGGTTATGCTCCTTCCAGTGCGTCCTCACGCTTCGGCTTGGGTAGCGGCGGATTCGCCGGGATCTCGCCCGGCTTGTAGTCGGGCAGACGGCCGGCCGGGAAGACCGCCAGCAGTGACAGCGCAGCCATGATCAGGAGGCCGATCTTGAGCGCCCGAAGCCGTGCCTCCTCGTTGATGCGCACCGCTTCCTTGATCTGCTCGGGGGGGGCGTTGGTGCGCTCCAGGGCCGTCAGCAGCCGTTCGTTGCTCACGAAGGTGATGTTGTTGTCCAGGTCGATCTGGGACTGGAGTTCCGCTTTCAGTTCCGGGTGCTGGCCCAGCGACCCGAGGATGAAGGCGCTCAACAGGCCGACGAGCAGCGCACCCGCGACCGCGGTGCCGACGGCGGCGGCGAGGTTGTTGGTGGTCCCGCGCAGCGAGCCGACGTCGCCTGCCAGTTCCTTGGGCGAGGCGGTGACCAGCACGTTGAAGAGCAGCGTCACGAGCGAGCCCTGGCCGATGCCGAAGAGCACGAGCCCGATCATGACGACCGGCGCGCTCCAGTTGTTGCGCACGACCCAGGCGAGCCACAGGAGCGCGATCATGCAGAGGACGAAGCCCCAGCGTCCAATCTGCCGCGGCGTCAGCTTGTTGTAGAGCTTGATGATCAGCATCGCCGTGAAGAACACTGTGAGGTTGAACGGCATCATTGCGATCGCCGTCTCGATCGGCGTGCGGCCCTGGATGATCTGGATGTACAGCGGCACGGAGAAGTTGAGCGCGCCCTCCAGCGCGACGACGGCGAACATCGCGTAGACCGCCGCCCGCTCGGAGGCGGAGCCGACCACCTCCAGCGCGAGCAGCGGCGTCTTCCCGGCAGCCGTGCGCCGGCGCGTCCAGACCACGAAGGCCTGGAGCAGCACGATGCCGATCACGATCATGAACGGCGCGGGCGACATGCCCAACAGTTCGAACGGCGCGGCGGGCTGCGCGAGACCGAGCCCCCACCGGTTCAGGTTATTGAAGCCGAAGCTGATGAAGATGATCGCCGCCGCCGTCAGCAGCACGCCGAACCGGTCGATCTGCACCTCGGGCCGGCCCTGAGCCGGCTTGAGCTTGAAACTCAGGAGGAAGACCACCACCGCAAGCGCGATCAGGATCCCAAACGCGGGCCGCCAGCCGATGTAGGTGCCCAGCACGCCGCCGATCAGGAAGGCCAACACACCGGCGCCCGCGCGCGCCGAACCGAGGGCGCCGAGCGCGGTGGCCTGCTGCTGGCCGTGGTACTCGTTCGCGATCAGCGCGACGAGCGAGGGGACCAGCGCCGCGCCCGCGATGCCGGACAGGAGCTGGGCTGTCAGCATGAGGGTGGCGGTTGGGCTGAAGGTCATCAACACCTGTGCCCCCCCGAACAGGATCACCACGGCGCGGAAAACGCGCACCGCGCCAAACCGCTGGGTCAACTTGGCGCCGAGCATGACGAAAGCCGCCACGGCGAGCGAGTACATCACGATCCCGGTGGCGACCGTGGTCGGCGGCACGTTGAAGCTGTGCACCATGCCGCTCAGCGCGACCGGCAGCGAGGCCACGTTAAAGGACATCAGCGCCTGGCCGAGCGCTATGGCGATCATCGGCACCCAGGATGCTTTCTCTTCGATCAGGGAAGTTGCGGTTGTTGCTGTCATAGTTTGCGCCTTTTTACGGTTGTTGTTCGAAATCGGTTGGACAAGACCTCGCACCGCGACTGTAACGGGTGATCCCGGCGCGCGTCCGAAGCCGCTATTCCGGCTTCGATGCGAACAGGTTGAGCCCCAGGCACTCGGACAGATACTTGGTCACGCGCTGGCCCTTGATGCTGTTGCCGGCGCCGTCGAGCAGCGGGGAGAACGTGCCGAGCCCGCCCTTCCCCGGCGATACGGTGACGATCCCGCCGCTCACCCCGCTCTTGCCGGGCAGGCCGATCTCGTACAGCCAGTCGCCGGAGCGCTCGTACAGTCCGGCGGTTACCAGCACGGCGAGCACGCGCTTGGCGATGGTGGCGTCGACCACGCGCTCCTTCGTGAGCGGATTCACGCCACCGTCGGCGAAGGTGGCGCCCATCACCGCGAGGTCCTTGACCGTCACGTTCAGCGAGCACTGTTTCGTGTAGACGTCGGTCGCCTCGAGGGCGTCGAAATATAGGCGGCCGTAGCCTTCAAGAAGCTTGGCGATGCCGCGGTTGCGCAAGTTCGTCGCCGCTTCCGACTCGTACACCTCCGCGTCGAGCGAGAGCTTGCGGCCCGCGAAGCGGGACAACCCGTCCTGAATGAACCGCCATTTGGCTTCGGCCGTCTCGCCCGGCGCCAGGCTGGTGGTGGCGATGGCCCCGGCATTCACCATCGGGTTCATGGTCCGATCCTCGTTCAGCTCGATCGCCATCACCGAGTTGAACGGCAGTCCCGTGGCATTCACCCCGATTTTCCTGCGCGCTTCCTCGCTGCCCACGGCCTGGCAAACGAGAGCGAACACGAACGGCTTCGACACACTCTGGATCGAGAACTCATGTGCCGCGTCCCCCACGGAAAAGACGCCGCCTCCGGTCCCGACCACGCACACGCCGAACAGTTCGCGAGGCGTGCGGGCCAGGGCCGGGATGTAGTCCGCGACTTTCCCTTCATCGAGGGACTTGTAGCGCTCGTACGCCGCGGCAACCAGTGCTGCGACCTCCTCGTCCGGCGGTAGATGGCCGGTCGAGACCCGGGAAAGTGCGGTCGCCTCATCGATCTCGAGTTGCGTGTACATATCGTGTTCCTTCGCTGCTACTCAAAAGATTAGGAATTTTGATGGTCATTTTATAGCATGGGAATCCTGATGGGTCAATCGATGCTATGCTATAATCTTACCACTTATCAGTTTGCTTCCAACCCTGGGATCACACCATTTCAGCCGATTTCATGCAGTTTAAAATCAAATACTTAGTGTCACTTTCGGAAGCGTTAACTCTACGATTTCCTAAACTGATAGGTGGTAAGTCCTATATCCAGGGCTTTAAAGGTGCCAAGAATAACCTATTGATTATTTTATGAAAAATTTTGGTGCAGTGCACAAAACAGCGTTGTAACCTATTGATTTATATAGACCACCTTTAAAGCCCTGGTCCTATATCCTACGATTCCTATCAAGGTAAACTCATGCGCCTTCCCAGATCCTTGCAGTTTTTTGCCGCCACGCTGTTACTGCTGACCCAGCTGTTTTCCCCCCTGTACGCGGAAACGTTCTCCTATCCCGACAAAAGCCCCAAATTCACTCTGCAGGTGCCTCCCAACTGGAAGATCGACAGAATCAAGGAAGACAAGGAAGAAAGCGTCACCTTCACTTCACCCAGCGGCGCCATCAAGTCGGTGTTGAAGACCACCATCGGTGATGCCGACAGTGCGGTTAATGTACTGGTGGCGGAAACCGAAGTGGTCCTTAAATACGATGTGAAAAACCCGGTTCTCATGGAGGTCGGCCCACTTAAATTCGTACCTGTTATTAATTTCAACAATATGAAATCAGCCACGCAATTGAATGCCAAGGGGCTGAGCCCCAAGGATGGCAAGCCGGTCCTTGCATACTTCGTGATATTCAGCCAGAACCGACAATTCTGGGGGTTGTTTTACAGCGTCTATCCAGACAGCGCCTCCAAGCAGGAACAGGACGAATTCCACAAAATGGTAGGTTCTATTACTGCGTCCTAAAGGCTTTACAGGCTGTCAGTGGGGAGCGGGCGCGCCAGCACGCTTGCCAGCGCGTCCAGCAGGCGATCCACCTGCTGTTCACTATGGGCGGCTGAAAAGGTGATGCGCAGGCGGGCGGTTCCGACCGGTACGGTAGGAGGGCGAATAGCGCCGATCAGGATGCCCCGTTCCCGCAGGGCTTCGCTCAAAGCGACCGCCCGACCGGAGTCACCGACCAGCAATGGCTGAATCGGGGTCCACGATTCCAGCAAGGACAAGCCCAGTTGCCCGGCTCCGGCGCGAAACCGCCGCACCAGGGCGCGCAGCTTCTCCCGCCGCCATTCCTCTTGCCGCGCCAGCCGCAGGCTGACCCGGGTCGCCGCCGCCAGGGCCGGCGGCGCGGCGGTGGTAAAAATATAGGTACGCGCCTTCTGAATCAGAGTCTCGATCAGTTCTTCACCACCGGCCACAAAAGCGCCGGCGACGCCGAACGCCTTGCCCAGGGTGCCGATCACGACAGGCGCTTCCGCCAGACCCAGCCCGTAATGGTCCAGGCTGCCCTTGCCTTCCCGGCCGATGACGCCGAAACCGTGGGCATCGTCCACCATCAGCCAGGCGCCGTGTTCGCGGGCGATGGCGGCCAGTGCCGGCAGCGGCGCCAGATCGCCATCCATGCTGAAAACCCCATCCGTCGCGATCAGTGCCTCGCCACCTTCCCGGCCCACCAGTCGCTGCGCCAGCGCCTGGGCATCGGCATGGACATAGCGCCGCAGGCGTGCGCCGGAAAGCAGGCCGCCATCCAGCAGGGACGCATGGTTTAGGCGGTCTTCATACACCGTATCGCCACGCTCCAGCAGGGCGGCCACCACCCCCAGATTAGCCATATAACCGGTCGAAAACAGCAGCGCCCTGGGCCGGTCGGTGAATTCCGCCAGTTCCTCTTCCAGCGCATGATGTTCATGGCTATGGCCGTTGACCAGATGCGCCGCGCCGCTGCCCACGCCGTAGCGCCCGGCGGCAGTCTGCAAGGCGCGGATCAGTTCGGGATGATTGGCCAGGCCCAGATAATCGTTGCTGCAAAAGGCAAGATAGCGGTGGCCGTCAATGGCGACCTCCGCGCCCTGCGGACCGGTCAGCACCCGGCGGGACCGATACAGGTTTTGCGCCCGCAGTTGTTGCAGTTGTATGGAAAGATCTTTCATAGTCAATGTGGCGCCGGCATTCTGCCGGCGGGCAGTCAGACCTGTAGGAGCGGCGCCCCGCCGCGATGGGCCGGCGCATGCCACTGCCCCAGCTTAGCATCGCGGCGAGGGCGCCGCTCCTACAGCACAGGGAGTCCTTCAAGCACTGGCGGGCAACTCAGCCGCGCCGCAACGGCAGGCGCGCATCTCCAATTCCCCCGCCTCTTCCTGCACTTTCTCCTTATGCAGCGGCCTGATGCCCAATCGCTGGAACAATTCGCGATCGTGGTCGGCTTCCGGGTTCCCTGTCGTCAGCAACTTTTCCCCATAGAAAATGGAGTTGGCGCCGGCAAAATAACACCATGCCTGCAATTCGTCACTCATTGCGCTGCGCCCCGCGGACAGGCGCACGTAGGAGCCGGGCAGCATGATCCGGGCCACGGCGACCGTGCGCACGAATTCCAGGCCGTCCAATCGATCGACGCCGTACAGCGGAGTGCCTTCCACCTGCACCAGCCTATTGATAGGCACGCTTTCGGGATGCTTGGGCAGATTGGCCAGCGCCACCAGCAGACCGGCGCGGTCGCGCCGGTCTTCGCCCATGCCGACGATGCCGCCGCAACAGACGCTGAGGCCGGCGGCGCGCACATGCTCCAGCGTATCCAACCGATCCTGATAGGTCCGGGTGGTGATGATGTTGCCGTAAAACTCGGGCGAGGTATCCAGATTATGGTTGTAATAATCCAGTCCGGCTTCCTTGAGCCGCCGGGCCTGCCGATCGGTCAGCATCCCCAAAGTCAGGCAGGTTTCCAGGCCGATGGCTTTGACCCCTTGCACCATTTCGACCACCTGATCCAGATCTCGGTCCTTGGGACTGCGCCAGGCGGCGCCCATACAGAAGCGGGTGGCGCCGCTGCTCCGGGCGCGGCGCGCCGCCGCCAGCACATCTTCCAGCGGCAACAGGCGTTCCCGCTCCAGGCCGGTATCGTAGCGCACGCTCTGCGGGCAATAGGCGCAGTCTTCCGGACAGGCGCCGGTTTTAATGCTCAGCAGCGTGCTCAGTTGTACGGCGTTGGGATCGAAATTCGCCCGATGCACGCCATGGGCCTGGAACAGCAAGTCATTGAAAGGCAGATCGAACAGGGAGACGGCTTCCGCCAAGATCCAATCGTGGCGCAGGGAAGCGAAGGTTGTGCTCATAACGTCACTCCGCTCTCGTCAATGGGAATATCCAGCCATTCGTCCTGGTAAATCCGGATCAACTCCCGAATCGACCAGGGGACGATGATCAGGGCCGCCAGTATCCAGGCCAGCAGGTAATAATTCCAGCCGTCACTGGGGATCAGGGTGGCGATGACCACGAAAACGCCGCTGATACTATAGAACACGGTGGCCGCCCGTTGGGTGTAATGGCCCACCTTGGGATTGGGATGGTGGCGGTTCATGGCATACACCAGCATCGAGGCGCCACACCATAAGATGATCACCGGGACGAAAACGATGGCAAAGATATTGCCCAAATGCATCAGCGTGGCGGCGGTACGGGCAGAGGAACCGCGCGCGATGCGGCCGATGGGGGTCGATTCGGATTGTTCCAACATGTTGGCGGGAGACCTGTCGGGTGAAAAAAAACCAGGGGCGATGTGATACGGCGCCTGGATAGACAATAATAATCTAGGATAGTAAACTCAGCCTGAACGATACCTTATTCTATCGCTTCAAGGGCGCTCACGTCCCAGGTTGAGGTAGCAGTTCACTGGTTTTTAGACCTCTTTACGAGGAAATAACCACAGTCATACTGGTTCTCCAACCGAGTTTACCATGCTAGGAGTTTGTCTGACTTGCCCAGCATAATGAGGTAAGATGACCTAACGTACCTGATGAGCCTGGCGATGAGCAACCAATTTATCCCCATAGAACGTGACCAGCCGGTGGTGATCCCGGTGCAGGAGTGGCTGGCAGAGGATCATCTGGCGCGCTTCATTGTCGAGATCGTGGAGAGTCTGGATGTCACCCCGCTGGAAGCGGCGTACCGTGGTGGCGGCTCGGCGCCCTATCCACCGAAGATGATGCTGGCGCTGTTGTTTTATGGCTATGCCACTGGCATCTTCTCCAGCCGGGCGTTGGAGCAGGCCACCTATGAACTGATCCCGGTGATCTATATCACCGGTAACACCCACCCGGATCATAACAGCATCAATACGTTCCGGAAGCGGTTTCTGGGGGAACTGAAGGGCGTGTTTGTGCAGATTTTGCTGCGGGCGTATGCGCTGGGGGTGTTGCAGTTAGGCAAGCTGACTGCCCTTGCGTTGCGACGGACTGCCCGAGTGGCCCCAGCGAGATTCTCGACGAAGGGCGCTATGGCCGATTGGCGCCGGTGGGCGATGCCGCCATGGCCGACGCGATCGTTCAGTCGCTCGACGCCCCACCGGATCGAGAGCACCTTCCCTGGGGTATCCACTTAAGCCGGGACACCTTAGCCAGTTGTAGGGTGGGCAGCTTGTCTGCCCACGCCGGTTGTCTGGGTAAAAGCTAAGGTGGGCAGCCAAGCTGCCCACCCTATTGAGAGGAAGGAGGGATTAGAACAAGGGGTTGGGATTGACCGTAAACTTCACGCCGCCGCCGCCAATGGAGATTTGGGCGCCTTGCGTATCGGTGCTGAGCCTGAGCTCGACACCTTTTCCATTCTTCAGGACGGTATCGCCGCCACCGGCCAGAATCGTCATATTGGCGCCGGCGCCCGCATAGGTACCGTCGAAATCTGACAGATTCTTAAGGTTATAGACCTTGCCCTTGCCCATGATGCTGGAGAAGCCGACCCCTCCCAGGGACAGGCCGTCCGCCTTAATGGGATAGACTTTGCCTTGATAGGTCAGCGTGCCACTACCCCAGCTAAAGCCCACGCCCAAAGCGGCGGAGTTCGCCATGAACTCGATAGTTCCATCGGGTTGCTCCTCGGCGGCAAAGGCAAAAACACCGACCAGGCTTAAGCTTAATACAGTGACCAGATTGATGATGATGCGACGCATCAATTAAATCCTCTTTTGGTTTGTTGAAAAAGGCATTCACACCATACGAGAATGCCAACCATACTCAATGTGTAGTGTTACACAGGGAATCTTGCGTAAGTCCTGATCAATAGACCTTACGGCAATGTTTGACTCCATGGGTCGTGGTACACACGGTTTTAGGCTGCGCGGTAGCTCCACACACCTTTTTGCCATTGACAGAGCGGCACGCCGCGGCGGCGACGGCTTCCTGGATCGGCAGAGCGAAGGTACCACCGACCAACAGCGCTAACAGGGTAACGTTGACTATCTTTTTCATGCCTATCTCCTCGAACGGGGTTGACTGACTCAAAGGTAGGGTAGGGTAAAAGCTCGATCTTTAACGCTCCCGGCTGGCGCCGGGAATAAAGATTTGATCATAGAGAATTCTTTAGTTCTTTTCTTTATCATTTCGTGCCAAGCGCGACAGGATACCGGCCCGCCGACGGGGTGGAGAGGGAAAAATCACCAAGCGCCCATTGGCGACGAAACTGAAGGGGCGAAACCCCGGTCCAGCGCCGGAAGGCGCGGGAGAAATTGGCCAGTTCGGTATAGCCCAGTTCGATGGCAATTTCGAGCAGGGGGCGATGCGGCTCTGCCAGCAACTGCATCGCCTTCTCGAAGCGGACCTGTTCGACCAGCCGGGAATACGTGAGGTTGGAGGCGGCCAGCCAGCGCTGAAACGTACGAATGCTCACGCCGGCCACTTGCGCTGCCAATCCGATATCAGGATATTGTTCCCGTAGCAGCAGGCCAAGTACCTGTCGAACCGAACCGATAAGATCGCCGGCCGGCGCCGAGGCCCATAAGTCGGTCTCCATTTCGGAGAGCGCCACCGGCCGCTCGATCCGTTTCTCCAGCGGCAGACTTAACAGGCTTTTTGGAAAAAACAGGGCGGTCGCTTCCTGGTTGAAAGCCAGTTCGACACCGGCCAGTGGCTCGATCTGGTCCAATCCCGGCGCCGGCTCTGTCTCGAAATGAACCTTCCGGGGTCGCCAGTTCGCTCCGGCGCCTAAACGGATGAGTTGCAGCAAGCACATGAAGACATAATGATCCGCCTGCTGGCGGCCACGCTCGAGCCCCGCCACATAGCGATGGCACAGTTGCGCCTGTTCACCTTGAACGTTGAGCCAGATACGCTCGCCCGTATTATGAGCGGCCACCAGCCGGCAGGTTGTGGTGATCGCTTCATAGAGCGTCAGTGATCCGCAGATCAAGCGACCAAAGGCGCCCAAGTCTTCGAGCCGTGCCCGTTGCCCGGCGTGCAGGCCGAATAGTGCGATCCCCTGAGAGCGTGCGGCCCGTTCCAGCAAGTAACAACCCTGGTGCAAGGGGATCAAGCCCTCGGGCTGGTCGCAGGCCGCCATCGGCAGCTTCGCCGCATTCATAAGTCGCTGCACGGGCGCGCCGATCTCCTGGAGCAAGGCCACGCACGGCAGGAGCGTGCTCACGCGAACCAGCGGTATCGGTCTCATACAACCTCCTCAGGCTCCTCTCGGCGGCGGGCTCTCGGCGGCGGCATTAAGCAAGCCAGGTGATGACCCGGTTTGGCACGAAATGATAAGAAAATTGTAACAGATCATTCAATATTATAGATTCGATTGGATGACCTGCTCGCTTTTTTAAAGGGCCGATTCGCCGCCGACGGCATGAAATGATAAAGAAATACTCGGCTGAGTCTGGCAAAATTATTGATTTAAGAAAAGTTCCAGTTCCAGGGTGTCCTGCCGCTTGAAATCCTGAGCAAAGTGCGCACGGCGCACCCTTGCGCTTGCTTTTCCGGCGGTGGCCTGTGTACTGAGTGTGACAACGACCCAACCCCGACCATCGATATTGAGGAGACCAAGAATGATGAACCTACTGAAAAGAGAACTGCTAGCGACGTCTCTGTCCGCACTCCTGCTGCTGGTGGGATGCGTACCGCAATCCCAGTATAACCAGGAGGCTCAACTGGCGGCCACCTATCGGCAGCTCGACCAGAGCCTGCAAGCGGAGGTCAACAATGACCAGGCCGAGATCACGCAGTTGCAGGGCGAACTGAAGGTCACGCTCCTGAATGAAATCCTGTTCCCCGAGGGGGGCTGGCAGCTCCACCGGCAGGGCGAGCAGACACTCAACAAGATTGTGCCCACGCTGAGGAACCTGACGCAGACGCAGATTGTGGTGGATGGCTACACGGATAACCTGCCGATCGGACCGGAGCTTAAGGCCCGGTTCCCCTCGAACTGGCAACTGTCGGCGGCGCGCGCCACGGGTGTGGTCCAGTACCTGCAATCACAAGGGGTCAACCCCAATCTGATGTCGGCCCAAGGTTTCGGGGACACGCACCCGGTCGCCTCCAACGACACGCCGCAGGGCCGGGCGAAAAACCGACGGATCGAGATCACCCTGCGGGGCCCGGGTAATTAGCGCCACCGCGTGGCCTGAGCGTCATAGAGTAGCGGCGAGTCGATCCGGGCGGCGGCTCGCCGCTGTGAGCCTCGGTGCATCGATCTCCCGGTCGAATCGCTTAAGTTCAGTAGCTATCGTAAAGTTACCTTAATAACAGTTCATCCACGACCAGCCAAACTGAGGAGATTTTAATCATGATAAGTGCTTTGTTCTCGAAATCGCCCTTCACCACGGGGCTCAAGATTTCCTGCTCAGCCTTGGCCCTGGCGGCCTGTCTGGCTGCCGGCGGCGCCCAGGCCGCCGACAAGGGACCGCGCCAACACGCGCGGGGCCAGTACGACACCGTCACCGCCACCTATTTGGTGGTCGAGGGCGACGATCTGGTCGCGATCAGCGAGCGCTTCGAGATTCCCGTGGACTTGCTGAAGCAGCAGAACAAGCTGGCCTCGAACGAGATCGAGGTTGGCCGGAAGCTGATAGTGGCCACCAGCGCGGCCGAAGGGGGACCGGCCGGCGCCCCGCAAATCACCGGCGTACCCGGTTCCCCAAGCGCGACGACGACGATCAGCGGCGAGCAGTTGCCGCCGCTGCCTGAAAAATTCGGTGGCAAGATCGAGCGCAATGCCGCGCAGTCGACGCCGTATTGGCCGCCGCGCGTCGAACCGCCCAAGGGTGCGCCCAATGTGCTGCTGATCATGACCGACGATTCCGGTTTCGGCGTCCCCAGCACCTTCGGCGGCGTGATTCCGACCCCGGCGCTCGACCGAATCGCCGCCAACGGCCTGCGCTACACCAACTTCAACTCCACGGCGCTGTGTTCGCCGACCCGCGCGGCGATCATCACCGGGCGCAACCACCATTCGGCGGGCTTCGGCGTGGTTGCGGAACAGGCGACCGGCTTCCCAGGCTACGACTCGGTCATCACCCGCGACAAGGCGACGATCGGCCGCATCCTCAAGGATAACGGTTACCGCACGTCGTGGTTCGGCAAGGATCACAATACGCCGGTCTATCAGGCGAGCCAGGACGGGCCGTTCGATCAATGGCCGATCGGCATGGGTTTCGAGTATTTCTACGGTTTCATCGGTGGTGACGCGAACCAGTGGCAGCCGAACCTGTTCCGGAACACGACCGCGATCTACCCGTATGTCGGCAACCCGAAGTGGAACCTGATCACGGCGCAGGCAGATGACGCTATCACCTACATGAGACGCATCAACGCGCTCAACTCGGAGCAGCCGTGGTTCATCTATTATGTCCCCGGCGGCACCCACGCGCCGCACCACCCGACGCCGGAATGGATCAAGAAGATCAGCGACCTGCACCTGTTCGACAAGGGCTGGAACGCGCTGCGCGGG
The DNA here is from genome assembly GCA_903844665.1 of uncultured Pseudomonadota bacterium. Taxonomy (GTDB): domain Bacteria; phylum Pseudomonadota; class Gammaproteobacteria; order Competibacterales; family Competibacteraceae; genus CAIMUS01. The sequence goes on from CAIMUS010000244.1 coordinate 18,644, forward strand.
CAGATCTTCGAGAACCAGAAGAAGCTGGGTGTGATTCCGCCGGACGCCAAGCTCACGCCGTGGCCGGACGATCTACTGAAGAAATGGGACCAACTCACCGCCGATGAGAAGAAAATGTTCCTCCGCCAAGTGGACGTCTTCGCCGCTTACGTGGCCTACACCGACCACGAGATCGGGCGCGTGATCCAGGCGGTCGAGAACCAGGGCAAGCTCGACAACACGCTGATCATCTACATCAACGGCGATAACGGCACCAGCTCCGAGGGTACGCTGGTCGGCACACCGAACGAGGTCGCGATGTTCAACGGCGTCGTGGTGCCGGTCGAGGACCAACTCAAGTACTTCTACGACGTCTGGGGTTCGGACCAAACCTACCCCCACATGGCGGTGCCATGGGCGTGGGCGCTCGACACGCCGTTCTCCTGGACCAAGCAGATCGCCTCGCACTTCGGCGGCACGCGCCAGGGGATGGCGATTTCCTGGCCGAAGCGAATCACGGATAAGGGTGGTATTCGCAACCAGTTTCATCACGTGATCGACATCGTGCCGACGATCCTCGAAGCCACGAGCATTCCCGCGCCGAAAGTGGTCGATGGCATTCCGCAGAGCCCGATCGAGGGCGTGAGTATGGTCTACACCTTCGATAAGGCCAATGCCAACACGCCATCGGCGCACAAGACGCAGTATTTCGAGATGATGGGCGACCATGCCATCTACCACGAGGGCTGGATCGCCAGCACGAAGGTCATGCGTCCGCCGTGGGATGTGCTCGGCCCGACCAGCCAGGATCCGGCCGGATTCCCCTGGGAGCTGTACGATCTTACCAAGGACTGGACGCAATTCGAGAACGTTGCCGACAAGTACCCGGCGAAGCTCAAGGAACTGCAGGACCTGTTCTGGGCTGAGGCGGAAAAGTACCAGGTCCTGCCGCTGGATGCGTCGGTCGCGACCCGGCTTGTCATGCCGCGGCCCAGCCTCACGGCCGGCCGCAACGAGTTCACCTGGTCCGGCGAGCTCACCGGCACGCCGAACGGCGATGCGCCTTTCATTCTCGACTCGTCATACCACTTCAAGGCGGAAGTGGAGATCCCGCAGGGCGGCGCCGAAGGCATGATCGTGACCCAGGGTGGGCGCTTCGGCGGCTACGGCTTCTATCTGCTGAAGGGCCAGCCGGTATTCCTCTGGAACCTGGTCGATCTGAAGCGGATTCGCTGGGAAGGCCCCGAGGCGCTGTCACCCGGCAAGCACACGCTGGAATTCGACTTCAAGTACGACGGCCTGGGGATTGCCACGCTCGCCTTCAACAACATCAGCGGCATCGGTCGGTCTGGCACGGGTGTGCTGAAGGTGGACGGCAAGGAGGTCGCCACCCAGAAGATGGAGCGCACGCTGCCGCTGATCCTACAATGGGATGAGAACTTCGATGTCGGCGCCGACACCGGTACCCCGGTGGATGACAAGGATTATCAGGTGCCGTTCAAGTTCACCGGCACGCTCGACAAGCTGACGCTGACGATCGATCGGCCGAAGTTGACGCCGGAAGATGAGAAGAAGCTGATGGAGGCAACGCGGAACAACAAGGCGAGTGAGTAACCGCATCGGCAATCCCGGGCAGCCCCGTGTGGGGCTGCCTGCACCAGCGGGCGCCAGAGGCAGCGAACGGTCCCGCAGTGCATAAAACTTCGTTTCGTTTGCAATCTGAATGAGGAGACAGTTGATGATCCAGTACCAAGTCATCGGGCGCGCCGTGTTGCTCGCCGCCGGCGTGTTCCTGGCGGCGGGCGTGAACGCCCAGCAGCCACAAGCCGCGCCAAAGGCCTCGGAGCCGGCCCAGCCGCCGGGCAAAGAGGCGGCGCCGGCGGTCAAGCCGGTGCTCGAACCCAAGGCCCTCGACCTGCTGAAGGCGATGAGCGACCGCCTCGCGGCGGCGAAATCGCTGTCGTTCACGGCCTTGTCCACTTACGAGCACCCCAGTCGCATCGGCCCCGCGCTGGCCTACACCACGCTCTCCGAGGTGCTCATGGAGCGGCCGAACAAGCTGCGGGTGATCACGGCCGGCGACGGCCCGGCATCGGAGTTCTACTACGACGGCAAGACGATAATGGCTTACTCGCCGGCTGAAAATCTGGTCGCCGTCGCCGAGGCGCCGCCGACGATCGACGCCATGCTCAAGGCCGCGTTCGACAACGCCGGGATTTACTTCCCGTTCACCGACGTGATCGTCGCCGACCCTTACAAGGACATCGCCGAGGGCCTGGTCCACGCTTTTTACATCGGCCAATCCAAGGTAATCGGCGGCACGGTGACGGACATGGTGGCGTATGCCGACAATGACGTATTCGTGCAAATCTGGATCGGCGCCGAGGACAAATTGCCGCGGCTGGTGCGGGCGGTATATCGCGCCGACAAACTGCGGCTGCGCCACCAGGTGGAGCTTTCCAACTGGAAGCTCAACCCGCCGGCGGCGGCGGAGGCGTTCGCGTCGTCGAAAGCCAGCGCGGCCAAACGGATTGCCTTCAGCCATCCGGCGGCGCCTCCGCTGGGTTCGAAGCCACCTGCGGCGCAGGACAAGCCATCCGAACCGCCGCCTCCCAAATCGAAGTAAGGAGTCAGTCATGAACAGAATCGTCATTATCCTTGCAGGTCTGATCATCACGATGTCCCTGCCTGGACCGGCCGTGGCCTGGTCGCACGCGAACCGCTGGGGAGGCGACACCTCCCACAGCTATGGGTCCGGGTCCACAACGCGGACCGACGCCTGGGGCGGCAGCGAGACCCACAGCTACGGAGAGGGCACGACGGCGACCGGCCGCTACGGCGACACCGCGACGCACGAGGAAGGGTCGGGACAAACTTCCTTCACCAACCCTTATGGTGGCAGCGCCACGCATACCTACGGCGAAGGCACGAGTTGGAACAGCGCCGCCGGCGGCACGTACCACACCAGCCCCTACTACGGCGGGGGCTACCATCCGTACTATCCGCCCGCCACCGTTAACTACTACGGCTCCGGTTGCGGCAACTGCGGCGGCTGGCCGGCGGGAGCCGCTGCCGCCGGCGCGGCGGTCGGCATGGCCGCCGGCGCGGCCGTCGGCGCGGCCAGCGCCGAGTATGCGATGGGTGCGAACTACGCGACGCTACCTCCCGGCTGCGTCTCGCCCGGCGGCGCGGGCGTGTACTACCAGTGCGGCAGTGCGTGGCTCAGGCCGGTCTACGGCGCCAACGGCGTCTACTACCAGGTCGTGCCAGCGCCCTAGTCGTGCCTGCCGACGAGCATGACCCAGGGGGGTCGCTCCGACGCAGTAACCGCCCGGCGGGACTTAGTGACCGCCGGGTCTACAACTCATCACCTTAAACCAGAGAGACCGACAAATGACGACAAGACGTAATTTCATCGCCGCCGCGGCGTTGATGGGCGCGGTTGCCTCCCTGACCTCCAGTCTGTTTTTGGCAGAGGCCAAGGAGGAGAAGGCAAAGGAAAAGGTTCAGCTCATGTTCGTGCAGACGGCTGACGACCTGAAGGCCGACGACAAGACCTTGCGGCTGGTCAATGTCGGCAAGCAAACGCTGTATTTCTCGGATCGGCCGGTGCGTATTGCCGGGCATCTCACGATGCCGGCTTATCTGGATGAATGGAAAGCGGGCGAAGGCCCGGACAATTTCGCCAGTGACCCGCCCAATGCCACACTGTCGGTCTATGAAGGTGGTAAGGCCGAAAACACGCTTACCGTGGTCGAGATCAGTCATCCGGTCATCGAGGGGAATGACCTGGTCTACAACTACAAGCTGATCGAGGGCACGATGCCCAAGGCCGGTGGGGCAACCGCGTTGTTCATCGATTGGGTCGGTGCGGGCGGTGGTGTTGGCGCCGGTTTTCACGGCGTCGGGGCCGGTACCCGAGGGGTTGGCCTTCACGGTGGTTACGGTGGGCCAGCAAGATGAACACGCTGCAACCGTTCACTCCCCCTCCTAGGGAGTGCCGAAACCGATGGATAATTGGTATCAGACATTAAGACTTGCCGGGCTTGGGCTGGCTACCACCGGTCTGCTATTAGCGTGGGATGGTGTTTTGGCCGACGAGCCTGTACCTACCGAATCCGGCCTCGATAAGCCGGTTCCCGGCGCCGTCAACGACGCCACCCGGACGGTGGGTCGCCTGGATCTGCGCGAGCGGTACGAGCGACTCCCGGACGCCAAAGGCTTGCAGCCGGCGAAATGGGTGACCACGCTACGCACCGACCTGTGGACCGGCCTCGGCGACGGCTGGAAGCTCTACGGGCGCCTGGACCAGCCGCTCGTCGATTCCCACGATGTGACCAGTTCCTTCAACCCCAATGGCCACAGCCGGTTCGGGCAGGGCGATCTCTTGACGGAGGCGGCGATCCTCTCTCCCGCGCTGACTGCGGGGATCGGCTATGAGTTGGGCATCCGAGCCGTGTGGCCGACCGGCAGTTTAAACGAGGCGGGAGACGGCAAATACCAAGTTGGACCCGTTGTCGGTGCGGGTTTCAATCTGCCGCAAATCAGTTCGGGAAGCTCTTTTCTGTTGCAGGTGATTTATCTCAACAGCGTCGCCAGCCGCGACGAAAACAAGGGACGGGCGGACATCAATCAGTTGAACCTCCAGCCGCAACTCCACGTCGTCCTGCCGAAGGAATGGTTCCTGACCACCTATTCAAGCGAAAACATCATCAAAAACTATGGCAACGAGGGGAAATGGTTTGTCCCCTTCGATTTGATGGTCGGCAAGAAAATCGATAAGTTCGTAGGGTCACTCGAATTTTCTCGACAGATCTTTCATAGCCAGGATTTCCAGCCCTATCAATGGCAACTTGAAGGGCGGATCGGCTATTACTTTTAACTCGGAGAAACGGCAATGAGAAGAGTCATCCAGCAGTACGGCCTAGCCCTTGCGGTCCTGGCCTGTTTCGTTTTCGGCAGCGTCCAGGCCGCCGATAAGGGGTCGCGCCACCATGCACGGGGTGAATACGATACCGTCACCGCGACCTATGTGGTGCTCGAAGGTGATGATCTGTTCGCCGTCAGCGAACGCTTCGAGATTCCCGTCGAGGACCTGAAGGCGCAGAACCAACTCAGCTCGAACGAGATCAAGCCCGGCCAGAAACTGGTCGTTGGAACCGCCAGCGCCGGAGGCTCACCCCCGGCGAAGCCGTACAAGATGACCACGCCCATTCCGGCGAGCATCCCCATGCCGGACCGGCTCGACACGCGCTTCGGCACGCTGAATTTCTTCGACGGCGTCCCGGATCAGGCTTCGACCGAAAAGCTCTACGACAATCTGGACTTCCAACGCGCCGTGCAGGCATACCTGCTCGGTCTGCCCGCGGTGAGCCAGTGGGCCAACCGGAAGGGATTTGTCGAGTGGGGGCCGGCCAATTCGACGGTGCCGATCTTTGAAACCCTGATGAACGCCAGGACGCTGGAACTGACGGCGAACAACAACACGCCGTACACTTGGATCTGGCTCGATCTGCGCAATGGTCCGCTGGTCCTCGAGGTGCCCCCGAAAGTGCTCGGGGCGATCGACGACATGTGGTATCACTGGGTAAGCGATGTCGGCATCACCGGACCGGACAAGGGTCAGGGCGGGAAATATCTGCTACTGCCACCGGGTTACAAGGGCGAGGTGCCGGACGGCTACCACGTCGTCCACTGTACGACGTTCAGTGTCTGGATCCCGTGGCGCAGCTTCCTGGTGGACGGCGACCCGAAGCCCGGCGTGGGCCTGGTGAAGAAGTTCACCAAGCTCTACCCGCTGTCTCAAGCCGGAAATCCGCCAACGCCGACCTTCGTGAACGTTTCCAACAAGGCGTTCAACACGATCGCCCCGGCGGATTACTCCTTCTGGGAGGCGCTCAATCAGGTCGTGCAGGAAGAACCCACCGACCCGATCGACCCGACTACGCTCGGTTTCTGGGCGTCGGTGGGCATCCAGAAAGGCAAGTCCTTCGCGCCCGACGCGCGGATGAAGAAGATCCTGACCGAAGCTGCCCGGGTGGGTGACGCCACGGCGCGCGCTATCATGTACCGCTGGCGGACACCGGACGGGTACTGGTACCCGAACAGCGCCTGGCGCCTCGGCTTCATTGGCGGCTACCAGTTCGAGGACAACGGCGCCCGTCTGCTGGATGCCTACTCCGGCTTCTTCTTCTACGCCACGGGTGTCACGCCGGCCATGGATACCAAGGCGGTCGGCGTCGGGTCGCAGTACATGGCCGCGTTCGTCGATTCCAAAGGCCATCCCTTCGACGGCGGAAAAAATTATCGGTTACACCTGCCGCCCAATATCCCGGTCAAGGACTTCTGGTCGGTGATCCTTTACGACAGCCAGACGCGCTCGATGCTGCAGACCGATCAGGACTGGCCGGCGGTCAGCAGCCAGACCCAGGGACTGCTGGTGAATGCGGACGGGTCGGTGGATGTCTATTTCGGCCCGACGGCTCCAGCCGGCAAGGAGAATAACTGGATCCAGACCCTTCCCGGCAAGAGCTGGAACACACTTTTGCGTCTCTACGGCCCGCTGGAGCCGTGGTTCAACAAGACCTGGCGGCCGGGTGAAATCGAGCCGCTGCCCTAGAGAATAGCCTTGCAATGTAACTACAAATGTAGGACATTTAGTCTGTGGAATTCGAGTGGGATTCCGACAAAGCGGACATAAATCTGCGCAAACATTATGTCAGCTTTGAGGATGCCGCCCGAGTGTTCCTGGACCCGAATCGCATCGAAACCTTCGATAATCGGGAAGCCTACGGTGAAGATCGCTGGAAAACCGTGGGACTGGTTGAATCCGCCTTGTTGGCGGTCGTCTACACCGTTCGCGGGAAAGACGATGACATCATCCGATTGATTTCAGCGAGAAAGGCAGATGCTCATGAGCGCGCGCAATACCGTGAAGTTTAAACTTGACCCGGAAAATTTCCCGCCACTGACCGATGAGCAGCGTAAGCGGCTGAAGGAAGTCGAGGCCATGCCGGATGTGGAAATTGACTACAGTGATATCCCGCGCCAAACCGGAACCGTGCAATGGACACGACCGGGTGCGTTAGTTCCTGCTAAAAGCAAGCAGCAGGTTACGTTGCGCCTGGATGCGGATGTGCTGAACTTCTTCAAGGGCACCGGCAAACGCTACCAGAGCCGCATCAATGCTGTGCTGCGCGAGTACATAAATGCGCACAGGAAAACTGTGTGACACTGGCCCAACGAACCGTTGGACAATGGCGCAGTAGGGTGGGTATGGCCTACCTTACTGTTCACCTTACTGTTAATGAGAGATAGAGAACCATGACACCAACCATGATGAAGACAACCATGATGAAGAAAGCAGCTACAGCCGGTCTGCTGCTGATCGGAGCGACCCTCACCGCGCCGGTCCAGAGGCAGCAAAGCAATGAAGAACTGGCCAAGCAGGCGCAGACCCCATCGCGGATTTGATCAGCGTGCCGTTTCAGAACAATACCAATTTCAACGTCGGGCCCCTCAAAAAAAATAGCGTGGCAAACTTAGCTTGACCCAGTGTTCTTCCAGCGCCTGGAGATAGGTATCGGGATCCTGCCGGAACCGACGCGCTGGACAGCGCTGGTTCAGACAGGTCAATACCAGCATTTGTATCGGTAGCGGACGTGGTGTGATTCTGGCCAATATTAAGAGTCCTTGCTTGTCAACTTTGCGCGAATGCCGCCAGTTTACCGTTGGTTAAAAAAACTACAATTCTGCTTATTCCCGCCCACCTGTCTGTTGTGCGGGGCGTCGGGCGAGGACGGGCGGGATCTATGCGCCGGTTGCCACGCCGACCTGCCTCGCAACGAGCATGCCTGTCAACGCTGCGGCATGCCCCTGGCAAGCGCAGCCGTCCTCAATTGTGGCGAGTGCCAGTTGCATCCTCCGCCTTATGATCGAACTTTCGCGCCGCTGCTTTACCAGCCGCCGGTGGACTACCTGATCAAGGGCTTGAAGTTCGGCGGTCGGCTGGCCATCGCCCGGTTGCTGGGAGAATGGCTGGGGGCGGCGCTGCAACAACGGGAGATCGAACTGCCGGAAGGCATCATCCCGGTGCCTCTGCACCCGTCGCGGTTACGGGAGCGCGGTTTTAACCAATCGCTGGAACTGGCCCGGCCGGTGGCGCGATGCCTGGGCGTGCCGCTGCTGCTGTCCAATGTGCGGCGGATCCGCCACACCCAACCCCAGGCGCAACTGGATGCGACGGCACGCCGCAGCAATGTTCAGGGCGCTTTCAGCGTTACCCGGCCCGTCCAGGCCCGACATGTGGCTATCCTGGACGATGTGATTACCACCGGCAGTACCGTCACTGAAATCGGCAAAGTATTAAAGGCGGCGGGCGTGGAGGAAATCGAGGTCTGGGCGGTGGCGCGGACGGCGCAATAGCAGGCCGCACCGATGTCGATAAAACTGCTCTATAATGGGTAAGCGTTCACACCCCTCCCCCTAACCCCCTCCCACAAGGGGAGGGGGAATAGGCTAAGTATCTGTTTTGCAATAACTCCCTCCCCCCTTGTGGGGGAGGGTTGGGGTGGGGGGTCTGAACGGTTACTATAATGGAGTCTTGGTAAACGCCCGGCGTACAGACCATTGTCGCTCGGGTGCAATTTAACTCATTGCGTAATTTCTCAACGATTGCCTGCATTGCCGCCATGTTCTTCAACTACGACCATTTGCATTTCCTGTACGAGCCCTTCCCGATTGGCATGGCCAAGCCGCTGATGGACGAGAGTACTTACCAGGAATTCCTGGATCACTTCCCCGCTCTGGAACGCTTCGATGATTATAAAAAGATAGGAAGACCCGGCAGTAAACATACCCTCTCGGAGAAGGAGAATCCGCGTGCATTCAATGATTTCATCCGCTCGGATCCGCTCTGGCGCGAGTTCCACCGCTGGATCAAAAGCGACGCCTTCGTTTACGAAATCATGGACACCTTGAAACAACACCATCTCGACCTCGGCTATCAGTACGTGCCGCCGGCGCGACGCCTGTTACATCTGCTGACCGGGATCGCCAGTGGCCGCCTGTCGCCGAAGGCAGCCCGCTTGCGGGCGCGCTTCGAATTCTCGGCCATGTCGGCCGAAGGCGGCCATCTGAATCCGCATACCGATGCGCCCAGCAAGATCGTGACGCTGGTCATCTCCATGATGCGGGAAGGCGAATGGGACTCCGCTTTCGGTGGCGGCACCGATGTCAATCGGCCCAAGGATGATAGTTTCCGCTTCAATCAGTTGAACCGCCTAGCCAGATTCGAGGATATGGAAATCGTCCACACCTATGAATACAGCCCCAATCAGGCGGTCATCTTCGTCAAGACCTATAATTCCTGGCATTCCGTCCGTCCCATGACTGGTCCCTCTACGGCGCCGCTACGCAAAACGCTGACCATTAATATAGAGCGGTTTGTATAGCCAATAAGTGAGCCTTGATTGAACCGCAGAGAACGCAGAGACAAAAGAGTATTTAGGCCATGATCATCGTTTCGGCCATGACCTCATGCGACAGCTTTCAATAGAGGTTTCGCCGCCGGAGGTGGAGGCCGTTTCCGTGCCGGTCCAGCCGGCATCGGGACATGGTCCAGTAACTTCAAGCTGGATAATAAGCGCTCGGGGCGATTCATATCGCCCCGAGCCATTTCCCGGCGCCAAGCCGGTTCAGGAAAAAGCGGCGCGAAAACCCGCCTCAGGCCCTTTTTAAAAACCGGTAGAGAACTAACAGAATAACTGCCCCCAGGATGGCAATGAAAAAGCTGCCGAAATTAAAGCCGGTGACATCGCCGAACCCGAGCGCGGTGCCGATAAAGCCGCCGACAATCGCGCCGGCGATGCCGAGCAGAATGGTGATTATGAATCCACCTGGATCGTTGCCGGGCATGATCAGCTTCGCCAGTGCGCCCGCAATTAAACCGAATATGATCCACGATAGAATACCCATCGATTACCTCCTTACATCAGTCAAGGTTGGAAGAACTATTCCCTCCGCCGGAAGCACCATCCAGCGATAACGAGGGTCCTGTGTAACGCGCCGCCATCCCGGGCCAGGGCTCCCTGAGTGATCGTTAAGGCGCCAAAAACATCGCCACCGACTGCAAGGGCTCGAGTTTTTCACAGACGATCTTGAAACTCGCCAGCAGGGGCACCGCGAGCAGCGCGCCGGGGATACCCCACAGCCAGCCCCATAAAAGCATGGCGATAAAGATCGCAACCGGGTTGAGCGACAGCCGCTGGCCCAGGATGACGGGCGTGACGATCTGCCCTTCCACGATCGCCAGGGCCGCGACGATGCCCGGCACCAGCAGGGCCTGCCCCAGCGTATCGAAGGTAAGCAGGCCGACGGCCGCCAGGATGATGACGCTGGCGACGGCGCCGACATAAGGCGCAAAATTGGACAATGCCACCATGGCGCCCCAGAGCAGCGCATTGGGTACGCCGCTCAGGTAAAGGCCGATGCCAGCGCAGGCGCCCAGGCTCAGGTTGAGCAGGGTCACGGTGAGCAGGTAATAAGAAATATCCTGTTCGAGGTCGCGCAGGATCTCGACCGCGCGTTTCTTGTCCTGCAGCCGGGGGATGACGCTGACCACCTTACGTCTTAAGGAGTCGCCGGAAGCCAGCAGGAAATACAACAACACGATCACGACTCCGGTGGTGGCCAGAATCCCCGGCGTTCCGGACAACAGGGTGCTGGTCAGACTGGGACCCTGAAGTTCGACTTTCTGGGTGGGTTGATCCTTATTGCCCGCCGTGGTTGCCTGCTCGATCTGCTCGGTCGCTCTCTGGATTTTCTCGATCGGCTGGCGCAGCAGCCGCAGCTTCTCTTCGATTTTGTGGAAATTCTGCGGCGCCGTCCTGATCCATTCTTCGGCGGGAGTGGCCAGCAGCGACATGGCGCCGAACAGCGCGCCCAGCGTCACGATGAGCACCAGGGCGGCGCCCACGGTCCGGGGGATGCCCAGTCTGTTCAGCAACCGCACCACGGGCGCCAGCAGAAAGTTGAACAGCAGCGCCAGAATAATCGGCATCAACACCGATGCGGCGAAATACAGGGTATAAAATACGAGCATCACGAAGATGCCCGTGAGCATGGCCGAACGGATATCGACCGCGGCGCTGGCCGCTGGCGGCTGTTGCGCAACGGGTTCTACGATCGGACGTTCTACCGCATCATTCATCAGTCCACCTGCTTACGCCAAGGCAGTGTGGCGCCGGCCCCCGCCGGCGGGACACTGGAGCGCCGGCGTTCTCGCCGGCGCAACGTTCTGTCAGCTTACCCATGGCATCACCCGCTTAAGCAGCGGGTCCATCCCCGCCGGGTTCACGTCCTGTCTGCCGCGCCGTCTGCTGAGCGCCGAACTGCGATGCCAGCAGGATGGGCAGTAGCGTCTTCATACCTGTACTCAGTACGATCGCAAGCAGGGAAGGACGAGGCTCTACGGCTTTCCGGCGGAAACCGCCTGGCAAACGGCCGACGACAAAGCCGGCCACAAAACCCGATAACAGCACGGGCGGCGAGACCATCTTGCGCCGCAGCCCGGTCTGGAAATCCTGGTAGCGCTGGCCCGCCTGTTGCCGCTCGTCGGCCAGCATGCCCTCCAGTTTCCCGACTTTTCGCTGCAGTATGCTGAACAGCAACAGCAGGCCCAGGATAATATTGAGCCCTGCGCCCGCCAGTAGCGCCAGTTCCCAGCTCAGTCCCTGGTTTACCAGCCAGACCACGCCGGCGAACATCAATGACAGCCAGGCACTGCTGACCAGCAGTGCGACCACGACCATCAGCCAAACCATCGTACTGAAATTCAGCGCCGCCAGTTGGCTTTCCAGCGTGATTAGATGCAGCAGATGGTGAGCCACCGCTACCAGAGCATCGTACAAATCCCTGCCGCTGGCTGGCAGGTTGGAGTCGGCGGTTTTCGGTTCGCCTGCGGCCATAGTGATACCTCCTAAGCTCTTAGGAGCGGCGTAGTATGATCGATAGCAACATACCGGCGCCGAAGGCAATGCCGAGGGCTCTGAAAGGGTGCTCCTGAAGATACTGCTCGACGGTATCGGTCAACGCCCGGGTTTGCTGCTGCATATCGTCCGCGCGGGAGCGCATCTCATCGCCGGCCTGATGGCTGGTGCTGCGAATCCTGACTTCGGCCTCGGTCGCCTTCTCCGCCAGCCGGTCGACAAGGTCGTGGGCGACTCCGGCCGCCTTGGCGGTCATGGGCGCGGCTTCTACGTTGCGGGCGATAGTGCCGCCGAGGCCCGGTTCGGAAGGCGTGGAGCTGGGATTCAAGCCAGCGGGCGTCGGGTTGACGTCCGGGTACGTGCCTTTGATTTCATTGCCAGTCGGTACGGGGTTTAACTCGTCATGATTCATGGCTGTTTTCCTCTTCATGATTGAACAATCTATAGCGCTTGCTTTAAGCATCCTGCCGCTGACGCCTGGCGGGGCTGGATTTCTGGCAAAGCAGTTCGGCCAAAGCCAGGCGGCGACCTTTACGGGTAAATACGCTGTCGCTGCGCAACCGACCTCCTTGCTCGCCGAGTTGATCGGCGAAGGGATGGCGGGCGCCTTCAAACAGGTTCCGATTTATCAGGTCTGTCAGCGTCAATAGGTTGCGAGTAACGCCACTATCGTAAACTTCGCAAGCACTATGCTAATTGTGCAAGCACTATACCAATTTTGCAAGCATTATGCCAACCGAGGGAAACCTTGAGCTTGGCACAGTTAAGATACTGTTCTACAAGACCAGGTCGGGTTGGAAATCAGCCGTTTTTTTCAGGGCGGCCGAGTCGCCAAAGGCGAACCCCACCGCATGGCCCTATCCGGCGGTGGGGATCAATGGCCGAAACGATGATCATGGCCGAGTATTTATTTTTCTTTCTTTGTGTTCTTTGTGTTCTTTGTGTTCTTTGTGTTCTTTGTGTTCTTTGCGTTCTTTGCGTTCTTTGCGTTCTTTGCGTTCTTTGCGTTCTTTGTGGTGAATCGCCCCGTCGAAAATGGCAGTAAACTATCAACTCTCGATAAGCATCGGGATGCCGGCCCGTTCATGAACAATTTCCTCGGTGGTATAGATATTACCGTATTTTCTTGAAAGATAGCTGAGGACCATGATATCCGTGTTAGTATGCCGGCTTGCTGTCGTGCCGATTTCAAAAATCTCTGGATTGACAGCGTAGGGACGAGTCAGTTCGAAGCTAAAACCGCTGATGATGAATTTATCGTACCGCTGTTGAGCGATGCCGATGGCGAGTGTAAAAATTCCGGTCGAAGGCCTCTTTTTGTGGATTTGTTCCATAATCTCTTCATCGTAATCGCATAACTGCATTATCAATCCGTCATAAAAATTATAGCTCTTGTTTACGAAAGCGTTATATTTATATCCCACCGCCCTCAATCGCCACTTGAGATAGAAGGGTTTCATATCCAGCGATCTCAAGTGGTATGCTACCGTTTGCAACAAACCACGCTTTTTCTCACCTCTGGCCAAAAAATACAGGGTATCCGTCCGCAACCCCCTTAAGGCATCCAAACTCTGCTTACCGGATTCTCTGTGAGTAAGAACGGCTGTCATGACGGTATAGCTCGGCATGGGCAAGCCATGCTGTGCTGCCGAGAAACCTGATGCGTTGGCGCAAGCCAGGCAGTCATAGCTTGTCGGGGGCGGTAAAGCAGGTTCCGGCTTAGAGCCTAAAATAAGTAAATTATTCATTGATCTAGAGGATGCAGGGGAGGCTGAGAAATTTATCTTGAGATGATATTCAGCGTGAAGCACTTAACCCATGTCAATACTACACTATTTATCTGTTCCTCTCCAACTGCGGTGCGTCAGCCAAGGCACGAAAGTCCATAGTGATCGTTCCAGTTGCTGTCGACTCTGCCTAACCCCCCAATCGATCAGGCTTGCTGCCAGAAATCAAAGAATATTGTTCAAATCCTTATGATGGCGTATACTTGAACAAATTTTATAGCTGAATAAGATGGTTTTTTACTCAAGATGAATAATTCTTTCGATTTAACAATCTGTACTGTCTCATTCAACTCCAAACCCTGGCTCGATCTAAACTTCGAACTCACTTCGTCTTTGAACCCACATACTAGAATCAACTGGGTCATCGCTGAAAACTCTTCTTCTGAGTCGGTTTTAAAACTGGATAATAATGATTCTCGTTTTACTATCATTCCAGGCGCTGAATTCGAGGAGAAAATCTATGCCTCGGGTAGCTATCATCATGCCGCTGGCATGAACAAAACACTGACTCATATCGGTAGCCGCTATGTTCTATTTCTCGATCCGGATTTTTTTATCATAAAAAACAATTGGGCGAACGAAATTATCGACCATATGCAGACCAACCGTCTGGCTATCCTGGGTGTGCCATGGCATCCAAAATGGTATCTGAAGAATCGTTACTTTCCTTGCGTCCATTGCATGTTCGTGGATTTGGAAAGAATCCCTGTCGCCACACTGGATTTCTCCCCTGATTATGAGACTGTACCTGGTTATAAAGATAATGAGAAAGTCCAGGGAGTCATAAGGAAATCCGGGCGGTTGCTGCTTAAAATTTTTGATCCTTTAAAGTTCAGGAAGCGCAAATATATTGGAACTTCCCGAGATGTCAGTTGGCGCATCTATGCTCAGTACCTCGATAAGCCAAGCTATAAAATAGAGTGTTTGCAGCCTGTATTCCGGCTCCAGCAGAGCAGAATTCAATATGGGCTGGAAATGCTATTGCCTGATCGACTCAGTTTTGTTCCGAAACAGAAAGGGTATTTTGCAGAAAAAGGCTTTCGAGAAGCGGGACTAACCGATCTCGATAGCCTGGGTTGGGAGGAATTTATTTGGAGAGACCAGCCGTTTGGCTTTCATGTCCGCTCCCAGCCCAAGGTTACCTCTAAAGAGTCGATGGATTTTCACTACACCCGGCTGGTCGAACTGTTACATCTATTGCACTCTCAAAATCAGGCCATGCTCTCCTCTAGGTAAACCTGCTATCCCCTGTCCTGAATCTATCCGTACAGCATGGGCCAGGCAGGAGATAGCAGCGCAACACATCAGGTTGGCAGGGGCGCGGTTCTTTCCAATACTTGCAGCGCATCATGGCGCACATGATTCTGCTGCATTTCGGCACGCACCAGTTCTTCGGTTACGATGCCTTTTTCCACGCATTCCCGCAACAGGCCGAAAAAGAAGCGTTCCTGGTTGGGATCGGGATGCGGCTTATAATTTCCCAGAAAAGCATACTCGCCGAAAAGATTACGCCTGGCCCGTTGCAGCCATCCCTTGGGCGGGAACCAGCGGAATTTGTCCGCCGGCCGGAAATCGATGGGAAGACCGGTTTTCCAGGGTTGGGTCAGCCGCTTGGTGGTATGCAGCAATCTGGTGTTGGCGGTCAGCCGGTCGAAGTCGTTCCATTCATCCTCCAGCCGTCCGATGGTCTCGGGTTGCTCCAGCTTGAGGGTAACCCAATCGACATAATCGCGCTTAAATGCGAACAGTTCATTAAACTGTTCTTCACAGCGCCAGTGGGTCAAACGGGCACAATCCAGCAGCATGACGCTGCTGGCCAAGCCCTTATGACCGGGGCGGGCGCGGCACATAATCGCCTTGCCTCCCATTTCCCGCGACAACAGTTCCCAAATATCGCCCGCCGCGAACACATCGGGATCGACCACCACGGCACGGCCGGTATACGCCATCAACTCGGGCGGCATAAAGCGCAATGGCGTAAACGATTGCAGATCGTCATTGAGCCAGGGTCGTTTCTGCCCGCCACGCAGGAACAACTGCCCCTCCCGCGCCTGCAAGAAGGGGTAATCGGCGGTGTTCATAATGCGGATGGCGAATTGATCGTCATGGGCCGAATTACGTTTTAAAGAATACCCGGCCACCAGCGCACCGAGCCATTGCTTGGGATTGGTCTGGATAAAGACGCAATAGTCCACTTCGATTCCTATCTACCCGGCAGTCGAACGTAAGACCTATGAAGGCATGGTTAGTCAGCGAGTTCGATGTTGATTGTCAGGGTCTTGCGCATGAGCTCGGGGTCGATCCCGGTCATAGGTCGCACCGAATGCCAGGAATTAAAGGTTTTGACGAACAGCACCCCCTGGTTGGGGGTAAACTGGTAGGTATGCAATACGTCCATGTCTTCAAAGTCCGCCTTGCGATTCAGCCGATTGAAGCTGAGATCGGTGCTTTTAGGCCAGTTGACGTCGGTGCCACCGCCGAAAGCGGGGTTCCACTCGCCCTCCCGCAGCATCGACACGATCATCGTCACGATTTTCGAAGGCGCGTCGGTATGCGGCAACACGTGGCCACCGGCCGCCGGCAGCATCGAGAACTCGAAGCGGGACGCCAGCTTGACGGAGCGCAGAATCTTCCCGCGCTTGAGGTTTCTCATGAATTTCATCATATACTGCTTACGCGGCAGCGGCGGCAGGCCATAGCCGAGGTCGATATGATGCTCCCGCAGCATATCCATAATTCCATTGACAAATTCATCGCTCTTGATCCAGCGATGAAACTCCAACCACAGCGGGCTTGAGCGGATAAAATCCTTATACTCCTTGGAATTGAACCGCTCCGACAGGGAGTATTTATTGCCGATTTTATTGGGTATGCTCTTGAAAATGTCCAGCGAAGGATAATTGTCCAAAAACTCCTTATAGACATTTTCCGCCATCAGCGGCTTGCCCAAGCCTATAGGAAAGGGTTCATACTGAAACTGGAAATGGTCATAAAGGAAGAACATAGCCGCCTGCTTACAAACCCACAGTAGTACCGATTATTCGACAAAATTACCCGCTTGCAGCCTGCATCTCTGCCGGCGACCATAACCGGCGCCAGACCACTGCAAGCGGTTCCGGCTACGGTCGAGGCAGCAGCGCCGATTTATCGAAGGATTAGAGTATCATAAAATCGAAATGTTGTGCTTTTTTGCAAGGCATGCACTGCGTGGTGATGTTCCATGACAGGCTGGACCCCGTCATTGCAGGCGGCTTATCTCAGCCATAAGAGCCTCCGCCTGAGCGCGTTCCGGAAATACCCTGGGGTCATCCAGAATGCGTCGCAGATAGCGGCGGGCCGCCTGCCTTTCGCCGGTCTGCGCCAGCGCCTGCGCCAACTGAAACTGAGTGCCGAGATCCTGGGTCAGGTCACCCAGCACCTCTTTCAACAAGGCGGCGGCCCGCTCCTTCTTGCCTGCCGCCAACTGAATCAGAGCCAGGGTCCCCTTGGCCAGCGGAGAATCCGGTTGCCGCTTGAGAGCCCGCTCGGCATAGGTTTGCGCCTTGGCGGGATCGCTCTGCCGTAACGACCAGGCCAGATCGAGCAAGAGTCCAGCCTGTTCAGGCTGCTGCCCCAACAGCCGGTCATACAGCGCGCTGGCGGCCGCACCCTGCCCTGATTTCAAGTAAGTGTCGGCCAACTCCCGCTGGATCCGGCTATCATCCGGGTTGGCTGCCAGCCAACGCTCGTAAGTGGCCACGGCGGCGTCCTGCTCCCCGGCGCTCCACTGCGCCTGCGCCAGTTTAACGACCCAGTGGCTGGAGGCTGGATTTGACTGTTGCAACCTGCCGAAAATGTCGACCGCTCGCTGAAACTCATTGTCGGCCATGGCCAGATCGCCTTCCAGACCCAGTACGTTGGTATTACCCGGCAAGGTTCGACGCAAGACCTCCAATAGCTGCCGTGCTTCCGCCAATTGTCTGGCGGCCAACAGTTGTCGCGCCTTAGCCAGTTGGGCCGGTCCGAAATTCGGAGTGATGCTCAGCGCTTTATTCAATTCCCGCTGGGATGCCTCGATTTCCCCCTGTTCCGCCAGGGCTGCCGCCAGCAGGTAGGAACTCAGGGCGGAGGGCTTGCTCCAGGCCAGATTGCGCAGTGTCTGGGTGGCGTCGAACCCGTCACCGGCGGCCAGTTGGGTCTGCCCCAGCAGTTCCTGCAAGGCGGCTTGATCGGCCAAGTTGGCCGGCGCCTGTTGCAATACCTTGACGGCTTCCTGCGGCTGCCGCGTCTGTAGCAATAGATCGGCCAGCTTCAGCCGTACCAGGGAGATTTCCGGTCTCAGGGACAACACGGCTTCCAGAAGCCGGCGTGCTTCCGGGATATTTTCCCGCTCATATTCCATTGCCGCCAGTTCGGCCAGAAACACGGCATTGTCGGGCTGGGCCTGTAGCGCGGCTTGCAGCAAAGCATGCGCCTGCTCCGTCCGAAGGCCTGCATTGAGCAATCGAACCGCATGAAGGGTGGCGGCGAAATTCCCCGGCTGCAACTGCAAGGCCCGCATAAAGGCCGCCAGCGCCTCATTGGACTGGTTCTGCCGCGCATAGAGGATTCCCTGCGCGACTTCAGGCAAGGGACCGTTGGGTTGTTGACCACGCCATTCGTGGGTTAGCCGCATGGCACTGGTATAGTCGCCCGCCTGCATCCGGTAAAGAATACGCAGCACCTTGATTTGCTCTTGCTCGGGCGAGGACTGCGCCGCCTGCTCGAACTGCAAGTCGGCCTGCTCCTTCTGGCCAAGCACCCATTGTGCCAGACCTAACCGCGCCCGTAACAGCGCGGTATCAGGCGGCAGCCTGACCCGCTGCAGGAGTTGTTCAACTCCCCGGGAAATATTGCCCTGCGCCAGATAGGTATAGCCTAGCAGTTCCAGCGCCTGGGTTTCTGTGGGATCGTGCTTAAGGAGAGTCTGCAAAGTCGCTTCGGCGTTCGTGGCGTCACCCTGCAGCAACTGGCCGCTGGCCAGCAGCAATCCGGCCTGGGTGGCCTCCGGCAGCTTGCGATAATAGTCGTTTAGATTCTGCTGCCCCATTTTCCATTGGCCCACCGCATAATTGCTCAGGCCCAGATAATAATAGGTCGGCAAATACTTTGGATCGGCCTGCGCCGCCAATTCCAGTTGATTCCAGGCATCGGCGTATCTCCCCTGAAAAAAATACATCAGTCCGGTGACGAACAGGACGCCGGCATGGTCGCGCAGGCGTTTACGTACCGTCGCGATATCTTCTTCGGCAGCCGGGTAACTACCCCGATAAACCCGGACCAGGGCACGATTGAGAAGGTCGCCGGTATCGGGATTGTAGCGATACTTTATCGCTTTGCTGTAAGCCTCTTCCGCCGGCTGTAACTCGCCCTGCCGCAGGGCTAATTCCCCCTTCAAGCTCCAGGCATCGGGATCATCCGGAGTCGCGGCCAGAATTCTGTTCACCAATTCGACCGCCTCCGGCAACCGTTGCTGCGCCAGCCGCAGCCGTAACAGGGACAGCGTGATCAACGGGTCATCCGGCGCGTTTTGCAAAGCGGCGTCCAGTTCCCGCGCCGCCGCCTCCAGATTGCCGCGCCAGAGATAAGCCTGAGCGCGCAAGGCCAGTAGTTCAGCCAGCGCCTGGCTTTCCAGACCTGATTGCGGCCGCAGTTGTTCCAGGATTTGCTCGTATTTTCCCTGCTGTAACCAAGCCTGGCCAAGATAGACGATATAACTCGAAGGCGGCGCCTTATCCAGCAAGGGCTTGAGTTCTTTTTCCGCATGACTACCCTCACTCATGCCCAGATAGGACCTGGCCAGCAATAGTCGGGCGGTAACATTGGCGGGGTTCAGATCGAGTACCTGCTGGAGTGCGGTAACGGCGGTGGGCAGATGATTGGCGGAGAATTCGTCCGTGCCGATCTTCAGATACCCGGCCTCGGTGAGCTTTGGCGGCAGATCTTTATTGCCCAGCACGACCACGATAGCGGTAATTCCACCGCCCAGCAAAACCATCAGGCCGATACTGGTAAAGACATAGTGTCTAAAAAACCACCTGAAATATTTATGGTGGCTTAAACGTTTAAAATAGCTTCCGACTTTTTTGGAAAACCGCTTGAAACGGTTGCCGCGGATGCTTCTCATTCAGGCTGCTCCTCTTTACTAAACGTTGGATCCCAGGGCCAAGGTCGGCGGTACGGTAACAGATGGACAGTCATGCTAAGATGATAGAATTGCTACTTTTCAAAACCTTCTATCAGGACTTTCTATGATGAGATGCATGCGACCACTGCAAGCGCCACTACTGCTTATCGTAAGCGTAGTTAGCGTCGGCGGCCATCCCGCCTCGGCGGCCGAACCGGAGCGCCTGCCCCCCGCGCTGGCGGCAAGCTGGAGCAGCGCTCTCGCCATGCAAGCCAGGCCGGCTGACAGGAATCCGCTATTCACCTGGGAAGGCACGCTGCCAGGCAGTTGGAAAGACAGTTTAACAGATCGATTATCGCCTCTCAGCACACCTGCCAGCCTGCTGAATGTGCTGGGTTCCAGCCCGGTCGCGCCTGCAGACCTCGCCCTCGGCTTGCTGGTCACCACCGATATAGCCAAGGCGGTGGCCATCCTGCTCAAACTGTCGGCCAAACAATGGGCGAACAGCGGCGCGGAGCAGTTCCTGGCCACCACCCTGGGCCCGCTCGACCAGCCCCACGCGGGCACAACGGTACAACCCGCGCTACTGCTCGAAGCGCCGGCGCCGGCGCCGGCAAACCCGCCGCCGCCGACCTTCGTACTGGAGCCGATCAGATTGAGCAGCGAAGGCAAACAGTGAACCGCCGGTTTCCCATGCTCGCGGTCTGCCTGCCGCGGCAGGCGGTTGCGCCCCCAACGTTGATGAATTATGACCCGCCTTCATTATAGGTTTAAAATACCCCTTAATTTCAAGACAGCCAGCGCCATTCGGTCATGGCTTGCCACTGTCCGCGCGGATCTTGAAGCCGCGCGGGCTCTGCCTACCGACTACAGCGCCAATCCAAGTGGTCGGCGTCCTCTTGAAAGCACGATACCGGCTTGGGGGGGTAAGAGGATGGCAGGAAGCCATACTTGGAGAACGATGGCGCCGCTCCGCGGCGCCGGGCGTGCCGGCTTCCGGCGCGGGTCTCTTCCGTCCGGCGCGACCGCTTTAAGGGCACTGCATCCGGTTACTGACTAAAGCTTTTTAGAGTGTCGGCGGTTGGTCGCCGATACGCGTTAAGGAGCAAGCGTTTATGTATGAAATCATTAAACAGCTAGAAGAAAAACGAGCCGCCGCGCGTCTCGGCGGCGGCCAACGGCGGATCGATGCACAACATGCCAGAGGCAAGCTGTCCGCCCGTGAGCGCATCGAATTGCTGCTGGATCCCGATTCCTTCGAAGAATGGGATATGTTCGTCGAGCACCGCTGCACCGATTTCGGGATGGGCGAACAGACGATTCCCGGTGACGGCGTGGTCACCGGCTATGGCACGATCAACGGCCGCCTGGTGTTCGTGTTCAGCCAGGATTTCACGGTATTCGGCGGTTCTTTATCGCAGGCCCATGCCGAAAAAATCTGCAAGATCATGGATCATGCGATCAAGATCGGCGCGCCGGTGATCGGTCTGAACGATTCCGGCGGCGCCCGTATCCAGGAGGGTGTGGCCTCCCTGGCGGGTTATGCCGATGTGTTCCAGCGCAATGTGATGGCATCGGGGGTGATTCCGCAGATTTCCGTGATCATGGGTCCCTGCGCCGGCGGCGCGGTGTACTCGCCGGCCATGACCGATTTTATCTTCATGGTCAAGGATACCTCCTATATGTTCGTCACCGGTCCCGACGTGGTGAAAACCGTGACCCATGAGGAAGTGACCGCCGAAGAGCTGGGCGGGGCCGTCACCCATTCCTCCAGGTCCGGCGTGGCCGACCGGGCCTTCGAAAACGACGTGGAAGCGCTGCTGATGCTGCGCCGCTTCATCAACTACCTGCCCGCCAATAACCACGAGCAGCCGCCGGTACGACCCACTCCGGATTCGCCCGATCGCGATGAATATTCGCTGGACACCCTGGTGCCGGACAATCCCAACAAACCCTACGATATGAAGGAACTGATCCTCAAGATCGTGGACGATTACGATTTCTTCGAGGTTCAGCCGGACTACGCCAAGAATATCATCGTCGGGTTTGCGCGCATGGCCGGCTCGACCGTGGGGATTGTCGCCAACCAGCCGCTGGTGCTGGCCGGCTGTCTGGATATCAAATCGGCCATCAAGGCCGGCCGCTTCGTCCGTTTCTGCGATTGCTTCAACATCCCGATCATCACCTTCGTGGATGTGCCCGGCTTTATGCCTGGCACCGCCCAGGAATACGGCGGCATTATCAAGCACGGCGCCAAGCTGTTGTTCGCCTTCGCCGAGGCCACGGTGCCCAAGATCACATTGATTACCCGCAAGGCCTATGGCGGGGCTTACGACGTGATGAGCTCCAAGCACTTGCGCGGCGATGTGAACTTCGCCTGGCCGAGCGCCGAAATCGCGGTGATGGGACCGAAGGGCGCGGTGGAAATCATTTTCCGGCAGGACATCGGCGATGCCGCCAAGATCGAAGCCCGTACCGAGGAATACCGGCAGAAGTTCGCCAATCCCTTCATCGCCGGGCATCGCGGCTTTATCGACGATGTCATCATGCCGCATGACACCCGCCGGCGCATCTGCCGCTCCCTGGCCATGCTCAGGGAAAAGCAACTAGAAAATCCGTGGCGCAAGCACGGCAACATTCCGCTGTAGGGAATCGCTATGTTCAAGAAAATTCTGATCGCCAATCGTGGTGAAATCGCCTGCCGGGTGATCAAAACCGCCCGCAAGATGGGCATTAAAACCGTGGCCGTGTATTCCGAGGCCGATAAGGCTGCCCTGCATGTGGAACTGGCCGACGAGGCCGTGCTGATCGGTCCGCCGCCGACCGCGCAGAGCTACCTGGTGATGGAGCGTATCATTCATGCCTGCAAGGATACCGGCGCCGAGGCGGTGCATCCGGGTTATGGTTTCCTGTCGGAGCGGGCCACTTTCGCCGAAGCCCTGGCGCAAGAGGGCATCGCCTTTATCGGTCCGAATGTCCATGCCATCAACAGCATGGGCGATAAGATCACCTCCAAGAAGTTGGCCAAGGAAGCCGGCGTCACCACCATCCCCGGCTATATGGACATCATTCATAGTCCCGAGCAGGCGGTGGAAATCGCCCGGGACATCGGTTATCCGGTGATGCTCAAGGCCAGCGCCGGCGGCGGCGGCAAGGGCATGCGGCTGGCCTGGAACGACGCTGAGTGCCGCGACGGTTTCGAGCGCGCCAGCAACGAGGCCCGCTCCAGTTTCGGCGACGACCGGATATTCATCGAAAAATATATCCAGGAGCCGCGCCATATCGAAATTCAGGTACTGGCCGACAGCCAGGGCAATACGGTCTATCTGGGCGAACGCGAATGTTCGCTGCAACGGCGCCATCAGAAAGTGATCGAAGAGGCGCCCTCCCCCTTCCTGGACGAACTGACCCGGCAGGCGATGGGCGAGCAGGCGGTGGCCCTGGCCAGAGCGGTGGATTACCAGTCGGTGGGCACGGTCGAATTCGTGGTCGATGCCCAGCGCAACTTCTACTTCCTGGAGATGAACACCCGCTTGCAGGTGGAGCATCCGGTCACCGAGTACATCACCGGCCTCGATCTGGTGGAACTGATGATCCGGGTCGCCGCCGGTGAAAAGCTGCCCTTCAGCCAGGCGGATATCCAGCTCAAGGGCTGGGCGCTCGAGGCCCGCGTCTATGCGGAAGATCCGTTCCGCAACTTCCTGCCCTCCATCGGCCGCCTGGTGAAATACCTGCCGCCCAAGGAAACCGAGGTGGTGCGGGTGGACACCGGCATCTACGAGGGCAGCGAGGTGTCGATGTACTACGACCCGATGATCGCCAAGCTGGTCACCTACGGGGCCACCCGCGACCGGGCGATTGCGCACATGCGCGACGCCCTGAACGAGTTCTGTATCCGCGGCGTCTCCCATAACATCAGCTTCCTGGCTGCGCTGCTGAACCATCCCCGCTTTATCACCGGGCGGATCAACACCAATATGATCGCCGAGGAATATCCGCAGGGCTTCCATCCCACCGATATTCCGCACGACGATCCGGCCTTGCTGATCGCGGTGGCCGGCTTTATCCATCGCAGTTACATGGACCGGGCGGCCAAGATCACCGGCCAGATGCCCGGCCACGAGCGCAAGGTGGGTGAAGACTGGGTGGTAACCATCGGTGATGCCCGGCATCCTGTTGTGGTGCGGCCGGCGACCGGTGGTTACGATGTGGAGTACGGCGGCGAGACTTACGAGGTCCGCAGCGGCTGGCAGTTCGGTGAACCGCTGTTCAAGGGTACGATCAACGGCGTCGAGATCTGCATGCAGGTGGAGCGGCGCAATCTGGTCTACCGGCTGTTCCACTGGGGTTCGCAGATGGATGTCATCGTGATGACGACAGACGCAGCCCGGTTGCTGTCGCTGATGCCGGTGAAAGTACCGCCGGATTTGTCCAAGTACCTGCTGTCGCCGATGCCGGGGCTGCTGTCCAAGGTGCTGGTGCAGGTCGGCGACGAGGTCAAGGCCGGGCAGGATCTGGCCGTGGTCGAGGCCATGAAGATGGAGAACGTGCTGCGCGCCGAGCAGGATGCCAAGGTGGCCAAGGTGCTGGCCGCGTCGGGCGACAGCCTGGCGGTGGATCAGCAGATTCTGGAATTCGAGTAAGTTTGTCGGTATAAGGGGGCGGCGGCGAGGCGACTCCCGCCGCCCTTTTTTATTGACGGGTGGTAACCGTTTAGCCCCCCCTGCTTGCATATCTGCAAAGGTAGGTATTGCTGCTTTCCCCTCCTTTTCAAGGAGGGGAAAACCCAATATCTCCCCCTATTTGCGCAAGCGGGGAAGAGGGGGCTAAACGGTTACCGTCTAAAGACGGTGGTTTGCACCACGGGCTGCCGCCTTCGAGGCTAAAGCGGCGGACTAAAGTCGCAGCCGTGGAAATCAAAATGTCTGGTCGAAAAAATTCGTGGCGGGAAACCGGAAATTTTTGACCAAGCGACTGTGGGGCTGTGCGAATGAGCCACCCTACTTTCATCACGGTCTGTTCACGACACTTCGCCAGGCCGTATTAGCCCATTCTGGCGAGGCCCTTCAGGCACGCCAACGCTTTCAAGGCCTGTCGGAATATGA
>CAIMUS010000245.1 GCA_903844665.1 uncultured Pseudomonadota bacterium
AGAAATTACAACTGGTTTCCGCCCGCAGCACCCGCCAGCGGGCTTCCTCCACCAGATGATCCAATTCGGGATCATAATCCGATCTGGATTGGGCGGCGGCAAAGGCGGTCTGGACGGCTTGGCTGACTTGATTCAGGCGGGCCAGGGCGGCCTGCTGAGCCGGCGATCCGCTCCACTGCGTAAAGCCGGCGCCATGGTGCCAGCCGGTATTCCAGGCTCCCCGCGCTACGTTAACCGCGCCCTGGGCGCCGTAACGGTTCAGGTAGTCGTCGATAAAAGTCGGACGGATAGCGCACTGGCCGGCTCGTATCCGCTCCAGTAAGGGCCGGTAGAACGCAGTCCAGAAATTGCTCCCCGCGGCCATGTTGCGAAACCAGCCGCCATTCTCGCCGTCCGTGCAGGTGGTCACCAAGGGAGGAAAATCGCAGCCTTGGGTCCGTTCCTGCACTTCCCGCATGAACCACTGCGGATCCATTCCGGCTTCCTGGGCGTTGGACAGGTCCCGGTCCCTGACGACGACGACGATTTCCTCGCCGCCGAAGGCGGCAAGATGAGGACGGTAACGGATTTCCTCCCGACTCATGGAGGTGAGCGGTTGCACATGTTCGCTATCCACCAGGACATAGCGATAGCCGAGCCGCTTGAGCAGAGGAATCAGCTCCATGCAAAAACCCATCGCCGGCGGCCAGAAACCGGAAAACTCATCGCGGTTGAGCAGATGCCGGCCGATCCCCTGCCAGCGGCGCAATTGCTCTTCCCAGTCCGACAGCGGTATCAGCGGCAGTACGGGATGGTAATAGGCGGTCCCCAGGATCTGGAACAAACGGGGATTTTGCAGATACCACAGGAACGAGCCGCAATCGACGATATCGCTGACCCGGCTTTGAAAATCCGGGCTGGAGAGAGTTTCCAGCAAGGTGCCGGACAGCGCCAGATGCACCCGCGCCAGATCCTCATCACCCCATAAGGCGCGGGGGATGCGATCCAGGGCAAAGAGAATTTCCCTGGCCTCCCATTCGTTGCAGAGCAGCAACTCCTCCAGGTTACCCGGCGGCTGGTGCAAAGTGAGTACTAGAGCGTGTGCAATGTCCGGCATTGTAGGATGTTACCGTGAAAATCTTCATAGGTCGGGTTAGGTGCGCCCTTCCACCAAGCCTGGAGATAGCAGAAACCTGGCGGGCGCACCGTAACCCCGACAGGGGGGCCGGTTTAGAAATCGTGGCTGAGGATATCGCCGGCGCGGCGGCAGATTTCCCTGCCGTAATCGGTCCACAGTCCCTGGCCCCAATACCGGTAGCAACTGGTCTGCGAAGCCATCAGATGGTAAAGCGCACTGCGATACCGTGGATCGGACGGCGCGATACCCGGCGCCAGGACTTTTTCATTGAACAAGGCGCTGACTTTTTCCATCGGCCCCAGCAGGTTCTCATAGCCCTTTACCCAGGAGATGTTGTTGGTCCAACTGCCGCCATCGACATGGAAGCGATGATCTTCGCGCTGCAATTCCTCGACGACTTTGGCCAGTTTGTCTTCACCCCCGCCGGGTTGGAACCGGTCCCAGATGCGTTTCTGGAACAGAGGTTGCAGTGTCGGCAGATCGGCTTCCCGGATGCCCATGGCGAACAGATGTTCCAGATATTCGGTGACGTTCATGATCGGGGTCGGGGAACCGGAGCTTTCCCGTACCGCCTCGAAATACTTACCCGGAAATTCGTTCATCATCACCCCACCGTTTTCGCCATCGGCGATTTGGGTGACCAGAGGCGGCGCCGATTTGCCGGCCAGTTGCCAGCGGGTCAAACCTTTGGCCTCATAGTAAGGCTGCATCTGGGCGACCAGCTTGGTATCGCTGCCCTGGGTCTTGATAATCGCGATGATGCCGACCGTCTCGCCCTGGGAATTGGTGCAGACCAGCCGATGGGGCAGATGCTTCTGCTCCGGTCCCCGGCCGTTCTCCGGCCGTTCCACCGAGTGCTCCTGTACCAGCACCCACTGATAGCCGCAGTCTTTCAGGGTCTTGACGAATTCATAGGCGACATCGGGATGGTTCGGCAGCGCCATCTCCGAAGGGGAAAAGCCGCGCACCCGCGCCACCGCCTCCAACCCGAAGATGGCGGCGAAATGGTGTTGCCAGGCCTGGACATGCAGGCGGTAATCCTGCACCGGCGTGGAGGGCGCGACGGCATGCCCCCAGGGGCAACCCAGCCATTCCACCGTGTGCTGGTAACGCGGGTTGCAGGTAATGGTCTTGAGGGCATCGAATACGTCGTTCAGCCCCATCTG
>CAIMUS010000246.1 GCA_903844665.1 uncultured Pseudomonadota bacterium
TCGCCGGAAGGAAGGGTGGATACGCCGCCACATGCGCAAGTTCTTCTGGCAACGCTGGCACAACCGGCGGGGTCGGGCGAACGCCCTGCGACGCTTGGGAGCGAAGGGTCGGCAACAGCAACTGGCAAGCAGTGCAGTCGCCGCCTTGAGACTGGCGCGGAGTCCGACCTTACATACCGTCTTGAACAACGCCCGTCTCCGGCGTTGGGGCTTATACGTTCCATCGGATCGTGCGGCAACGTGAAGCCGCTGGGTTCAACCGCCGGATGCGGAAGACCGCATGTCCGGTGGTGTGGGAGGGGTAACGGGCGCAATCCCGTTACCCCGACCCGATCCTGGTTGTCTGAACCGCAGATGGGCGCAGATTAAAGGATTACGCAGATAGACTTATCCACGCCCCCGTTAGATTCTGCGTAATCTCTTAATCAGCGTTAATCTGCGGTTCAGACTTTCCCCCGTTCGGCGCGGTGCACGTCGGGCACGTCCTGTGCCCGACCTACCTGGCTGACCCGCTGGAACAACCACCGTCCTACCTTGGAGCACGGTAGCCCGGATTTCGGCTGTCGTCCTGAATTCGGGACTCGGGGAGTTGGCGGCGTCCGCGAAAAACGCGAATACCTCGGCGATAGGCAATGGCAGATGCAGCGCGGTTTGCAGCCAGTGCGGCATAATGTTGCTACGCGGACGGTCGCAGCTTACCACGGCGGCGAGACCGAACCCGGCAACTGGCGGTGCGCGTCGGTGATATTGGGCAGGCGGGAAATTTTGTCCAGAATGCGGCTGAGTTGCTCCACGCCGCCGATCTCCAGCGTCAGCAGCATGTTGGCGATGGCGGTCTCGGGGTCGGTGCGGGTGTTGGCGGCCAGCACGTTGATTTTTTCCTGCAACAGGATCGAGGTAATATCCCGCAACAGGCCGGTGCGGTCATAGGCCTGGATCATGATATCCACGGGATAGACCGCTTTCTGTTCCCGGCCCCAAGCCACTTCGATCATCCGTTCCTGTTCGCGGGTCGCCAGATTCAACAGATTGGGGCAGTCCTGACGATGGATGGTCACGCCGCGGCCCTGGGTGATAAAACCGGCGATCGGCTCGAAGGGCACCGGCTTGCAGCAGCGGGCAAGATGGGTCAGCAGCTTGCCGACACCGCGGATCTGGATGCCTTCGCCGCTGTCGCCGCCGGAGGGCTTGCGGATCAGCCGGGAAACCGGGGCGGGTGGTGGCGGCAGGATCAGTTCCTGCGCCTTGGTGGCGACGGTGCCGGTGGTGATATCGCCGTAACCGATGGCGGCGAACAGTTCGTCGGTCTCGGTAAAGTTCAGTTTCTCCGCCAGCTTTTGCAGATCCACCTGTTTGATATCCACGCCCAGCCGTTGGAACTCCTTTTCGAGAGTGGCCTTGCCGACGGCGCTGTTCTTTTCCTGATCCAGTTGCTTGAACCACTGCCGCGCCTTGCCGCGGGCACGCGCGCTCTTGAGATAACCCAGGTGAGGGCTGAGCCAGTCCCGGCTGGGGGCGGGATGCCTGGCGGTGAGCACATCCACCTGGTCGCCGTTCTTTAACTCGTAGTGCAACGGCGCGATGCGGCCGTTGACCTTGGCGCCGCGGCAGCGATGGCCTATATCGGTATGGATGTGATAGGCGAAATCCAGCGGCGTGGCGCCCTGAGGAAGTTCGAGCACGGCGCCCTTGGGGGTGATTACATAGACATGATCCTGAAAAGCCTCGGCCTTGAAGCGGTCCAGAAAGTCGCTGGCGTCGGTCAGCTCGTCGTCTTTCCACTCCAGCAACTGCCGCAGCCAGGCGATCTGCTGCTCGTAGGCGCTGGTCTGGGCGCCGCCTTCCTTGTAGCGCCAGTGGGCGGCCACGCCCAGCTCGGCATGATGGTGCATGTCCCAGGTGCGAATCTGCACTTCCAGGGTCTTGCCTTCCGGCCCCACCACGGCGGTGTGCAGGGATTGATAGCCGTTGCTCTTGGGATTGGCGATATAGTCGTCGAACTCATGGCGGATATGGTTCCACAGCGAATGCACCACTCCCAGGGCGGCATAGCAATCCGTCACGGTGTCCACCGTCACCCGCACCGCGCGGATATCGAAAATCTGCTCGAACGGTAACTGTTTGCGCTGCATCTTGCGCCAGATGCTGTAGATATGCTTGGCCCGGCCGCAAACCTCGGCATCGATGCCGGCGTGTTGCAGTTCCGCCCGCAGCTTCTGAATAACCTCGGCGATGTGGCTTTCCCGTTCGGCGCGCCGCTCGTCCAGCGCCTGGGCCAGTTGCTTGTAAGCCACCGGCTCCAGATAGCGCAAGGCCAGGTCTTCCAGTTCCCATTTCATCTGGGCCATGCCCAGCCGGTTGGCCAGCGGGGCGAAGATATTCAGGGTTTCCCGGGCGATACGCTGCTGTTCCGCCACCGGAAAGGCTTTTAGGTTACGCATGGTGACCAGGCAGATGGCCAGGCGGATGAGCACCACCCGCACGTCCTGGGCCATGGCCAGCAGCATCTTGCGCAGGCTTTCCAATTGTTGCTGGGCCTGCGGTCCCTGCTGATAGAGATCGCCGATCAGACTGAGTTTGCCGACCCCGTCCACCAGCCGGGCGACGACTTGGCCGAAGCTGTCTCCCACCGCCTTGAGGCCAAGTTTTCCCGCCGCCACCGGTTCATGCAGCAGGGCGGCGATAACGACTTCATGGTCCATCTGAAGATCGGCCAGCAGATCGGCCGCCGCCAGCCCCCGGTCGGTGGTCAGTTCGTGGGCGCGGCATACCGCCTCTGACTGGGTGGCGTTCCAGCGGACCGGCAGGCTCGTCAGCCAGGTATCGAAGCGGGTATCGCTGGGCAGAATGCGTGCAGGGGTGACCATGATGTTTGCCCCTCCCGGTGGCGGGAGTATTTTACAGGGTTCCTACAGGAATGCAGCACTTACGATAGCGGTTCAACCGCCGGGTGCAAGGCAGCCAAAGCGACTTTTTCGACCTTAGCGTGGATGTGGCGCCCGGCGGCAAGGATTTCGCCACCTCCCCTTAGAGCCTGTATAAAAACTCCCTCCCCCCTTGTGGGGGAGGGGACGTATCTCTGGGGAAATTAGCTAGTATTATCATGGTGTTAGTTTTTATACAGGCTCTTAATTGCACCCGTTAGACTCTGGCGGTGGTAACTCTGAGAGACCGTTCAGAGTTTTTCTTGATATTTGTGCAAGTGCAGTTCCCTGGCCTGTTCGATCCACTGGTCGCGGCGGATACGACCCGGCCTTTTGATATCCGCTTCAAGCCGTTCGATCTCCTCCCCGCCAAGGGTGGCGAGTTGGCGATAACTGACGATGCCAGCCGCCTGCAATTTTTGCGCGGTGGCGGCGCCAATCCCTGAGATCAGGGTGAGGTCGTCGGGTTCCGTGGCCGGCGCGGCAGGGGCGGACGCTGGCGCGGTGGCAGGCTCGATACCCGTGTCGCCAGCCATGGTCGGCGCCGGGGCGGTCTCGGCGTCGCTTTCGAATGTGGTGGGACCGAGCGCGGCGCCGCCGTGACGCAGCACCTCGAAAAACTCATCCCATAATTGAGCTTGAATGCCGATCCATTGCCGTAGCAAGTCCTCCATCTGCCGGCTCCAGGTGGAGACCATATCCGCTGTTTCCGGCTGGTCGCCGGTTGCCTTGCCGGCCCATTGTTCCACCCAGGCGGTTTCGCTTTGCAGGGTCTGCTTTACCAGGGTCTCCCAACCGGCAAGCTGCTGGAGATAAGCGTCCCGCCATCCTTCCAGGCCGGTGGGCAGAGGCAGGTTGGGTAAGGACTTGGAAAAACCCTCGTAGAGATGTTGCTGGGCTTCGGTCCAGGATTTAAACAGATTCTCGTTCAACCATTCTTTCATCGGTCTTTCCTCCTGTTGGAGAGTTTATCGATCACTTGACAGCACCTTATGCACGACGGCGCGCTAATTCGTAAGGTTCAATCAGCACGTCGGCGGGAATCCCCAATCCCCGATGCAAACGGCGGATCATGGCTAATGTCAGGGGGCGTTGCCGATTCAGTACGGCCGCTACCAGATGTGCGGAGCCTATGTAAGGTTCCAACTGCTCATGGGTCAGGCCGCGACTTTCCATCACATGTTCCAGCATTGCCAGCGGGTCCGGCAGGTCAATCGCGTGATGTTCGGCCTCATAAGCGGCCACCAGCGTAAAGAGCACATCGAGCCGGTCTGCTTCCGGGCTGCCCGCCGGGGCATTCCACAACTGACCGATTTCCGCCAGCGCCTGTTGGTAGTCTGCTTCAGTGCGGATAGGTTTAATAGTCATTGCTAACAACTCGATTCAGATAGCACGTGCGTCGATCCGGTCGTAGTCGGCATGCGTTCCCACAAAGCGGATGAAACCACGTCCTTTGTCGTAATGAAAGGCAACGATCAACCGGTAGGTGTTGCCCTTGATGTTGAAGACGACGCGGTTGCTTTCAATGATACTCGCGGATGCATAATCTTTTTTGACATCGGCGGGACTCATCCATTGTGCACGGCTGGCTACTGCATACCAAGCCTTGAGGGGCTGCTCTGCATCCGGGTGCTTTTGCCAGAAGTCCTTGAGTGTATTGAGGGCGATAATACGCATGGAATTCGGGCAGATGACTCTGGAGGTTCAGCGACTCTCTGGTGAATTTGCCAGCAGCGCCTCCAAACTCCCCGGCTCGGCAATGCCCCGCAGGATGGTGTGGACGATCAGCCATTCCACATGATTCAGCCCCTCGCCAATCGCCTCCTCATCCCGCTCGCCGCCCAGAATCCGGCGGATGGCGGCAACCAGCTTGCCCCAGCCGGCTTCAACCCATTCTTCCAGTTCCGCTTCGAGTGCGCTGCGCTGTGCCGGGTCAGCCGCCGCGGCCACCACCGCCGCAATGAGTGGAGCACGCCGCCGCAACCCATACCAAGCCCCGGCAAAACCGGCATACGCTTCCCGTTCCCGGCGGTGGTAGCTTCGGGCTTGTTCGGCATGGCCTTCCTGTTCGGCGATTTCGGCCAGGATGCTGTAGGTTGTCCAGATTTCAGCCGCCGCCGGGTCGAGGGTCTGTTTAATGGCGAGTGCCTGTTCCGCCAATTGTCGGGCTTCGGCCAGGCGGCTGGGTTTGTTTAGCAGGAGACCGGCGAGGTTGCTGAGCCTTCTGGAAACACCTAATTGATCGCCAACCGCTTTCGATCCGGCAAGAGCCTTGCGATACCAGCCCTCGGCGGCGGCGGGCTTGCCGGCGGATCCGGTGACCATGGCCAGATTGTTCCAGGTCGTTGCGGCGCCGGCCAGGTCGCCCAGCGATTCCCTGATGCGCGCCGCCTCCCGACAAGCCCGTTCGGCGGCGTCCCATTGACGGCCTTCCTGATACACGTTGCCCAGTTGATGCCAATAGCTGGCTTCTGCTGCTGGCTCTCCCAGTCGCTGGAAGATCTTCAGCGCTTCCTGGTAACGGCGCGCCGCTTCCGGCAGGTCGTTTTGCATCAATGCCAGGGTGCCGAGTTGTCCGTTGCTGACGGCGGCTCCCCGAAGATCACCCAGTTCTTCAGCACTCGCCAGCCCTGCCTCATAAGCCGCCCGTGCGCCCGCATAATCGCCCTTGTCACTCAGCACATCCGCCAGATCGGTCTGCAAGAGACTTATCCCCCTCCGTGCGGCGGGCGAAGCGTCCAACTGCTGCGCCACTGCCAGTGCCTGCCGGTAGTGATCCTCCGCCGGTTCCAATTGCCCCTGTCCCTTAAAGCACCGCCCCAGCAGACCCAGTGTCCGGCAGCGGTCGAAATCCGGCGCCGTTCCCAGTTCTTGCAGTACTTCCTCGAACACCGCCTGTGCCTCCCGATGGCGGCCAGCGTTCCGCAACTGCTCGCCCCGGTTGCTGCGGGCCAGAACCCAATTGCGGGAACCCACCACCCCGGCTACCGCTTCCGCCCGCTGAGTCAGCGCGGCCCAGTCCCTCTGCAGGCCGAAGAATTTGAGAAACCGGTTCACGTACTCGACGAACTCCACCGCCCCCTCCTCCCCGGCGGTCAGCGCCCCGTCCACGGCGTGCAGCAGGTTGGGCAATTCCCGCTGGGCGATGGCGCGGGCTTCATGGGGATGGCGGTTGTCTTCCTGATAGAGAAAGCCGGACAGATCATAGTAGCGTTGCCGGTGCCGGGCGCTCAGAGCGGCCTGTTCCGCCGGGGACAGGCGCGACCATAGCACCGGCGCCAGCGTGGGATGGAATTTGAGAAAGGGCTGATCGATGACACCCGGAATAGGCTCGACCTGAATCAGCCCGGTGGTCGCCAATTCCTGCCGCAACCCCATCCACTCCGGCGCGGCCAGTTCCGTGATTGCCAGCAAATCAGGCTCCCATGCCCCGCCCTGAAACACCCCCAACCGCGGCAGCCATTGCCGCGCTTCGGGACTCAGCCGTTCCAGCGACAGATTCAACGATGCCAGCAGCGGATTATCCAGCGTCTCCAGCAACAGCTTTTCCAGCCGTTCCCCCAATTCCGCAATCCGCCGGAATTTGAGTTGTTGCGCCAGCAGGCCAATGGACAGCGGATGAAATTGTACTTTCGCGAACAGGGCCAGCAAGGCGTCCCGCTTGGGCGGCGACATTTGCGGTTCCGGCGAGAGTTTCATGAGCTTCTGGAAATACTCGAGCGCGTCTTCCGCATTCAACCCGTCCAGCGCCAGATAACGGTGCTGATTGCTGCCGGTGGTCGGATAGGCGGGATGTTCCAGATCCGGCCTGCGGGTGGTGATCAGTACCCGGCTATTCCCGGCTTCCGACCAGCCTTTGGCGGCGTCGAGCAATTCCCGCAGCGGCTCCACTCCCAGACTTTCCAGATTATCGAGAATCAGCAACACCGGTTCGGCGCGTAATGCCTGCGTCGCAGCGGCGACATCCAGCAGATTCTGTTCGACTACCGTTCCCAGCGTGCCGACCGCCAAGCCTACGGCGTCGATGCCCTGAAACGCGGCATAACTCACCCAGCAGACCCGCCGGAACATCCCGGTGCGCTGCAACCAGCGGCCGGCTTCCGCCGCCAGGTAGCTCTTGCCCTGGCCGCCGAAACCGGTGATCGCCAGCCGGCGGGTGCCGTGGACGAAGGCCCGTTCGATCTCCCACAATTCCCGGCGGCGTCCGAAGAAACCGGCTTCCTGCAATTCCGGCAGATTATTGGCATACACCGGCGGTTCCGCACCAGCAACCGGCGCGGTCAATAGCGGCGTATCCCGCCCGGCCTGATACAAGGCCGGCAGGAACCAGTCCTGCAATTTCAGGACAATCCGCTCGGCGCCGCGCTGCCGTTCGCCGCGTTCGGGCTGGAGATACAGCGCCCGCCGGGCTTTGTCCAGCGACTCGGCGACCGCTTTACCGCGCCCAACGTGCTCGTAAAAGGTCTGAAACAGCGCCCGCGTGGTGGCGACCAGGACGCTGTGGGTCATCGCCAGGACGGTGGGAATGCCGGCATGCGTCAATCGCGCGGCCACACTGCCGAGGGGATCGTCGCCGCCGACTTTGGCGGACTGACAGGCCGATAGCACGATCAGCCCGACCTCTTTCCGATTCAGCATGTCGCCGAACATTTCCGCGGATACCAGCGCCTCGTTGCCGTCGGCGTCCTCGAACAGCAGATAGCCCTGATTGCTGGTGGCCATGGTTTCTTTCAGCAGACCGTTCATGCCGGCCGGCAGCACCGTCTGTTTTGCCTTGTCGGCCAATTGGCCGTCCGGGTCGAATACGCCGTGCCCGTCGAAATGCAGAATATCCACCGGCGGCAAATCGGTATTCTCCAACCGCTCCACCAGCGTCTGCAACGTCGGCGGCCGCAGGAATTCCACCTCCACCCGCCCCGGCGCCTTGGCGTCCAGCGCATCCAATACCGCCAACGCATCGGCGCGCGGGTCGATGAAACCGGCTTCCTTGGGCCGGCTCACCACGAACAGCAATCGCAGCCGGTCTTTCGGCTTGACTTTCAGCGGTGTCCGCCCGCCGCCGGTTTTCGGCAAGCGGCGGCGCACCGAAATGCGCGGATTGTCATGCACCAGATACGTCCCGGCAGGATCGCGCAGCAACTCCCACGGCTGCGCCAGCACCGCCGGATGGTCGCTGCTCACCGTCAGCAACCGGCCCGGTTCGCGCCGCTCCAGAAACCGGTCGAACAGCCGTCGGGCTTTCACATCGTCCCCCAGCACCGCCGCCAGCAGCGCCGCGCCCCAGTCGGGCAGCTTGGCCGCAATCCGCTGCGCCCGCTCGTCGTCCACGTCGGCAGCGTACTGCGCCGCGTAGACCTCCAGATACCACTGCAAGTCCTGCTGATCCGGCGCCGCGAGCGGGCCGCGAAACGGCAGCAGTTCCGATTCGTCGTGGTCGCCGTCGTCGTCCAGGCGGACGATGACTTGCCCGGGGGTGGGAAAGCGGAGGTTGAGTTCCAGTGGCATGGTTCAGGCTCCTGCGTCGCTGGCAGTAAGCGGTTCCGAGGTCGGGGGTTTCCAGGTCACGCGGATGAGATATACTTGAGTTTGTTGACACAAGCAAATCATTTTACTCGAACAACGACTTGTTATGGCGGTAAGCAATGACTGGCGTGGAAACCTGTGAACATTGCGGTTTTGAAATCCCGCTGTTTCGGGATCGGTGTCCGCATTGTGCGCGACCTTCCCGATTTCCTAACGTAATCCAGGCTGGCATGCAGGAAGAAAAAGATGCCTTGGAAATTCGCTACCAATTTGCTTGTAACGAAGCCGGAAAACGCCGGGTCGAATCGCTGGTGCAGCAATTCGAGGACACCGTAGCTAAACAGTCACGAGCAGTCATCGGCAGAAGCTGGGAAGAAATCAACCGACTGGCTGGCAGCGAAAAGGAACTCTACGCTACGTTTTACAGTCTCGTAAGCGCCGGTGTCCGCATACCTAACAATTCACAGTGGGATCAGTATCGTGGCAGAGTGGATGAGGCGCTGTTCCCTTACTACAAGCAGCATATTCGCTTCGCTGCCCTGAGCCTGGACGATAAGGGTTTAATTAATTATGGCGCATGTTTCCTAATTTTACGCGACGATATGATTGCCTATCGGGCTGTGGTATTTGAAGAAAATTCAATATTGTTTATGAAAAAGAACAAGATCGGTTTGACGCAACCATTACCAACAGGCTATCGGGCCGTATGGGGAGATCGGGAAAAACTGGCTGTAGCTAAATTGTCAGGAAGCATCGATAGTAGCACTACATCGAACGATTTTATTCATGTTTTGTTGAAAAATGGTACTGGCGCCGGTGATGATGAATTTGTCGAAGTTCACATCTACGGTTCAATATCCATTCGCACTGTGGAAAAAGTGTCTATCATTCGCTCGGAAGGACAAAAGGGAGCAAGATTTAAGGCGCTCCAGAAAAATTTGAACAAATACAAAGTCGCACTCGTGGTGAACTGAATGAACGCACTTCTGTCAGGACTTTCTGGAAAAGGGCTACTGCTCGATGATGATAAGCGTTACATCATCAGCCTGGATACGCCCGGTGAAATGATACTGGTGTCGGAAACGAGTTTTCTTCCTTTCTTCGATGACAGGGACAATCTCAGTTTTCTGGAAAATGTAACCCCCGAAAAAGCCATGCAGGAACTGCAAGTGCTTTATCGGCAACAGGAAGCGCTCGACCTGGCATTGATGCTTTTCGATGATGAGCTATCGGTTGAACTGCGCCAGGAAGCCGCTACAGAACTGGATGATTTGCTCAACAACGAGGCTGTACAAGCTTACTTGAAAGCGATTCTGTATGCAAAGCCGCTACCGCCATCGGCAGATAAAACAGGCGCTCTCAAAACGGCGGAAGAAGCCAAGACGGTTCTGGTGCTGCCTTTCTTGAAAATGCTGATCGAGCGACAGAAACAGATCGCGCTGGCGAGTCGAAGCTGGGATACGCTGCCGATGAATCTGTTTAATACAGGGGCGCCACAATCTAAAGTCCATGCTATCGCTATTAAGAACCAGCTTTTTCCAAAACTGGTGGAAAGCCTTGTGCTGGAGCAACTGGATCAGTTTGAACGCGACGCACTTGATGCGCTGAAGTCGGTTGAGAATCATGAAAGGATTGTGAACTGTTGGGTTGAAAATCTGAGAGAGGAACAAGGAATCGGCGCTGCCAAGATTTCAAAAATAAATGCGAAAGTGATGGTTATTGCGGGGGCGGTCGCGGTCGTTCGCAAAGTGACCGGGTTAGTTTCGCAGGAGACCAGAGAGATTGCTGAGCGCTCTGGAAACACCTAAGGCCCAATCGTGCACTCGGCAACCTCTATGTCGTAGGCGGCCTGAGCACGTAGCCAGTAGCCGTTGGATAGGCCAAAAAACCGGTACAGCCTCAGGTCGGTGTCGGCTGTGATGGCCCGCTTGCCTGCAACGATCTGCCCGATGCGCTGCGCGGGAACGCCAATCTCTTTGGCCAGACGGTACTGGCTAAGGCCCATCGGCTTAAGGAACTCTTCCAGGAGGATCTCGCCAGGGGTAACGGGCTTGAGCTTGTTCATGATGGACTCACCTCAGTGGTAATCGACGATCTCCACATCTTCTGCTCCCGCTTCTGTCCAACGAAAGCAGACGCGGGGTATCCACTTAAGCCGGGACGCTTTGCAGGCTGACCGCAGAGGGGTTCCCCTGGGAGCGCCGGCATCTTGCCGGCTGTTGACTGGCGCCGATGCCCTCAAGCCAGCGAGGATGCCGGCGCTCTCAGGGTCGGATTGTCCCGCCTTAAGTGGGTAGCCCGCCACCACAGCTTTGTAAACCAAGCCGGATTGGTGGCGGTGGAGCAAAACGTGGAGCAAAATAGGGTAGACAGTACACTCCAGCGGACCGCCCAAAAACCGCGCTTTTTGTCGTCCGCTGAATTCGCAACCGCAAGGTAGTCAAAACCCAAGCTGGATCATGAGGAGAGAAAACTATGAGTAAAGGCGTAGACAGTAAGAAAGAAGCCAAGAAGAAACCGGCGAAGACCCTGAAAGAAAAGAAGGCCGAAAAGAAAGCCAAGAAGGAGAACAAGGGTTCGCTAACCTAATCCCGTCAACTACCGGACGGCGCAACACGTTCGAGGTTTAACACCCCGGTCTTTGTGCGCCGCCGGTCAGCAATTCCCGCTGCTCTAGAAATTTTAGTATAATCAGTGTATTATATATGAGGTCCAGGTAGGTCTGGCAAGGTATTTTGGCTTCAAATCCGATTGATTTTGGTGACCATCATGGTAAAAGCAAACTTAATTCTACAA
>CAIMUS010000247.1 GCA_903844665.1 uncultured Pseudomonadota bacterium
AGCAGTGTCAGCGGCGGCAGGAGTAACACCGCTATGGCCATAGGGAGCAGTGTCAATGGCGGCGAGGGTAACCAAGCCGGCTCCGTTGTTGCCAATAAAATAACTGGCGATTACAGCAGTATCAGCGGCAGCCAACTGAAAACCACCGACAGCGCCTACAGCAGTGTCAGCGGCGACACAAGCCTGCAGTCAAAACTGAATTGCGTATCAAGCGACGAACACAACTTTTACTTTACAGGCTGTAACGTGCATGTCCGCAACAGCAGCGGACAAACCAACAGTACTGACAGCTATGGCAACCTGATCATTGGCTATAACAAGGACGATACGACAAACTCCAAGACCAGGACCGGTTCGCATAACCTGATCGTGGGCGATATGCATAGCTACAGCAGCTATGGCGGCTTGGTGGCGGGCTATGACAATGCCATCACCGGCCCCTGGGCGAGTGTCAGCGGCGGTTCGGGGAACACCGCTATGGCCATAGGGAGCAGTGTCAGTGGCGGCGAGAGTAACCAAGCTGGTGTGGTTACTGGCACTACTGGCTCTCCTCCCCAAGATGTGATAAGCGGCGCCTACAGCAGTGTCAGTGGTGGTCAGAGTAACAAAGCCTTCAGCGACTACAGCAGTGTCAGCGGTGGCCAGGGGAACACCGCTGGCGACAAGGATCCCAACACCGCAAAAGGCCTCTACAGCAGTGTGAGTGGCGGCCAGGGGAACACCGCCAGCGGCTTGGCTAGCAGTGTCAGCGGCGGCGGCGGCGTGGATAGCGCCAAGGGGAACACCGCCAGTGGTGACTATAGCAGTGTCCACGGCGGCCAGGGGAACACCGCCAGCGGCGAAGCCCAGTACCTGCCTCAATAAACTGTTAGCCACCGCGCCGGCCACCTGGCCATGCTCCAGGCTGGTACGCCTGGCCATCGATCTGATGACGCTCCAGGCCAACCACCGCGCCAGCGCCGGCCACTTGGTCATGCTCCAGGGTGGTAAACCGCAAGGCCGGCAACTTGCAAGGCCGGCGATCTGGCGACGTTCCAGGCCGGCCACCTGGCCATGCTCCACCGGCTGGTACGCCGCACAGTTGACGATCTGGCGACGCTCCAGGCCAGCCACCGCGCCAGCGCCGGCCACCTGGCCATGCTTCAGGGTGCTTACCGCCGCCTAGCAAGGGTATTTTGGGGAACCTGATGGGGAACCTGAAATAAAAAAGCCCGTTTATAGGTACGGGCTTTTACTCATAAATTACTGATTTTAATTGGTCGGGGCGAGAGGATTTGAACCTCCGACCACCTGCACCCCATGCAGGTGCGCTACCAGGCTGCGCTACGCCCCGTAAATTTGGAAAGGGTATCTATGATACCTCAAGTCAACCGGATTGCAAGCCCGGCTGACGCCGCTCAACTCAGCGCCTGCGTCAAGTCCGCTAACACATCATCCGCGTCCTCGATCCTTAGCATTGTAGTCCGGTAGGTCGGGCACAGGACGTGCCCGACAGACGCCGCTTGCTCGCGAATCCGGTCTATCACAGCGAATCAGGCAGATAGGACCGCCAATCCCGACTGTCGTCGCCGAATACCAGAAAGTACGGATTGAGCAGCGATTCCTTAGCGTTATAAGCCAACCGCTCGCCACTGACGGCAATGACCCGCCCGCCGGCTGCCTCGACAATACACTGGGCGGCGGCGGTATCCCATTCGGACGTCAGCCCCAGTCGCGGGTAAATATCGGCTTTGCCTTCCGCCACCAGGCAGAACTTGAGGGCGCTGCCGATCGCCACCAGGGTATGCTCACCCAGGCGGGCCACGAATTCCTCCAGGCTCTTGCCGCCATGGGAACGGCTCCCGACCACCCGCACCGGTCCCGGACCCAGCCGGGAGACGGCGATGCGCGCCGCCGCCTGACCGGCCTCCTGGCGAAACGCGCCCTGGCCACGGGCGGCAAAGTAACACAGCCCTTTTACCGGAATCTGCACCACGCCCAGTACCGGTTCATGCCCTTCGATCAAGGCGATATTGACGGTAAATTCACCATTGCGCTTGATGAATTCCTTGGTGCCGTCCAGCGGATCCACCAACCAGAAGCGCCGCCAGCCGCTGCGCCCGGCGAAGGGAATGCCGGCGGATTCCTCGGACAGGACGGGAATTTCGGGTGTGAGTCGTTGCAGGCCCGCGACGATGGTCCGATGGGAGGCGAGATCGGCGGTGGTAAGCGGGCTGTCGTCTTCCTTTTCGTCCACCTGGAACGCGGTACCATAGATATCCAGAATCCGGGCGCCGGCTGCGGTGGCCAGCGCGGTGACGGGTCCTAACAGGTCGGCTGTGGCGACGGACATGACGATTGGCACCTCCAAAGGTAAAGATGGTCATGTTAACCCAAGAAATCGCATTCTGGCACGGAACGAATGCGGCAGCCCAGGCTTAATTTTGCGATAATGTACCGTTTGCTGGCGCGTTCGCCAACATCCATACCCCAACAGTCATCTCCAGTGAGCTTAATAAAGAGTAGACACTTAAACATTATGGTAAATTATTATAAATCCCATGCTAAAGTAGGCGTTTATGTAGATGCCGCCAACATCTCCCGTAATGGCGGCCAGCGCATGCAATACGATATTCTGCGCGAATTCGGCTGTCGCGACCATGCTGAGGCGTTACGCTTAAACGTTTATCTCTCTTACGACGAGGAACGTGCCGAAGCCAATCCGATTTACCGGGAAAAGGCGCGCTCTTATCAATCCGCCCTGCGGGAGCTCGGCTACAAGGTCATCGAAAAAAAGGTCAAGTGGTTCGAGGATGAAGCCGGCAACCGTTACGGCAAAGCCAATGCCGACCTGGACATGGCGGTGGATGTGCTGCTGCAATCGGAGAACCTCGACCGGGTTTTGCTGGTCACAGGGGATGGTGACTTCGTGCAGGTGGTGCGGGCACTGCAGAACAAAGGCTGCCGGGTCGAGGCACTGGCTTTCGACAATGTATCCGAGGAATTGCGGCGTGAGGCCGACATGTTCATCTCCGGCTACCTGGTGCCGTGCCTGCTGCCGACGCGCGGCGATGACTACTTTGCCCCGGAATGGGGTGAACTCGGCTCCCGGGTCAGGGGTTATTGTTATCATCATGACGATAACAAGAGCTTCGGTTTTATGCGTTTCCTGGTCAAACTGTCGCCTTACTTGT
Source organism: uncultured Pseudomonadota bacterium (assembly GCA_903844665.1). Classification (GTDB taxonomy): domain Bacteria; phylum Pseudomonadota; class Gammaproteobacteria; order Competibacterales; family Competibacteraceae; genus CAIMUS01. Next base: position 3,174 of record CAIMUS010000247.1, read on the forward strand.
GGAAGACCGATTCCAGAGACGCCGATTCGCCGTACCGCACCGCCTTTTTCCACGACTCCAGCCTGCCGGAGGGCTTCAATGTCATGAAACTGCCGTCCCGCAACCATATTTTCGAATTTACCCTGGCGGAGCCGAATGGCAAGCAGCCGGTGGCGACCGATATCGTGCTGACCCATCCGTTCTGAGCAGGCGGCGGGTTGCCGACCTCTGCCGGGTAACCAGGGAAGCGGCGGGTTCTATAAGTCGGCCTTATAGTGTATTGTCAGTATCACTTCGTCCTACGCAGGTTCACTCTTATGGGCCATTTTCTGATCAAGCTGAGGGATTTAATTCTGCTGGTGCTGCTGGCGATACCGGGCACGGTCGCCTGTCAGACCGATCCCGCTCTGCCCACGCTGCCCCAGCTTGCGCCCGCCACCAAATACGTCAAACTGGATCAGACGATTACCCGGCTGCTGGCCGATTATCACTACCGCCAGGCCAAGCTGGACGATGCCCAGTCGACGCTGATACTGGACGCCTATTTGCAGGCGCTGGACTCCAACCGCAGCTATTTCCTCAATAGCGACATCGATGGCTTCAACAAAAAATACCGCACCACGCTGGACGATGCCCTGCTGGCGGGCAATCTGCAACCGGCTTACGACATCTTCAATGCCTATGAGCGGCGGCTGGTGGAGCGCACCAACTGGATCATCAACCAGTTGCGGAACGGCAATTTCGATTTCAATATCGATGAAACCGCGCAACTGGAGCGCAAGAATGCCCCCTGGGCCGGCAGTACGGCGGAACTCGATGAGATCTGGCGCAAGCGGCTGAAAAATGAACTGCTGACTTTGATGCTGGCCGGCAAGGAGACGCCTCCCCCGAAGGAAGCACTGCTGAAACGTTACGAGGCCCGGCTGCGGGGCGTCGCCCAGTACACCAGCGAGGATGCGTTTCAGCTTTATATGAATGCGGTTTCCCGCAGCTTCGATCCGCACACCGCTTATTTCTCGCCGCGTAATTTCGAGAATTTCAATATTCAGATGCGCCTGTCCCTGGAGGGGATCGGCACGGTGCTGCGGATGGAGGATGAACGGGTCACGGTGGTGGAACTGGTTCCGGGAGGACCGGCCGATCTCAATGGTCAGATCAAGCCGGGCGATCACATCATTGGCGTGGGCCAGGGTGAAAAGGGACCGATAGTGGATGTGATTGGCTGGCGGCTCGATGATATCGTCGATTTGATTCGGGGACCCCGCAATACCGTGGTGCGCCTGCAAGTCGTGTCCGCCAAGGCCGGGCCCAGCGCACCACCTAAAAGTCTGCGGCTGGTTCGCAACACCGTCAAACTGGACAAGCAGGCCGCCAAGCAGGAAATCAAAACCTTCCCGCTGGCGGGCCGGCAGGCCAAAATCGGCATTATCAGCATTCCGATATTTTACAGCGATTTTGCCGCCGCTCAGCGGGGTGATCGGGACTATCGCAGCACCACCCGCGACGTGCGGCGCCTGCTGCAGGAGTTGAAACAGGCCAAGGTCGACGGCATTGTGTTGGATCTGCGCCAGAACGGCGGGGGGTCCTTGCAGGAGGCGGTGGAGTTGACGGGTCTGTTCATACCGGAAGGGCCGGTGGTGCAGGTGCGTAATTCCGGCGGCGGCGTCGAGGTCGAAAACGACCCCGACCCCAGCCTGGTTTATGATGGTCCGCTGGCGGTGCTGGTGGATCATTTCAGCGCCTCGGCCTCGGAGATTTTCGCGGGAGCCATCCAGGATTACGGTCGCGGCATCGTCATCGGCGATCCGACTTTCGGCAAGGGGACCGTACAAACTCTGATCGATCTGAGCCGTTTTTTGCCCACGATCAAGGAGCCTGTCGGTCAACTCAAGCTGACGGTCGCCAAATTCTATCGGATCAACGGCAGCAGCACCCAGAATCGCGGCGTAATTCCCGATATCGCCTTACCGTCGGCGTTCGATCCCAGCGAAGTCGGGGAAAGCGCCCAGGAATTTGCCTTGCCCTGGGACGAGATCAAGCCGGTGCCCTATACCGGCAGCCGCCGCCTGGCCGGTCTGCTGCCCGAGTTGGAACAGCGCCACAAGCTGCGGATAGCGGCCAGCCCCGCTTTCACCGTGCTGCAGGAAGAAGTCGAGGCCAGCAAGGAAGCCCATGATAAAACCACGGTCTCACTGTTAAAACGCAAGCGCGAGGCGGAGTGGGGGCAGACCATGACCAAACAACGGGAGCTGGAAAACCAGCGGCGGGCCGCTTTGGGTCTGCCGCCCCTGCGAACGGACGAGGCGCTTCCTGATGAAGAGCAAACTCCCGCCGATAACGCCAAGCAACCCGATCTGTTGCTGGACGAGAGCGCCCGCATCCTGGTCGACCTGATCGATTTGCTGGATACCCACGGCGGGCAAAAGGCGCTGGTCATGAATATAGGCAATCCAGCGTCAGCCTCCGAGCACTGATTATCGGTCTCAATTCGGCCCGTCCGTATTCTTGCAGTCCCGGCGCTGCATCGAAAGGACGGGCCGGTCTAAGAGCCTGTCGGGATTTCTATCAGACGCCGGATGCCGGCTCGGGATTGGCGCTACAGGCCGTACTCTGGCCGAACGCCAGTGTCTTGCAAGTGGTCGGTTTTAGTGAACCTCTTACCAAAACTTTTCCTGAAAGTGAAATTGTCGAATTGGCCCTGACACCCGCCGGGCTGGACGGTCTGATCCGCTATATTCATCACAGTTATGCCCGTGATGGCGCCAGTCGGGTCG
>CAIMUS010000248.1 GCA_903844665.1 uncultured Pseudomonadota bacterium
CAGTGCGGCTCTCGCCACTTGCCACTGGCGTCATTACAATGCCGCACTGGGGTGCGGCGCTCCCAGGGCGCCAGCGGCAACGAATGTCTGGATAACCATTATCGGGACCATACTAAGGTGTCCCGGCTTAAGTGGATACCCCGGTTCACGCTTTAGCCAGGACGTCGCTCCACTGGTTGAAAACCACCATTTTTTTCCTTGCCTCTCAGTCGGGAAGATTACTTTTATTTCTAACTCAATCGCTTAAAATTAGGCATGGAAATTGCTAAACTAACCTGACCTACCCGGTCACCGCAAGGAGGCCGTCAAAGATCGTAAGCGCCGGTCCCCGGCTTTTCTCCTATTCCCTGATTCAACTGGGAAGCAGCCATGCGGCGATTTTATTTCACTCCAGCGTTACCCCGAACGCCGGCGCTTACCGTCGGCGACGGTCTGATTTTGCTGGGCATCGCCGCCTTGCTTTATGTCGGCGCCCGCCTGGCCTTCAGAGCGCCGGTGGCCGTTCATGGGCCGGCTATTTCCCTGGATCCGTCCGACCTGCCCTGGTATGCCTTGCTTTCGGTCGGGCGGATGACGGTCGCTTATTTCCTGTCCTTGGTATTCAGCCTGATTTACGGCTATTCCGCCGCCCGCAACCGTAGCGCGCGGGCGGTGCTCATGCCGTTGCTGGATGTGCTGCAAAGCGTCCCCATCCTGTCGTTTCTGCCGGTCGTGCTGCTCGGCCTGAGCGCCGTGTTGCCGCAGGCCTTCGCCGCCGAACTGGCGGCCATCGTCCTGATTTTTACTTCCCAGGCATGGAACATGACGTTCAGCTTTTACCAGTCGCTGACCACCATTCCCACCGAACTGCGCGAGGCGGCGGCGATATTCCGACTGAATCCATGGCTGCGTTTTAAAACCCTGGAACTGCCGTTCGCGGCCATGGGACTGTTGTGGAACAGCATGATGAGCTGGTCGGGTGGGTGGTTTTTCCTGATGGCCGCCGAGATCTTCAATGTGGGATCCCGCGATTTTCGTTTGCCCGGCATCGGCTCTTATATGCAGGTCGCCGCCGATAAAGGCGACCTGTCCGCCGTGCTCTGGGGCCTGGGTACGCTGGTAGCGATCATCCTCTTGCTGGATCAGTTTGTCTGGCGGCCGTTGCTGGCTTGGGCCGACAAGTTCAAGCTGGCGACGGTCGAAAGCGACGAGCCGCCCACCGCCTGGTTCCTCGATGCCCTGTCCCGGTCGTGGCTGTTCCGGCGCTTCAGAGCGCAATTATGGAAACCCCTGAACGAACATCTCGATGGCGCCCTGCAACGCCGCTGGCGGAACTGGATAAGTCCTGTGGAAAGCGCTTCCGCCGGTCGGTTGTCCCGGCTCGGTCTGAGTCTGGCTGTGGCGGTCATAGCGGCCATCCTGTACGGCACCTGCCGGGCTATCGGCCTGCTGCTGACTGTTCCCGCCGCCGCCTGGCTCCAGGTTGGCGCCGGCCTGTTGGCGACCTTCGCCCGGGTCAGCGTGGCGCTGCTGATCACCCTGCTGTGGACCGTCCCGCTGGGGGTCGCCATCGGCATGAACCGCCGTCTGGCCGGCGTGCTGCAGCCGATCGTGCAGGTTGTCGCCTCCATTCCCGCGACCGCGCTGTTTCCGGTGCTGTTGCTGGCCTTGCTGCGCGTACCCGGCGGGTTGAACCTGGCGGCCATCCTGCTGATGTTGCTGGGGACGCAGTGGTATCTGCTGTTCAATGTGATTGCCGGGGCTTCGGCCATTCCCCAGGATCTGCGTTACACCACCGCTTTGCTGCGCCTGTCCCGATCCGATCGCTGGCTGGTATTGATCCTGCCGGCGCTCTCGCCCTATCTGATCACCGGGGCGATCACCGCCAGCGGCGGCGCCTGGAACGCCAGCATCGTGGCCGAGCATGTAGTATTCGGAGGAGAGACCTATACCACCACCGGGGTCGGGGCGCTGATCGCCCAGGCCACCAGCACGGGCGATTACCCCTTACTGCTGGCGGCCACGCTCGCCCTGGTGGTCACCGTCGTACTGCTCAACCGCCTGTTCTGGTCGCGGCTGTACCGCCTGGCGGAAGAGCGCTACCGTTTGGAATAACCATACCGGCGAGATCATCATGGCTGCTGTCGCTCCCTTCGTTCAGACCGAGATGCTGTTAAGCCTGCGGGCTGTGGGCAAAACCTATGGCCGTGGCTCGAATCCCTTTATCGCCCTGTGCGCGGTCGATCTCGATGTCAAGGCGGGTGAATTCGTCTGCCTGCTGGGACCTTCCGGTTGCGGCAAGTCCAGCCTGCTGCGGATCATCACCGGCTTGAATCCGACCAGCACCGGTACGGTGCTCTATCGTGGCCGGCCTCTCACCGGCGTCAACCCTTACGCCACGATCGTGTTTCAGACCTTCGCGCTGTATCCCTGGCTCACCGTGCAGGCGAACGTGGAAATCGCCCTCAAGGCGCGCGGCGTACCCCAGCCCGGGCGCAGCGAGCGCGCCCTGAAACTGCTGGATACGGTAGGATTGGACGGCTTCGAGCGCGCCTATCCGCGCGAGTTGTCCGGTGGCATGCGGCAGAAGGTCGGCTTTGCCCGCGCCATGGCGGTGGAGCCGGAACTGTTGTGCCTGGACGAACCGTTCTCGGCGCTGGATGTGCTGTCAGCCGAGTCCCTGCGCGGCGAGTTGCTGGAACTGTGGCTGAACAAATCCATCCCTATCAAAGCCATCCTGATGGTGACCCATAATATCGAGGAAGCGGTGCTGCTGGCGGACCGAATCGTGGTCATGGGCAAGAATCCCGGCCATATCGTGACCGAATTCAGCCTGAACCTGCGCCATCCGCGCCAGCACAAGGACACTGCCTTTCAAGCCGAAGTCGATAAAGTCTACGCGGCGGTGGCGGGCAAGCTGGAAGCGCTGGCCGAGACCGGCAACCATTTCAAAAAGCCCCTGCCGCTGGCGCAACTGAACGCCGTGGCCGGTCTGTTGGAAAAGCTCGCCCTCGAGGAGAGCGGCCGCGCCGATCTGTCTCTACTGAGCCGGGAGTTGATGCTGGAATTGGACGACCTCCTGCCGGTGGTGGAAGCCGGCGAATTGCTCGGTCTTTGCGCCGTGCGGGAAGGCGACCTGTTGCTGCTGCCGCTGGGCAAAGCCTACGCGGAGGCCAGCATTTTGACGCGCAAGGAATTGCTTGCCGGTCGGATTCTGCGGCTGCCGGCGATCAACTGGATCTACGAAACCCTGCTGCACGATGACAATCAGCATGTGGACAAGGATTACTTCCTGGACAAGCTGCGTCCCGATTTCGGCGATCTGACCGAAGCACAACTCGATACCGCCATCAGTTGGGGGCGGCACGCCGAGTTGTTCGATTATGACAGCGATACCAATGAGTTATATTTGGAGTTCTGATATCGGCCCGGCGTCTCTTCCAATCCTAATATGCTGCGCTTTCTCTATCGCCCGGTCTTTCTGTCGATCATGATCGGCATGGTGCTGCTGCTGCTCACCCTGGGGCTGCTGTTGACCCTGTCCTGGAGCAGCCTGCACCGCCTGCAGCCGGTGCATACCCACTTAAGAGAAATCAACCGCTTGCATCAAACCGGCCTGTGGCTGGAGGAAGCCTTTGTCAGCAGCCTGCTGCTGGGCGCCCCCATCGACAAGGAACGCCTGACCAGCCTGCGCGCCAATCTGGATAAACTGCTGGAGATGAGCGATCCCCTGGCGGCCGCGACGCCGGAGCGGCTGCAAAAGGTCCAGCAGGCCCTGGACGAACTGAGCGGCGAAGCCTTGGTCAGCAGCCTGCTGCTGGGCGCTCCCATCGCCAAGGAACAGTTGGCCGGTCTACGCTCGCAACTGGATAGGCTGCTGGATATTAACAATCCTCTGGCGCCCATGACGCCCGAGCGGCTGCAACAAGGCCGGCAGGCGCTGGACGATACCAGCGGCGGCGATTCCCGCCAAGTGCTGTTGAATATGCTGAGCGAGTTAAGCGCGGTGATCGCCGCCGAAATCACCGCTCACGAGCAGTTGCTCGCCAAGGTGGAGCGCGACAATCAGGCTGAGTTTCGTATTGCCGTGCTGGCCATCATCGCGTTTCCGGTGTTGCTGGCGATTGTCCTCTACCTGTTGCGCAACCGCATTCTGGCGCCGCTGCATAACCTTGGGACTTTTATGAACCTGCTGGCGCAGCGGGATTACAGCCGGGCGCCGACCGCCGGCGTGGATCCTCTGTTGGCGCCGCTGTTCGAGCACTATAACCGGCTGGTGACGCGGCTGATGCAACTGGAACAGGAGCATCAGGTCCGCCAGCAGTCGCTGGAGAACGAGGTGCGTATGGCCGCCCAGACCCTGCTGGAGCATCAGCGCGATCTGGCCAATGCCGAACGCCTGGCGGCGGTGGGGGAGGTGGCCGCCGGCGTCGCCCATGAACTGCGCAATCCCCTGGCCGGTATCCAGATGGCGCTCAGCAACCTGCGGCGTCAACTCGACGATCCCGAGCAAGTCTCCCGCCTGGACGCCACCCTGAAGGAACTCAAGCGCATCACTCAACTGTTGAACGCGATGCTGGATCAATCCCGGCAGGCGCCGGAACCGATGGTGGCCATCGATCTTGCCGGGAACGTGGAAGAATTGCTGGCGCTGGTGCGCTATCAGATTCCCGCCCATATTCAATTGCGGCAGGCGATTCCGGCCGGGCTGTGCTGCCGCCTGCCGCAGGGCCGCTTGAACCAGGCGCTGCTCAATCTGATCGTCAACGCCGCCCAGAGCATCGGCGAGCAGCCGGGGACTATCACGGTCAACGCCGTGCAGGAACAGGACAGACTCCGGATTCAGGTCGGCGATGACGGTCCGGGCCTGCCGGTGGAGCTGCTGCAAAGCGGGGTGCGGGCTTTCGCCACCTGGCGGGAAAGTGGCACGGGGCTGGGCCTGGCCATGGTCAGGCGCTTCGCCCGCGACCTGGGCGGTGAGTTGAAACTGGCCAACCAGGAACCGCGCGGCGCCTGTGTCACCCTGCTGTTTCCCTGGGATAAACACCATGGCTGATACCCTGCTGTTGATCGAGGACGAGACCCTGCTGGGGACGGAACTGGCCTGTCATTTTCGGGAACAGAGCTGGGAAGTGGTGCTCGCGGCCACTCTGGACTCCGGCCGGCGGTTGCTGGCGGAGTGGGAACCGCTGGTGGTGCTGTCGGACATGAATCTGCCGGATGGCAACGCCCTGGATTTTCTGGAAAGCCTGGGAAAACAGCGCTTCAGGGGCGAATGGATCTTCCTCACGGGCTACGGCAGCATCCCGGATTCGGTCCGGGCGCTGCGGCTGGGCGCCTTCGATTTCCTGGAAAAGCCCTGCGATCCGGAGCGGCTGGATCTGGTGGTCGCCGGCGCCGCCCGCAGCGCCCGCGCCCAGCGCCGCCTGACCGATCAATCCGCCAGCGAAACCCGCCGCTATACTCCCGCTTCATTTATCGGCCGCAGTCCGGCGGCGGCCCAGGTCAGGTCGCTGTTGCAGAAACTGATTCGGGTACCCTTCAGCGCCCTGACCCTCGGCGGCGAGACCGGCACCGGCAAGGGGCTGGTGGCGCGCATCCTGCACCATGCCGGCCTGCGGGCCGGCGGTCCCCTGGTGGAAATCAACTGCGCCGCCCTGCCCAGGGAACTGCTGGAATCGGAATTGTTCGGCCACGAGGCCGGCGCTTTTACCGGCGCCAAGGGCCGCCGTCGCGGCCTGATGGAACAGGCGCACGGCGGGACCTTGTTTTTGGATGAAATCAGCGAAATAAACCTGGATCTGCAGGCCAAGCTGTTGAAGGCCATCGAGGATAAAATCATCCGCCGGCTGGGCGGAGACCGGGAAATCCAGGTGGACGTACAGATCATCGCGGCCACCAACCGGGATCTGGAAACCGGTGTCCGGGAGGGCATGTTTCGCGGCGATCTGTATCACCGGCTCAATGTCTTTCGGCTGGAATTACCGCCGCTGCGGGTACGCCTGGACGACCTGGACGATCTGCTGCCGCTCTTGGTGGCCGAGTACAACAGCAAGGCCGGCAAGCGCGTCAAGGTGCTGCCCGCCGAGGTCTGGACCCGCCTGCGCTGTCATAGCTGGCCTGGCAATGTCCGCGAATTGCGCAATCTGGTGGAGCGCTGTGTGCTGTTCGCCGAGAGCGAGGTCTTTCCGGTGGAATGGTTGCAGTTGGGCACGGCCGCGCCGGCCGTCGCCGCGCCGGCCGTCGCCGGTGAACGGCTGGAAATACCGCTGGATGGCAGCATGAGCCTGGACGAAATCGACCGCTATGTGATTCAAACAGTGCTGGAGCGGCACCAATACAATGTCACTGCCACCGCGCGCCTGTTGGGTACGACCCGCGAAACGCTACGCTACCGGATCGATAAATATGGATTGAAGCCGGAGGCTGGCAGGGGAAGGGAATAATCAGAAGGGAAACAGACGGCTTGAGTGGAAATCGGTTGAAATCCCCCACTGCATTCCGGTCGCTGTGGTTGTAATCCACCGCCGGATTGCCGCCGGCATTTACGAAGAGCTTTTTAATCAATTAATTAAAGAGTTGGCACGGTATCTGCAGTGTAGCAGATGAACGCGCTGTTTGTTCTTCATTGTAGTAACCCCTCCCTCACTCTGCCAACTTGCCGGTTGGCGTCGAGACGCGCCAACCGGCTTTTTAGGGAAGGCCGGGGTTATCAGGACAACGGCAACGATTTTCTGGTGCACCCTTTGTTAGATCGTAACCGATCCTCTGGGCGGTGTAGTAAGCGAACCGATCTTTTTTCATGCTGCATGGGTTCCCTCACTCCGCCAAGTTGCCGGTTGGCGTCGTTACGACGCCAACCGGCTATTTTTTTCGAACAACGCCAACATTGCCCTCCAGCGCTTCGAGCCAAGTCTGCAGATTCATTAGACGACCACTGTCCACGTGCGCCCGCACCGCGTTCGCTGATCCTCGGCTCACATCGCTGTAGGCAGTGAGGACACCCTCCGGATTGATGTGCACAACATGCGTGAACAGCGGAGCATTTTGTCGGCGGCGCTCGCAAGCTGCCTTCAGACGTGCTGCGTCGAACTCATTGGTGATTAGCGTGTAAGCGAAATCCTGCCCCGCTGACTCGAGGCGCGCGTAGGCCTCGAAGTCGCTCTGAAACTGTTCCTCGCGGTCAGCGCGGATGCTCCACTTGGCGCTAACCAGAGTACGCTGGTTTTGCTGGATTAGGGCAAGATCGACCCTTTTCGCCTTCTCATTTGACGGTGGTGGGTGGAAGCCGGGTAGATCATGCAGCAAGGATCGGTTCCGAATTTCGATCTTGCCTGAGAACGGAAGACGCGCAATAACCGCGGTGATCACATCCTCGAATCCTTCTCCTACAAGATTCCTCCGCTTGTTTTCTTGAGTCATGTACACGTAGATCCGCCGTGTGAGTTTGCGGAACTCCACCTCTGGCGGTTCCCTGTCCATCCACTCTCCGAGAACCTCCTTTACGATTCCGACCAGTTCAGGATCTTCACCCGGCTCTGGGAATCCCCGACCTTGGTACGGCGCACGCTGTTCCTCGTAGGCTGCCGTGCGGAAGGTGAGAACTCTGCTTGCCAGGTCCTTGATCGCCTCCCGGAAAAGCCAGTCAATATGTTCCCCCAGATCAGCCGGATGGACATTGAGTGCTGTCGATACCCAGTCGTGGAAGGCGAGTGAGCGTGCATACCAAGCACGGCCGGGCTGAGCCTTATCCGACTCGTAACAGTGAGCGAGAGCGGTTGTGCGGTCGATCCACAGCAGCAATCGATAAACATGCTGCCACGCGGTCAGTGACGTGATGGCCCCGACTCCATCGAAGTACCTTGCCAGCAAGCGTGCCCGGTTCTCTGCTCCGAAGGCCCTCGCCACGGCCTCCTGACTGAGATCGGGTTTGCTGCCTGCCTGATCAGCGGTTGGACTCATAGCGGGGATCACTAAAACAGGAGACTCCTGTTCAGCGCCTGAAGCCGGTCAGTGAGCGCTTCTCTGGCGGAGGGCGAAGATTCTATAAGGATCACCTTCAATCCAAGATCGAGCGCCACCTCGCCGGTCGTGCCGCTGCCCGCAAAAGGATCGAGGACCGTATCTCCGGGACGGGTGGTGGGAAGCAGCATCTGCCTCACCAGCGCGCGAGGCCACATCGCGACATGGCGATACGGAGACGCCTCCGGATTGATGCGCCAAAGGCCAGCCGGTTCGTCGGCAGCATCGGCCAGGATTTCACCCTGCGCCTCCCATACCGAACCGGCATTGGCGCGGTCTCCGCTACGATAGCTGGAACGGGAGGGCATATCTATTGCCTTCCGATCGAAGTAATAGTCAGGCTGTTTGGAGAACAAGAACAGGAACTCGTAATTGCGCGAGGGACGATCTCGCGTTGGCTCCGGCATAGCGTTCCCTTGCGCCTCTTGAGTTTCCAGCCGCGCAAGGGATTTAGCCCAAATGACGGTACGGCGGCAAATCCATTGCGGGCCCTGCCCACCGCCGATGAAACGGCGAAACTCCAAGTCCGTCATTGCCAGGTGGAAGCGGAACGGCACCCCCATCTCGGATTTGTGGCCAACACCGGCCACATAGTGTTTGAAAAACTCCGGTTGCTGCCGCAAGGACTCGGCGTATCCTCGTCCCCCAGCCGCGAAGCGGCCGTTGGAGCCATTCGGAGCGTTGGTAGTACCCTTTTTCCCTTGCCGGTTGTTGTACGTGTCCGCCAGGTTCACCCAAAGGCAGCCATCGTCCCGCAGGACGCGCCAGACCTCGTCGAACACGTGAAGGAGATGCCGGACGAAGTCGTTCGGATGGGGCTCGTGTCCTAGCTCACCCTCCCAGCCGTCCGGCCAAGTGGTCGAGGTGCCGTAGCGACGAAGAAGATAAAATGGAGGTGAGGTCAGACTGACCTGGACCGAGTTGCCCGGCAGGCTACGAAGGCCTGAAATCGCGTCGGTGGCGAGAATCTGGAGCGAGTCGTCAGTTACCATTTCGTCGTTATACGGTGATTGAGTTTCGGCTTGACCTTAGGGGAATATAGCACCGCATACCTCGTTGGAGAACACCTTGACCCAACCAGAAGGCGGTTACCCCATTCGAGGCCAAGCCCGAACCGGATATATTCCTGGAAACCGCCGGCCGCCTGGGCGTAGCGCCGGCATACTGCTGCGTGTTCGAGGATGCCGATGGCGGCATTCCGGCCGCCCACCGGGCCGGCATGGACGTGTTGGATGTGCGACTCTTGCGGGTTCCGCCAATCCCGATCGGGTCGGGGTAACGGGATTGCGCCCGTTACCCCTCCCACACCACCGGACGTGCGGTCTTCCGCATCCGGCGGTTGAACCCAGCGGCTTCAAGTTGCCGCAAGATCCGATGGAACGTATAAACCCCAACGCCGGAGACGGGCGTTGTTCAAGACGGTGTGTAAGGTCGGACTGCGCGCCAATCTCCAGGCCCCGACCGCACTACTGGCCAGTTGCTGTTGCCGACCCTTCGCCCCCAGTCGCCTCAGCGCGTTCGCCCGACCCCGCCGGTTATGCCAGCGTTGCCAGAAGAACTTGCGCAGATGGCGGCGTATCCAGCCCTCCGTTCACCGCACCTCCCTGTGGTCGTCGCTGATGCGAAAGTAGTTCCACCACCCGCGCACGTAGCGCTGCCACGCCGTAATTCGCTCCGGCAGGGGTTGCGCACGGCGGGCGTTCCAGAAGTCCCTCACCTTGGCTTTGAACCGTTCCAGGCTCTTGGCGGTGGGTTTTGTGTGGCCCTCGGCGTCCAGTTGGAAACCCAGGAATTTTCCGTCTCCCGGTCCGTTGACGCCGCTCTTCGTCGCGTTGACCCGTAGCTTCAGGTGGTCTCCGAGCCACGCCGTGAGGCTGGCCAGTACCCGCTGTCCGCTCCGTTCGCTGCTGACAAAGATCACCACGTCGTCCGCATAGCGGCAGAAGTTCAACCCGCGCCGCTCCAGTTCTTTATCCAGGGCATCC
>CAIMUS010000249.1 GCA_903844665.1 uncultured Pseudomonadota bacterium
AGTAAAGTTAAATCAACCTGTTAAAGAAGTGCAGCAACGTAAGCGTTCACACCCCACCCCCTAACCCCCTCCCACAAGGGGAGGGGGAATAGGTTAAGCTACTGTTTTGTAAAAACTCCCTCCCCCCTTGTGGGGGAGGGTTGGGGGGGGCTGAACGGTTACCAGCCGGATATCGGCGATTTGCAACGAAGTGGACAAAGCACTATGTGGCAGCCTCTACAGGACAACAATTCCCCTCGTTCCACCACGGACGCCGCCGGGCGACCCCGGCGGGTTGGTTTATGGCAGCGCCTGCGTGAAGATATCTACTGCGTGTTCGGGCGCGATCCGGCGGCGCGCAACGTATTCGAGGTCTTGACCTGTTACCCCGGCATCCACGCCATCATGCTGCACCGGCTCGATCATCGTCTCTGGAGCTGGGGTTTGAAGTGGCCGGCCCGCTTTCTCTCGGCCATCGGCCGCTGGCTGACGGGGATCGAAATCCATCCGGGCGCCACCATCGGCAGGCGCTTTTTCATCGATCATGGGATGGGGGTGGTGATCGGAGAGACCGCCGTCATCGGGGATGACTGCACGCTGTATCACGGGGTGACTCTGGGCGGCACCAGTTGGCAGAAAGGCAAGCGCCATCCCACCTTGGGCAATAATGTGGTGATCGGCGCGGGCGCCAAGGTGTTGGGTCCCATTCTCGTCAACGACGGCGCCCGGATCGGCTCCAATACCGTCGTCCTCAAGGAGGTGCCGGCCGATGCGACCGTGGTGGGCGTGCCCGGACGGATGGTGACGCGGGAGACGGACAAGAAATGGGTTCATGCCGAGATCGTCCGCAAGCTCGGTTTCGATGCCTACGGCACTCCCCACGATATGCCCGATCCGGAAGCTTACGCCATCAACCGCATGCTGGATCACATCCATCTGTTGAATTGCAAGATCACCGAGATGTGCCGGTTTATGCAGGCCATCGGGATCGATCCCGGTTCGCTGCAATTGCCCGAACTGGACCCGTGCGCCATCAAATCGGCGTCTTATCAGAACGGTAAGAGGCCGGACCCGGAAGAGACGACGACGGAGCAAGAAGCTGAGAAGGTGACTTGATTTTTCCATGCGGCCCCCTATCTATCTGGATTATGCGGCGACCACGCCGGTGGATCCCCGGGTGGCCGAACAGATGTGCCGCTATCTGACCCGTGACGGCGTCTTCGGCAATCCTTCTTCCCGCAGCCACGCCTTCGGGCGGGCCGCCGCGCAGGCGGTGGAAGCGGCGCGCGCCCAGGTGGCGGCGCTGGTCAACGCCGATCCCGACGAGATCGTCTGGACCTCCGGGGCGACAGAATCCAACAATCTGGCGCTCAAAGGGGCGGCTCATTATTACTCGAAAAAAGGCCGGCATCTGGTCACCTGCAAGACCGAACATAAAGCCGTCCTGGACCCGTGCCGGCAACTGGAGCGGGAAGGCTGGCAGGTGAGCTACCTGGAGCCGGAACCGACGGGTCTGGTGAACCTCGATCATCTGGCCGCCGCCTTGCGGCCCGATACCGTGTTGGTGTCGATCATGCAGGTGAACAACGAAACGGGGGTGATTCAGGAGCTGGCGGCTATCGGCCGGCTGACCCGCGAGCGGGGCGTGCTGCTGCACGTGGATGCGGCGCAGAGCGCCGGCAAAGTATCCATCGACCTGGCGGCGCTGCCGGTGGACCTGATGAGTTTCAGTGCGCATAAAGTGTATGGTCCCAAGGGCGCCGGCGCCCTGTATGTGCGGCGCCGGCCCAAGGTACGGCTGGAGGCGCAGTTGCACGGTGGTGGCCAGGAGCACGGGTTGCGCGCCGGGACGCTGGCCACCCATCAGCTCGTCGGGATGGGTGCGGCTGTCGCCATCGCCCAGGCGGAAATGGCGGCCGAGGCGGCGCGCCTGCTGGCGCTGCGGGAGCGGCTCTGGCAGGGTATCCAGGCTATCGAGGCGGTTTATTTAAACGGCGATCCGCAGCGGCGGGCGCCCGGCATTCTGAATGTAAGTTTCGGTGGCGTGGACGGCGAAGCGCTGCGCGCGGCCTTGCGTGATATTGCCGTTTCTTCGGGTTCGGCCTGCACCTCGGCAGCGGCGGAACCGTCGCACGTACTGCTGGCGCTAGGACGCAGTAAACCGCTGGCGCGCAGTGCGCTGCGGTTCAGTCTGGGCCGTTTCACCACCCTGGATGAGATCGATTACACCGTCGCCCGAGTGCAAGCCGCCGTGACCCAGTTGCGGGAGCTGTCGCCTTTGTGGGAGCGCTACCTTGAGGGCATGGGGAACGTATGGGAGCAATAGGGGTGGCTGAGGGCGACTACAGCAACTTGGTCTGGGATCACTTCGACCATCCCCGCCATGCCGGCGCCCTCGATGAGCGCAGCAGCAGCGTGGGAACGGGACTGGTAAGTAACCCCTTCCAGGGCGACGCGATCAAATTGCAATTCGAAGTGACTGCCCAGGGAATCATTGCGGCGGCGCGGTTCAAGGCGCATGGCGGTGTGGCGACGCTGGCCGCCGCTTCACTGGTCACGGAATGGCTGGTAGACAAGTCATTGGCTGAAGCCACCGCGATCGATCATCGGGTGATCGCCGCGGCGCTGGAGTTGCCGGCGGCGGCGCTTCCTGCCGCGGTACTGGCTGAATCGGCGCTTAAGGCGGCCCTCGCCGATTATGCCGCCAGGCAGTATGTAGGGGCGGTTCGCGAACCGCCCCTACCCGATGCGGCGATTAGGCTGAAGTGCGTAACTCGTAATTGAGTGTAGTAGATTAACTTTGAGGTGAATGAAATGGCGATTACCCTGACTGAAAATGCGGCCAATCGGGTTAAGACCTATCTGACCAGGCGCGGCAAGGGTGAAGGTCTGCGCGTAGGGGTGCGCAAGGCCGGCTGCTCGGGCTTTGCCTATGTCATCGACTTTGCCGATTCCATAGATCCCGACGACCATGTCATCGAAGAACGCGGCGTCAAGCTGGTGATCAAGCCGGACAGTCTGCCCTATCTGGAGGGTAGCGAACTGGACTTCGTCAAGGATGGCTTGAACGAGAGCTTCAAGTTCAGGAATCCCAACGTCAAGGATCAATGCGGCTGTGGCGAGAGTTTTAGCGTTTGAGGATTTTACTTACCGCTCCCCCTGATCCAGGGGGACGATAGCGGTTTCACGACTCACAGGCTGGCAAACGCGGAGAGGTTAGCGCGATGAAGCTGAAATGGGGGGATTCGCTGGCGATAGCCATCACTCTGGACGATGCCCATCCCCAGGTGGATCCCCGGCAGGTCGATTTAAAACAATTGCACCGTTGGGTGTGCGCCTTGCGGGAGTTCGATGATAATCCCGAGCCTGTCGGTAAGGATCTGTTGGAAGCTATAAAGAAAGACTGGATCGAAGAGCGGGAATAACGTTCCGTTACAGCCGGCAGTCTCAGGCCCATGATATGGCCGCTGCTATATAAGGTTTCTTTCGTCTATAATGCAATCTCAATGCATAATGGACGAAAACAACAGGTTGACTGAATGTACCTCTCGCGAACCCTTGAAGCCTTTGTGAAGACGGCGGCGCAACACTGGCCGATATTGCTGATCACGGGGGCCAGACAGGTCGGCAAGACCACCTTTCTGCAACACCTGAGCCAAGAGGAAAGACTCTATGTCACGCTCGATGACCCGCTGGTCCTGAGCCTGGCCAGGCAAGACCCGGCGCTTTTCTTACAGCGGTTTCCGCCGCCGCTGTTCATCGACGAGATTCAGTACGCGCCGGAACTGTTGCCCTACCTCAAGATGGCAGTGGACAGGAACCGCCAGCCGGGCTTGTTCTGGCTTACCGGCTCTCAACAGTTCCATCTCATGAAAGGGGTTTCCGAATCGCTGGCCGGCCGGGTCGGTGTGGTTCAGTTGTCCGGGCTTTCCCGCAGGGAGTGGCTGAGGCAAAGCGATGAATCCCGTCCATTTCTGCCCACGCCGGCTGAAATTCGCCACCGGACAAGCCCAGGGGAAAAGCTTGGATTGAAAGAGCTGTACCGGTCGATCTGGCGGGGAGCCTTTCCGGCGATAGCGCTCAACGACGCGATGGATCGGGATTTGTTTTACAGTTCCTATGTGCAGACCTATCTGCAGCGCGATATCCGCGATCTGGCGCGGGTTGGGGACGAACTGGCGTTCCTGCGTTTTCTCCGCGCCACCGCGGCCCGCACCGGCCAGTTGCTGAATCTGACGGAACTGGCCCGTGATGCCGACGTCGCCCCGAACACGGTGAAGCACTGGCTCTCGATCCTGCAAGCTTCGGGGATAGCCTACCTGCTCGAGCCGTATCATGCGAATGTGACCAAACGCCTGGTGAAAACGCCGAAACTCTATCTCCTGGACACAGGTTTGTGCGCCTATTTGACGGAGTGGTCCAGCCCGGAAACCCTCGAAGCAGGCGCCATGTCGGGGGCGATACTGGAAACCTGGATCATGACCGAACTGTTGAAAGGTTACTGGCACAATGGTCGCCGGGCTCCCTTCTACTACTATCGGGATAAAGATCAGAAGGAAATCGACCTGCTCATCATTCAGGATGGCGCCGCCTATCCGCTGGAATTCAAGAAAACCGCTTCGCCCGGCCGGAACGATGTGCGCCATTTTCAGGTGCTGGAAAGACTCCGGATGCCTATCGGTCCAGGCGGCTTGATTTGCCTGGCGGAGCAGTCTCTGCCGCTCACGCCATCCATTCAGTCGATTCCGGTGGCGGCGCTTTGAAAAGTGGATTCGCCCCGGCGGTGGAATGGTGCGTAGAATGCACCTTACACTTGCTACGGTCGATTAAGGCGGCACAGGTTCCAAATCCAGATTTAAGCGCGCAGGTTTCTGTTCCTGTCGCTGTCCGTCCGCGGTGAGTAACAGATAACGTTTTGGAAACCTGAAGAACTGATCCTGTTGATACCAGAAGATCTGATCGCTGAAAATGCGCTCACCTGTCTTGGGGTGCGATAACATCGCGCCTTCCAGCAACCAAGGTGAATCTTTTCCCTGCTGGATGGCGCGCCTGGCGCTCACTTCTAATAGGAGATTGGCATTATTATGAATCTTCAATACCATATCTTCGATCACTAATCGTGTAATAGGACCATATTGTTCGAGCAGTTTCTTTGCGCCCACCATTGCCTGCTTTCCGGTAAATGGAAAAAGCTCGACCTGAGATAAGGAAGCATCGTCATAAGAGTAGATATCTGTTCGGGCGTTGACCAGCATTGCTTCCCTGATCCCTTTTACGTTAAAAAACAGTAAGGGTCTGGGTTTTATCACAAGTGCCTGTGCCACTATTTTTTTTCTGAGTTTTTCTTTGAAAAATTCCGTATAGGTAAAGCCAATTGCAATCGGGTGTATTTCGCCCTCATCGGACACAATGGGAGAATCTGGTGGACTGGACGGTAGCAGATAGCCTGCCACGATGCTGCTTAACAGGACTATCCCCAACCCGGAAAAGAGCCATCTATGCCGAAAACCGATTGTGCCCATCAGAGAATAAAGAGAAATAATCGACGCGCCGGACTGGTCCGGCGCGTCTTTCCTTCAGGGGCTATGGCGTCAAAACCTCGTCATCGACAATATCAGGAATCTTATCATGATCCTCATCTTTGTTGAGGTTCGGTGATTTTACGACGCCATTAAACGTCGGATCAGGGAAAAGATTACTGACCTTATTACCAGTAAATTCTGGCAATAAGTTGGGATGACGAAAATCGACGCCGACATCGAAAAATCTTTGCAGATTGAGGACGATATCCTCTTTGTCCGGATCTACCGCTGGATCGTAGTCAACAATCTTGGTTTCGCCGGAAAGTATCGACTGTTTGGTCTTGGCAAGGTAGTCCTTGGCGGTGGCCACATCCTTAACGGTCAACTTGTCCAGCGTTACCAGATCATTCAGTTGATCATCGGTCTCGGCGCTGATGACATCCAGATCGGCGCTGAAATCATCCAATGCGTCGGCCAGCGAACTCTTTGCTTCCGCCAACGTGGCTTTCTCAGACAACCTCAGAAAGCCTGTATACTGGTTCAGAAAAGCCTGAATGGTCGTATCGTTGGTAAGATTGATATCGAGGTTTGGATTCACGGCTTGATCGATGTCCGCATCCAGGTCGTAGGCTTTTTGAATCGAAATACCCGCCAACGTAGCCTTGAACAATCCCCGGAAGAACAAGACATCACCATAATCGCTTTCGAAGCTTTTCTCACCGGTTGATTCAGTCCACTCCTTATTAAAGCTTGGTGATACTTCGTTGAGAATATTGATCGCCGCCTGCAACTCCGGTGGAGCGACCCCGTAAAGGGAATCTCTGAGCTCATTTCCTGTGGGTGTACCGGGCGCAAGTTGAGCTCGGGGTTGGGAGTCTTTTGAAAATGGTTTTGCAAGCAATTGCCAGCTTGCACGAGTAAAGTCATTGGGTATACCGGCACGGTCGAGGATATCGCCAAGGCGATTCATGTCACTGGAATTACCATCGGAAAGGGTATCGAATCCCAGGGCGGCCACCCGGCTTAAGGCGAAAAAGAAGCGTGCCGTATCGGCCTCGAGCGATTTATCGGCTGAGTTTACTTGCTGATAGGCAGCTTCGAAATACGTCCTGGCCCCAGTTATCCAACCATCGCTGAGAGCATGCAGTCCTTTCTCATTCAGTTGACTGACTGAGAGGTCAGCGGTCGGAGGTTTCGTAACGGCAAGCGGGATGACCGGGTTCTCGGCGCCAGCAGAAACAAGCCTGTTTGCTGTTGGGCTAAATTGCGGAATGGCCTTGCCTTCCTGACGCTGTACCTCATCTCTTGTATTCACAAAACCAAGATTGACGCTGGTAACATCATTCAGGATGAATACGTTGGTATCCGGTATTCCATCTCCATTGCTATCGAAATACAAAGCCAGGGTGACGCCCCCTGTCACCAGATACACCCGCACTTCCTGCCCTACCGGAATGCCGGTGAGCGTGAATGAAAAAGATTCAAGAGTGCCGTCGTGGTTATTATCGAGGTCCGGGGTTCTGCCGGCCGTGTCACTGGTCGCGACAATGTCACCGTTCTGGTTGACGGCCATGATAGTGGTTCCACTGACAGAACCGGTGATAGTGCCTGTTGGCGTTGGGGTTGGGGTACCACCCCCACCATTACCGCCACCGCCACCGCCGCCACATCCGCCGAGTTGTAGCGGAGCGACAAGCACCATAAGCACATACAGGCAGACTGTCTTAAAAAACATACTTCTCATTTAGTACTCCCCTGGTTTTCTATGGCTGTGTGGTTTGTTTCCACAAGAAAATTATAGTAGATGTATTGTTAATTGTCAAAGTCACTTTCTTGGTTAGCTTCCAGCTTCCGCTCCGCTTCAAACTGTGCCAGTTCGACCTGGAAACGCGCTTCCAGACCTGCCGGCAGGATCAAGACCCAATCGATTATAGCGAGTTAGCCACTGTCCCTGGGAGCGCCGGCGTCCCCGCCGGCCAGTAGACGGTCGAAATGCCGCGATGTCGGGTTACGACGCGCCGACAAAGTTCATGCCATTTCCTTACGGCTCCGCAGTTGGCGCGTCTAACCCGACCTACGGGAATTTTTACGGTTCCCTTCGCGAGCAAGCTCGCTCTACCCAAAGCGAATCACCCCCCGCCGGTCAGCCAGCGCTTGACAGATACGCTCCCTCCCCCTATATTTCTCGGTCTTTGGCAGGACGAAGCCATCCAGGCCGTCGTCCGTTGCCGTGTCTAGTCGAGTCGGAGTACAGGACCCAATGGCAACGATAAACCAGTTGGTGCGTAAGCCACGAGTTTCGAAAATAGAAAAGAGCAACGTCCCGGCGCTCGAAGGCTGCCCGCAGAAGCGCGGCGTCTGCACCCGCGTCTATACGACGACGCCCAAAAAGCCGAACTCGGCCTTGCGCAAGGTGGCGCGCGTGCGTCTGACCAACGGTCAGGAAGTGACCAGCTATATCGGCGGTGAAGGCCATAACCTGCAAGAGCACTCCGTGGTCTTGATACGTGGCGGCCGGGTGAAAGACCTGCCTGGGGTGCGCTATCACGTGATTCGCGGCAGCCTGGACACCTCCGGCGTCGCCAAGCGGCGGCAGGGCCGTTCCAAATACGGCGCCAAGCGTCCCAAGTCCTGACGCCCCATCGTTATCGCAGCCTGAGTCGATGCCATGCCGAGAAAAAGAGTAGTTCTCAAGCGCACGATCCTGCCGGATCCTAAATTCGGCAGCGAAGTGCTGGCCAAATTCGTCAACATTATCATGGAGCGCGGCAAGAAATCGGTCGCGGAGCGGATCGTCTACGGCGCGCTCGATCATATCGCCGAGCGCAGCAAGGGCGGTGAGCCGATGGAATTACTGGGGCAGGCCCTGGAAAACGTGCAACCGGTGGTGGAAGTCAAATCCCGCCGGGTGGGCGGCGCCACCTATCAGGTGCCGGTGGAAGTACGGCCGGCGCGGCGCTCCAGTCTGGCGATGCGCTGGATTATCGACTCCTCCCGCAAGCGCAACGAAAAATCCATGGCCAGGCGGCTGGCCGGTGAATTGCTGGACGCCGCCGAGAACCGCGGCTCGGCCGTGAAGAAGCGTGAGGACACACATCGCATGGCGGACGCCAACAAGGCGTTCGCCCATTATCGCTGGTAATTGTCGAGGACAAAGCTGTGGCGCGCAAAACCCCGATCGGGCGCTATCGTAACCTGGGCATCATGGCGCACATCGATGCCGGCAAGACGACGACTACGGAACGCATTCTGTTCTATACCGGCGTCTCCTACAAAATGGGCGAGGTGCACGATGGCGCGGCGACCATGGACTGGATGGTCCAGGAACAGGAACGTGGCATTACCATTACCTCCGCCGCGACCACCTGCTTCTGGAACGGGATGGGGGGGCAGTTCGATGAATACCGCATCAATATCATCGATACCCCCGGCCATGTGGATTTTACGATTGAAGTCGAGCGCTCGCTGCGCGTGCTGGATGGCGCCTGCGCCGTATTCTGCGCTGTCGGCGGGGTGGAGCCCCAGTCGGAAACGGTCTGGCGTCAGGCCAATAAATACGGGGTGCCGCGACTGGCTTTCATCAACAAGATGGATCGCGCCGGCGCCGATTTTCTGCGCGTGGTCCAGCAGATCCGCGAGCGGCTGGGCGCCAACCCGGTGCCGGTGCAATTGCCCATCGGCGCGGAAGAAAAATTCAAGGGCGTCGTCGATCTCGTCAAGATGAAAGCCATCTGGTGGGATGAAGACAGCCTGGGAATGAAATTCGAATATGGCGAGGTGCCCGCCGAGATGCGGGCCGACTGCGAAGAGTGGCGCGAAAAGCTGATCGAAGCGGCGGCGGAGTCTTCCGAGGAACTGATGGAAAAGTACCTGGAAGGCGAAGCCCTGAGCGAGACCGAAATCGTGCAGGGGTTGCGGGCGCGTACTCTGGCTAACAAGATCGTTCCGACCCTGTGCGGTTCCGCCTTCAAGAACAAGGGCGTGCAGGCGATGCTGGACGCCGTGATCTACTTTTTGCCGTCGCCGGCGGACGTTCGGCCGGTCAAGGGCTTGGCCGAGGACGGCGCGACCGAACTGGAGCGGCCCGCCACCGACGAGGCGCCGTTTTCCGCTCTGGCCTTCAAAATCGCCACCGATCCTTTCGTCGGCAATCTGACCTTCTTCCGGGTCTATTCCGGCGTATTGAATTCCGGCGATACCGTCTTCAACCCGATCAAGAGCCGGCGCGAGCGCATCGGCCGCCTGTTGCAGATGCACGCCAACAGCCGGGAAGAGATCAAAGAGGTTCAGGCCGGCGATATCGCCGCCGCCGTGGGCCTTAAAGACGTCACCACCGGCGATACCCTCTGCGACCTCGACCAGGTGGTTACCTTGGAGCGGATGGAGTTCCCGCAACCGGTCATTGCGGTGGCGGTGGAGCCCAAGACCAAGGGCGATCAGGAAAAGATGGGCATCGCGCTCGCCAAACTGGCGCAGGAAGATCCTTCTTTCCGGGTGCATACCGATCAGGAAACCGGCCAGACCATCATTTCCGGTATGGGCGAGTTGCATCTGGAAATCATCGTCGACCGCCTGAAACGCGAATTCAAGGTGGAAGCCAGCGTCGGCGCGCCGCAGGTGGCCTATCGTGAAACCATTCGCCAGCCGGTCGAGCAGGAAGGCAAATTCGTCCGTCAGTCCGGCGGTCGCGGCCAGTATGGTCACGTCTGGTTGCGGCTCGAGCCGCGCGAGCCTGGCGCCGGTTATGAATTCGTCAACGCGATTGTGGGTGGAGTGGTGCCCAGGGAATATATCCCGGCGGTGGATAAGGGAATACAGGAGCAGATGCAGAACGGCGTGATCGCCGGCTATCCGGTCGTGGATGTCAAGGTGACGCTGTACGACGGCTCCTACCACGAGGTGGATTCCAGCGAAATGGCCTTTAAGATCGCCGGCTCCATCGGCTTCAAGGAAGGGGCCAGGAAAGCCAGGCCGGCGCTGCTGGAGCCGATCATGAAAGTCGAGGTGGTTACCCCCGAAGAGTATATGGGCGATGTCATGGGCGACCTCAATCGGCGCCGCGGTATCATCCAGGGCATGGAAGACACTCCGGCCGGCAGAGTGATCCGGGCCGAAGTGCCGCTGGCGGAGATGTTCGGTTACGCCACCGATCTGCGGTCGGCGACCCAGGGCCGCGCCACCTATTCGATGGAGTTCGCCAAGTACCACGAAGCTCCCGCCACGATCGCCGATGCAGTGATCAAGAAAGCATCCTGAATTTTATAGCTGAATTTTATAGTTTTGAATGAGGTAAGACGGTGTCCAAAGAGAAATTTCAGCGCAGCAAGCCGCATGTGAATGTGGGGACGATCGGGCATGTCGACCATGGCAAGACCACGCTGACGGCGGCGATCACCAAGATCATGGCGGCCAAGTTCGGCGGCGAATACAAAGCCTACGACCAGATCGACTCGGCGCCGGAAGAGAAGGCTCGCGGCATCACCATCGCGACGGCGCATGTCGAATACCAATCGCCGCAGCGGCACTATGCCCATGTCGACTGTCCGGGGCATGCCGACTACATCAAGAACATGATCACCGGGGCGGCGCAGATGGACGGCGCGATCCTGGTGGTATCGGCGGCGGACGGACCGATGCCGCAGACCCGCGA
>CAIMUS010000250.1 GCA_903844665.1 uncultured Pseudomonadota bacterium
TCACGTAGATTGTTGCAGCAGTCGCTCCTCCTCGACGAAAGATCGAACAGTATCTTTGGTCCGGCTTGCCGGCAACCCGCATTCACAAGGTTGATCAGTTGAGGTTCACCGTGCCCACGTTTCATGTCGGTATCGATGTTGTCAAGCCAAACTGGACGGTGCTTTCCGGAAAAAACGTCGATCCAGCTCTTTATAGTGCTTGACATGGATAACAGTATCTACGCGGGCTACGCGGGCTGATTTCACCCCGCCGGCTCGCCGGGCTGCGGTTCGCTGAACACGTCCGCCAATCGTTGCGCGAACAGTACCCGTTCGCTCCAAAGCAGCAAGGTGTCGGCATCGGCGGCGGTGATGCGGGTCTGGTAAGTTTTCGGCACCTTGCCGAAACGACGCTCCAGCAAGCGGAGCAACATCCGTTTTTCACCCGCCTGGATGCCCTCGGTATGGCCCTCGGCATGGCCCTTGGCCAGCCCCTCGGTGCGGCCCCGTTCCAGCCAGGTTTCAACCATTGTCGGCATGATACGTTCCTCCAGAGTCGGTAGAACTTCAACCAAAGCGCGGCTGACATCGGCTTCACTGACTGTGACTGCCGCTGCCGCCAGATAGCGTAACAGTGTTTCCAGATAGCCCAGCACCGTGCGCTGCTCGCCAAACACGGAAAGCAAGCCGAAAATCTCCGGCAACCGTGCCGCCAACTGCGGGTCGCTGATATATTTCATCGTCAGCAATGCCACCCGCAACAGCGCGTTTCCCTGGATTTCAGCCGCGTCCAGACCGCTCAGGTCGCACAGCACGTAGCGGAAATCCGGCAGGTAAGGCGCCAGCGGCGCCGGGAATGGTAGCGCGCTTTGCAACGTCTGGCCGTAGGGCCACGGCTGATCGCCATGATAAACCACCACCGGGATGACCGGTGGCACCCGCCCGCCGCCCTTGCTCTGCTCGGCTGCCTCCTGCCAGATATGCACGATGTAGCCGAGCAGTTGCAGCGGTGTCGACCGTTTTGGATGGCGTTTGTGCTCCAGCAGGACGTAGGCCAGCGCCGGTTCACCGTCCTTGAGCCGCAACCGGTAGAGCAGGTCGGAGTGGTACTCGCGCAGTTGTGGGTCAACGAACGATCCTTTGACCAGTTCCAGCGCTTTCAGGTCGAGCGTCGCCACCACGTCCCTGGGCAGATAGCGGCGCAGGAAATCCCGGCCGATGGCTTTGCGCGACCAGACTTCCTTGAAGAAACGATCATGCGGGTTACTGAGTTCGGTGGTCATGATAGCCGGGTAGGGTGAGCATGGCCCACGTTTTCCTTTGAACGCCGGTTAGAATGGTGGGCCGTGCCCACCTTACAAGACTTAATGTACTTAATCATTGATATGCAGGAGACGAACATGGGATACGCTGAACTCATTGCCCGTGA
The DNA here is from genome assembly GCA_903844665.1 of uncultured Pseudomonadota bacterium. GTDB lineage: Bacteria > Pseudomonadota > Gammaproteobacteria > Competibacterales > Competibacteraceae > CAIMUS01. The sequence continues at coordinate 1,409 of CAIMUS010000250.1, forward strand.
ACTTGAGAACCTGCCCCTCGATAAACAAGCCGAGGTGCTGGACTTTGTTGGTTATCTGAAAACCCGGCAAGACCAGATAAGAGCGAAAACCCCGCAGACAGCCGAAGAAATCGAAGCCTTCTTCCGCAGCTTTACTGTCGATGTAAGCGGTTACAAGTTCGACCGGGAAGACGCCAATGCCCGCTAAGGTGTTCATCGACACGAATATTGTCATTTATGCCCTTGGTCCGGCTTCGGATAAAGCGTCGGTCGTCGCACCGCTATTGGTTGGACGGCCGACAATTTCAACCCAAGTTCTCACTGAGGTGACAAACGTCGTTAGCAAACGTCTTGCCATGCCGTTTGCCGAGATTCGCAGGTTGTTTGAATGTATACCAGCGAATTTCACCGCGTTGCATCAGTCAATCCATACCTGCTCGTCTTCGAAATCACTAAATTCACCGGCATTGACGGGATGTCGCAGATAACCTTCCCGATGTTGCTGTTCCAGGGTTCGCAGTTCGAGTTTCTCCAGAGCAGCCCGCAGCGCGTCTCGTGTAAAGGCAGAGCGGGATTGGCTGAGCCGGTGGGCGGCCAAGTCAACTGCCTTGGCTAACTCTTCATCTAATGTGACCTGCACGGTTCTCATGGGTCTATATCCGATACCAGCGATGGATATCATCATACGTCCTCGCCGGCTTCAGTGTCATCAACACCGCCTTTGATCTGCGCCATAACATCCAGCACCAAGTCCCGCTTCTCGCGGGCGATGCCGTACAGTATCGCTCTGTCCTTGAGCGCTTGCAGCGCCAGGATCAATGGTTCGAAGGGCTGTTGCAGAGGCTCGTCCAGAGCGAGCAGCGATTTCAGCACTTCTTCTGACTTTTCTAACCGTGCGCGTCCGATCAGTTGGTTTAGAACAAACTCACGCAAGCGATCGTTTTCAGACGTTGCGGCGATCCTGGCTGCGAAAACCGGCAATACGGTGCGCCAATGCCTACTAAACAATCCCTGTGCATACTCGTAATCCGGGTCAAGTTCGATACCGCGTAACAGAGGCTCTGCACCCTCCTGGGGCCGATCCAGATTTTCCAGGTAAAGTCCTGCCAGGTTGGCTTGAGCCATGCCGTTGTCAGGGTCGAGGCGGATGCCCTCACAGTAAGCGGCCTCGGCGTCGGTATAGCGACGCTGGTTATCAAGCGCGTTGCCCAAGCCGTTCCAGGCGCAGGCATACTGCGGGTCGAGGTCGATGGCGCGGCGGTAAGCGACCTCGGCTTCGGCATAGCGGCGCTGGTTATCAAGCGCGAGGCCCAGGTTGTTCCAGGCGCCGGCATTCTGCGGATCGAGGTCGATGGAGCGGCGGTAAGCGGTCTCGGCTTCGAGGTAGCGGCCCTGGTTGGCAAGCACGAGGCCCAAGTTGTACCAGGCGATGACATTCTGCGGATCGAGGTCGATGAAGCGACGGTAAGCGGCCTCGGCGTCGGCATAGCGGCGCTGGCCAGAAAGCGCGTTGCCCAAGCCGTTCCAGGCGTAGGCATACTGCGGATCAAGGTCGATGGTGCAGCGGCAAACAGCCTCAGCTTCGGCATAACGGTGCTGGTCGGCAAGCGCGAAGCCCAGGTGATTCCAGGCGTTGGCATACTGCGGATCGAGGTCGATGGCGCGGCGGAAAGCGGCCTCAGCTTCGCCCAGGCGGTTGAATATCCAAGTCAGCATGACCCCCGCTGCGTTCGCGCGGCGTGCTGTGTCGAGTTGGAATACTCCGAACTCCGCGATCCGCTCCTCGGCTGGGCGCAACAAATCCCGCTCCCGCAATATCCGCGCCAGTCGGTGCAGCCAATCGCCATTTAACGGTTTGAAGCTAAGCTCCTGGCGGGTTTCACGGTCCAACAACCACAGCAATTCGGCAACGAGATACCTCCAGTTAAAGCATTCAATCGGGTCACCCTGCACCGCCTGCTCGATGCGGCTATGATTATCCTCGGCGATGGCCTGACGCACGATCACCTCGAAAGCAGCCCCACGGTCGTCAAGATCATCCGCCGCCGCCACGAGGGTATACAGATGTCCCAGCTTCTCCTCCCGCATGGCCGGCGCCAGCGGTGAAGCCAGCTCCCGCTCCAGCCGTCTGCTCCAGTCGCGCTGATCCCGACGGGTGTAAAACACTCGCATAAACGCGATCAGCCAGCGCAGCTTTTCCCGCCCTTCACGGCTGTAACGCATCAGGTAATAGATATTGTAGAACCGCTCCGCCACCTGATAGCGCTTCTTCTTCTCCGCGCCGCTCGCCTCCTCCACGAAACCCTCGGCGATCAGGCGCTTGATCTGAGAGCTGATATAGTTGGACGGTTTGCGCAGTTCCTTTGTCAGGTCCTCCACCGTCACCGGATCCCAGCGGCGGGCGATGGCGTCGAACACCCGCCGCCCTTCCTTGGCCAGCGTTTCGATGCGGTGCTTGAAGAAGGGCGTGCATTCGTCCAGCAGCCGTTCCAGGTCGCGTCGCACGTCGCTATCCAGACCGTCCTGTAGAATGCGATAGCCCAGCTTCGCCAGCCGTGGGTTGCCGCCGGTAAGAATACGCAGCGAACGCACCCGCTCCGGCGATTTTTCGATAATCTCCGGCACCGTCGAATCCTTATTGACCTCGGCCAGACGGCGCAGCATCGCTTCCAGTTCGTCCTGATTGAAACGCTCCAGGGTGAAGGTGCGGAAGAAATCGTGAAACGGCTGGCCGACGTCGGTGATCTCGGTGAAATAGCTGGCGGCAGTCCCGATCAGCATCAGCCGCGGATCTTCCATCAGCAGGGCGCGCAGTTTATGTAGCGATTCCTCGGCTTGGATGGCGGCGAATACATCGTTGAGATTGTCGATGAGCAGCAAACCGCGCCTGCCCGATTCCGCCAGCAGTTCGAAAAACCGCGCCTCGGCCCGCTCCGCCAGATCCTCACCGGGCCGGTCCAACAATTCATCGGCGGCCCGCGCCGGGCGTTCCAGGGCGGCTTCCAGATGGCGGATCGCTTCCAGCCAGAAATCCGCCAAGTCGCCGATACCGTACTGTTCCTCGTGAAAGCTGATCGGCAGCCATTCGGCGGCCAGCGCCGCATCACCGTGAACCCGGTGGTGGATGGCGCAGAGCAGCATGGTCTTGCCCATGCCGCGTGAACCGATAACGATCAGATGCTGCTGCGGCCTGTCGGGGGTATTCTGGCGGATGATGTCCAGAATGCGTTCGAGCAGCCCGTTGCGGTCGAGGAACTCCGCCAGCAGTTGCCCGGCGCCGAGACTGGCCGGGTTATAGAGGTTCAGGTACGAATCGGCGCGGGACTCGTTCATAGCCGGCCTTTGCGCCGCCAGTAGTCGCGTAGCAGATTGGAAAAGAAGCGGTAGCGCCCGTCCAGGGTTTCGCCCAGATAGCCATCGTGCACGAGCACGTCCAGCACGTAGTTGAAATCTTCCGACTCGATGGCCGGCGCTCTGGCTTTCAGTTCCTCCCTGGCGATGCCGTCGGGAGTATCGGCAATGAGCTTGAGCACCGCGCGGGCCGCCTCGGCCAGCGGCTTCGAAAACACATCGTTCAGACGCTCCCGCATATTCTCGGAATATTGGTTGCGTTTGCCGAAAACAATCCTGTCGTAGAGCGGTTTGACTTCGGCAGTGCTTACCGGACGGGGGTTGGCGTCCTGCAATTCGGCCACGAACAATTGCAGGAAATACGGCCAGGCGGCGCCGGTAAGATGCAGAAATTCCTCAGCCAGATCGGCAGCGAGATGCGCATCCAGGCCGCAGTTGTCACATGTCAGTCGCCGGGTCAGCGTGATGGCCTCCGCATCTTTCAACGGCCACAGTTCCTGCCGGCGCAGATCGTTGATGGCGTCGGGAAAGCCCAGGCGACGCACCACGCTGTCCAGACCGATCGAACCGGTCAGCAAAAACCGCACCTGACCGCCGAGGTTTTCCTGCCGCCAGCAGCGGAACCAGCGCAGCGCATTCTCCGCTTCCAATTCACCGTGCTTCCTGGCGAACAGATTGATCATGATCGGGAATTCATCGAGCAGGAACAGCACCGGCTGGTCGAGCCGGTTCAATTCTTCCAGAAACGCACTGGCTGAATCGGTCCAGTCGGCTTCCGCCAGCTTGAAGCTGTCCGACTCGATGCGAGCCAGGAATCCACCAACCTTTTTCATCCCCTGGGCGAACTGATTGTCCTTGTGCAGCATCTTTACCATCTGCTCGATCCATTGCTTCGGGTGGGTGAAGCGTTCCAGGTTGATGAAGATGGCTTTCGCGCCCGCCGGCGGCTGGTTTTCCAGGCGCCGTAACAGGCTGGTCTTACCGGTACGGCGTGGGGCGAGGAACAGAATATGCTCGACCTCCAGCCCCCGTTCGAGGGCGGCGATCACATCGTCGCGGGGAAAGAAATCGGCGCCGGTCACCGGAGCGCCTATGGTGATTCTCATCGCGTTGTTCTCCCGAAGTAACGATGACCTTAGTTTAGCAACAAATTTGTTGCGCAACAAATCCGTTGCGCAACAGAAATGTTGCCAAATGACAGAGCTACTTACCCATGAATTCCTGCCGCTCTCTTTCTCTCCCGCCGCTGCTTCGCCAGCAGATTCAATACTTCCACGCCCACCGAGAAGGCGATGGCGAAGTAGAGATAGCCTCTCGGAATGTGGAAATGCAGACCGTCGGCGAGCAGCGCCACGCCTACCAGAATCAGAAAGCTCAGCGCCAGCATCTTCACGGAAATATGGGCATTGATAAAGCGGCTCAGCGGTTCGGCGGCGAACATCATGATGCCGATGGCGATAACGATCGCCGTCGCCATCACCGGCAGATGCTGGGCCATGCCCACGGCGGTGATGACGCTGTCCAGCGAGAACACGATATCCAGAATGGCGATTTGAACGATCACCGACAGGTAGCTGGCGGCCTTGGCTTCGCGCATTTCCTCCTCCACCCCTTCGACGGTGGCGTGAATTTCCGTGGTCCCCTTGGCCAGCAGAAACAGGCCGCCGCCCAACAGGACCAGATCCCGCAGGGAAACCTCGAACTCGTGGACACTGAACAAGGGCTTGGCCACTCCCGCCAGCCAGGCGATGCTGGCCAGCAGCATCAGGCGGGTGATCACCGCCAGCGCCAGACCGGAACGGCGGGCGCTGGCCTGTTGTTCCACCGGCAGGCGGTTGGACAGAATGGAGATGAACAGCAGGTTATCGATGCCCAGGACGATTTCCAAGGCGGTCAGTGTGAGCAGGCTGGCCCAGACGGTAGGGTCGAGCAATAAATCCATCATGCAGGCTCTCCGAAGGTTGTGGGGAATTTATTGTTAGCGTGAAAATCCCCGTAGGTCGGGTTAGACGCGCCATCTACCGAGCCAGCCAATAGCAGGAACGTTACCGGCGCGTCGTAACCCGACATGGGGGCTTTACCGAGGGTGATTATGATGGCCTTTTTGCCGGTCTGGAGCAATGCGCCGGCATAAGCTTGCCCTATCCGGTGTGGTGGCGGCCTGTTCCGCCAACGCTTAAGATAGGCGCCGTCCAAGCATTGCTAATTCAACCACGGGAGTAAAGCCCATGAGCGCAATCGAGATAGAGCATGACCCCAAGCCGGAACTCCTGGAAAAACTGGAGGTTAAAAGCTGGCCTATCTGGAGCAAGGAAGCATCGGAGTTTCCCTGGTTCTATGATGAACCGGAGACGTGTTATCTGCTGGAAGGCGAGGTCGTGGTCACGCCGGAAGGCGGCGAGCCGGTGACGATCGAACAGGGTGATTTCGTCACCTTTCCGGCGGGCATGGCGTGCGACTGGAAGATTCTCAAGGCAGTGAAGAAGCACTACTCTTTTGGTTAAACCGCGTCTATTTTGAAACTTATAGTTTTCTCTTCACTTTCAGGAATAACCTGTGGGAGCGGCGCCCTCGCCGCGATTACTGGCCGTACCCTTGGCGCCACCGGTTTGATCGCGGCGAGGGCGCCGCTCCCACAGCGCAAGGACCGATTTGATTCCCAAAAACTTCAGGTCTCAAAGTAACTTGCCTGGGAGCGCCTCACTAAAACAGTCTTCCGCGTCCTCCACCCGTGTCGATGCCGGCGGGGACGCCGGCGCTCCCAGGGACCAGCAGGCGCCTGCCATTGCACCTTACTCTTTATTGAACTGGGCGCAAACGTAATTCTCATAGATATACCGGTCGAGGTTTTCCTCTTCCCCACCCTGGCCTGCTTCGGCGCGGCTCGCAAACAGCGCAGCCACACTCTCCAGGCTTAAAGAAGCATCTGCAATGGTAATCCGCACCCGTGAATTGGGCGCCAGTTCGACCGGCTCGAGCGGGCGAAACACCAGCCCGTCAAAAATCGCTTCGATGGTTTGTGACATGAATGAATAATACCAATTCGCTTGGAGTTTTGCCCAATATCGACCCAAGTGGCAGCGGCGTCCCGCCGCTGTCCAAAGACAAGACTGGAGATGATGAACATGACTCAAACAGCTATTACCGTCGGCGCCCCGGCGCCTGCTTTCACCCTACCGGATCAAGACGGCAATCCGCTCGGCCTGCCCGATTTGCAGGGCCGCTGGGTGGTGCTGTACTTCTATCCCAAGGATGACACGCCGGGTTGTACTACCGAAGCCTGCGATTTCACCGCCGGCCTCAGGGAATTCGAGGCGCTCAACGCCACCGTGCTCGGTTGCAGTCCCGACAGCGCCGCCAGCCATCGTCAATTCATCGCCAGGCACGACCTCAAAATCACCCTGCTGAGCGACGAGGATCACGCGGTGATGGACGGCTATGGCGCCTGGGGAGAAAAGAATAGGTACGGCAAAATCTCACAGGGCGTGCTTCGTTCGACCGTACTGATCGACCCCGAAGGCAAGGTGGCGCATCATTGGAAAAACGTCAAGGCGGCGGGACACGCCGAGCAGGTCCGCAAGAAGCTGGAGGAATTGCGGGCTAAATAAAGCGTGTTACCAAGGCTCAACGCCCTTGCTTGGGCGGCGCCGTGGCGACACGCTTCGGTTTCGGCTGGGGTTGGGCCAGGGCCGGCTTGGGCGCCGGCACAGCGGGACGGGTAACCGCAACGGCCGACTTGATCGATCCCGGCACGACCGCGGGAATGCCGATGACATTGACTGCTATCGCCGCTGCGGCCGGCAGACCCTGGCCGAATTTGTTCTTTTCCGGCGCATAGCGCAGGGCGAACTCCTGGAGTTCGCCCAACAACCGCTGGACCGCCTTGTTGGCGGCCTGCACGCCGCCATAGGTGTCTTCAGTGGGGGCCGGCTCCACGATTTCAAACAACTGCGTGCCCAGCACATGATCGGTGGGAATATCGATCAGCTTGGCGCGCACGGCCAATCTGACCCGGCTGGGCGCTTGCGGCTGAAACTCCTGCTGCAAGCGGATAATAGTGGTCTCCAGCCGCAAATCGCCATTCACCGAGGTAGGCAGGGGCAGGACGACATCGAAGCCTTTGCTCCGTTCCAGCGCATCCACCAGCAGCGGCACCAGCATCCGCGCCGGGGTATCGACCCAGTTGCTCTGGGTGTAGTACTCCAGGGCGAACGGCGTCTTGGTATAGGCGATACGGGGCGTATCGAAGCCGGCGGCGGCCTGCGGCTCGGCGATCAGCAACACTTGGTTGGGAGCGCTCGTCACGGGCAGGGGACGCACGGCGGCACGGCTGTCCAACAGATAGGTCGTGACGACCTGCTGCGGGGCGCATCCCCCCCCTCCAGCAAATACCCCCAGCAACAGGATGAGGACAATGCCACAGCATAATTTCAGAATCGATCCAGTGGTTCTCATAAGGCTGGCCTGCTTTATTGTTATGCCTGATTACTCGCCCGGCCCCGGCGCATTCTGGGGTTTGCCGAACAAAAACATCCGGGGGTCGCGTTCCACAGTTTTGACAAAGCGGTCCATAGTATCGGTCAGGCGGCGTAAATCCGCCAGTAGCCGATTCAAGTCCGGCGTGGTCTTGCGAATGATTTGCTCCAGTTCCTGGCGGCCGCCGTCCGCCGCCTTGCCGACATCCCGGCTGGTGACGGCAATCGCCTTGGTCATGGTTTCTGCCGCCGCCAGGGTGGTTTGAAACTGAGCCAGCAGAGGCTTCAGGTCGGTTCGCAGTTCATGGGTCAGCCGGGCGCTGTTGTCGAAGGTATTGCCGGCCCCTGCCAGAACCTTGTTCAGGGAGGCCGCATTGGCAGCCAGAGTATCGCTCAGTTTCTGCAGATTGGCGATAGTCTGGGTGATCTGAGCGGAGTTGTCTCCCAGCGTTCCGGTGATGGTGCGAATATTGGCCAGAATCTCGTTGATCGTCTGAAGGTTCTTCTCGCTGAGCAGAGCATCCACGCGAAAAGACATACTGTTAAACGCATCCTCCACTCGGGCGACCAGCGACGGCGCGCTCCTGATCACCGGCAAAGATTTGCCCGGTTGGGTGGTTAGCGGCGGCGACGACGCACTGCTGCCGCTCAGTTCCACATAGACCACGCCGGTAATGCCCCGTGACACCAGTTTGGCGGTGGTATCCTGCCGAATCGGCGCACCTACCTCGATCTTCAGAGTCAGCTTGACCAGATCGGGATTTTTAGGATCGATCTCGATGTTGACCACCTGACCCACTTGCACCCCCTTGTAATTGACCGGGGCGTTAGTGTTCAGGCCGGCCACCGATTCATTGGTATACATCAGGTAAAAATTGTATTGCTTGGTTTCCGTAGCGGCGGTCAGCCAGGCCACCACCCCCACCAGGACCGCGCCCAAGACGATAACGAACAAGCCGACTAGGGTGTAACTGACTCTCGATTCCATAATTTCTCCTCCTCCGCCTGCGCCGCCCGGCCACGGGGGCCGCTGAAATAGGCTTTGATCAACGGGTGTTGCGAGCGACTGAGCGCCGCCATGGTGTCATAGCCGATGACCCGACGCTCGCCCAGAAACGCCACCCGATCGGTCACCCGCCAGAGCGAGTCCAGATCGTGGGAGACCATCACGATGGTTAAATGCAGCGAATCCTTGAGCTGCAGGATAAGCTCGTCCAGTTCATTCGCGCTGATTGGATCGAGTCCCGCCGACGGTTCGTCCAGGAACAGCAAATCCGGGTCCAGCGCCAGGGCGCGGGCCAGGGCGGCGCGTTTCACCATGCCGCCGCTGAGTTCGCCGGGATATTTATCCGCCGCCGCCGCCGGCAGCCCAGCCAGGACGACCTTGAATTCAGCGATTTCGGCGATCAGTTTGCGACTCAGCCGGGTATGCTCGCGTAAAGGCATGGCCACATTCTCCCGGACGGTCAGCGAACTGAACAGGGCGCCCTGCTGAAACAGCATCCCGAACCGCTGGCTGAGGCGGGCCAGCCGACCCGGCGGCGCTCCGACGAGCTCCCGGCCGAACACGCGGATGGAACCGGCCGTGGGTCGTTGCAGCATCAGGATTTCCCGCAGCAGCACGCTCTTGCCGCTGCCGCTGCCGCCCACGATCCCGACCACCTCGCCGCGATTGATGGTCAAATCCAGGTTTTCGTGGATCACCTGGGACCCGAACTGGGTCTTCAGACCGCGGATCTCGATGATGGCCTCTTTGGCCGCTGTCATCGCCTGATACCTTTGGTGCCCAGCAGGACGGCGAAGATGGCATCGACGATGATCACCAGAAAAATCGATTGGACCACACTCTCGGTGGTCTGCCGGCCGACGCTGTCGGCTCCGCCGTGTACCTGAAAACCCTGATAGCAGCCGACCAGGGCGATGATCAGCGCGAATACCGGGGTTTTGCCGATGCCGAACAGAAAGGAAAACGGGGTGACCACGATGGGAAGGCGCTGGATAAAATCGGCGAAGCTGATCTCGAGCAGGAACCTGGCCACGACCATGCCGCCGAAAAGACTGGCGATGTCGGCGAATAAAGCCAGCAGCGGCAGGGCGATACACAGTCCCAGTAGTTTGGGCAGCACCAGCATGGCGAAGGGATTGATGCCGATGGTGCGCAGCGCATCGATTTCCTCGTTAACCTGCATGGCGCCGAGCTGCGCGGCGAAGGCCGAACCGGTGCGGCCGGCCACGATGATGGAGGCGATCAGCGGCGCCAGTTCCCGCAACATCGTCAGGCTCACCAGATCGACGATGAAGATATTGGCGCCGTAATAGCGCAACTGATTGCCGCCCTGGTAGGCAATCACCAGACCGATGAGGAAAGACAGCAGGCCGACGATGGGGATAGCGTCCAAACCCGCGCTTTCCACGTTGGCGAACAGTTGTCGCCAGCGGATGCGGGACGGCTGCAACAGGGAACGGGCCAACACCACGCTGGTTTCGCCCAGAAAGGCCAGCAAACCCAGCGCATGCTGCACCTTGCTCCAGGTATACCTGCCGAGTTCGGCCAGAAGTCCTGGTTTTTTAGCCGGCTTGGAGGCCCCATGGTCGGCCTGTTTGCGCTCGATCACCAATTCCAGTAATTGCTGATATTCGGGGCGCAGCGCCGCCACCTGGGCGGTATGTCCGGCCTGCCGCAAATCGCTCAGCGTATCGGCCAGAAACAGCGCGCCGGTGGTATCGAAGGACTGAATTCTGGAGCCGTCCACTTCGATGGCGCCGTCCGGCCAGTGTTTCCGGGACAGACGCTTGTCCAGATCCTCGATCCCTTCCAGCGTCCAGTCGCCGACGCAGTAGAATGCCCCATCGCTTGCCTGGATATCCGCCGCAGTGGCGGACTCGTCTCCGCTGCCGTTCTGCTTCATAGATTCACTTGTGGAACAGGAGTTAAGCCGTTGATATTAAGCCGTTGGGTAGTCCTGAAAACTGAGTGATTTGCGTTCACGCCAATTATCGCGGCGGGGCGCCGCTCCTACAGCGCAAGGTTGCAAACTATCACTCATAATTCAGGACCACCAGCCGTTGATATATTGATTCGAATCGGAACGTGCATCAGGGCTGCTTGTCAGAGCATATTCTTGACAGAGATTGTTACTGCCTCACCCATGGTTCTTGAAAATTCAAGCACCCCCGATTCCTTGCGTACGCCTGCACGTCTTAGCTTCAGTAGCATGCGTGGCTGCAAATTATTGATCACAAGCCCAAGAGAATGTTTTTTTAAGTCCGTGACAATGGATTCCATCGCGACAATGGCTGTCATATCGAGCATGGTGACATCGGACATATCAAGAATCACGACCCGGATTTCAGGGTTGATGTTAGTGATAATCTTTAGTGCCTTTTGCGCTGAACCAAAAAATAATGGACCGTTAATGTCGTAAATCATTACACTGCCGGGCAGGCCGGTCAGGTGAGCATGCTCTTCTTGTTTGCGCTCAATGATGTTGATTTCCGTCAAAGTAATGCTGCGACGGATAAACAACATCGCGGCCAAACCCATTCCCACACCAACCGCGATCACCATGTCAAACAACACAGTTAATGAAAAGCAGGTGACTAGAGTAATAATGTCTTCACGCGGTGCTATTTTTAGCATCCGCACAAAGTGTTTTGCCTCGCTCATATTCCAGGCAACGATCAACAGCAGTGCCGCCATTGATGCCATCGGAATAAACGCCAGCACCTGGGCCAGAACCAGAATCGATACCAGGATAAACAAGGAATGAATTATGGATGATAGTGGTGAGGATCCTCCAGAACGAATATTTGCTGCTGTTCTAGCAATGGCCGCTGTGGCTGGAATTCCGCCAAACAAAGGTACCACCATATTGCCTATGCCTTGCCCAATCAACTCATCATTCGAATTGTGCTTTTTTCCCGACATGCCATCGGCAACCACGGCACAAAGCAATGACTCGATCGAGCCAAGGACGGCGATCGTCAAGGCCGCACCGATTATGCTGCGCACCAGTTTAAACGAAAAGCCAATGGGGTATCCATTCGCACCCGGCTGATTCCACGGCCAGATAAATTCCGGAAGAAACGGAGGGATCCCGTTGCCTTGTATACCACCAGTCTCATAATGGAAACGCGAACCAATGGTTGCTACTTCAAACTCAGGGATAAGCATGTTTGCCAGCCACGCGACAATGGATCCAACCAACAGCGCGACCAGATGAGCCGGTATGCGAGACTTAACTTTTGGCCATAAAAGCAGTGCTGCAAAGGTGAGCATGCCAATGCCGGCTTCCTGCCAGTCCAGGCTCGGTAGTGCAGTAATAATAGTGATAACTTTGTCCGTAAAATGCCCATCCAGTGAGGGAATATCCAATCCCAGAAAATCTTTTATCTGAAGCGTTGCGATGACCACACCGATGCCGGTTGTAAAGCCGACAGTAACCGGGTAAGGTACAACCTCAATTAAGGTTCCCATGCGAGCGACACCCATTAGAACCAAAATAATACCAGCCAAAAAACCGCTAAACAGCAGACCACCTAGACCAAACTCTTGCACGATAGGCAACAAAACAACAACAAATGCGGCTGTTGGGCCGGAGATGTTGACTTTGGAACCACCAGCCAAGGCGATAACGATGCCCGCAATAATGGCGGTGTAGAGCCCATGCTGGGGCGGTACTCCACTTGCAATCGCCAACGCCATGGAGAGCGGCAATGCGATCACACCAACGGTCAAACCTGCTAACACGTTTGACTGTAGGCTGGTTAAAGAACATTCATTTCTAAGTGATCTGGTTAATGCTGAAAACACATCATGCCTCGTTTGATTCTTGTGGGCGTAACCAGTCTGGCGCTCTGTATGGGTCGTCGATAGCTTGTGCACCAGCTACTTCAAGGCGCCGCCCAAAACCAATAGGATTTTATAAAGCATTTGCAAATTCCGCGTACTCTACTTGTTGACGGATCTCTCGAGCGGTTTCGCCTGTGCCGCGCGGCGGCGTTCATGCTGGCCGCAGACCGCGCTTGAACTGGTGATAACTCTGCAAGCGGCGGGGATCGATTTCCCCCCGTTCCACAGCCGTCAGCAGGGCGCAACCGGGTTCCACCGTGTGGCTGCAATCGGAAAACCGGCACCGCCCCAGGTATGGCGCGAATTCTACGAAACCCTGTTCCAAAACATCGGGATCCAGGGTTCCCAGGGTAAAATCACGCACTCCCGGCGAGTCGATCAAATCCCCGCCGTCCGGCAAATGGTAGAGCATCGCCGTGGAGGTCGCATGGGTTCCCAGGCCGGTGGCCGCCGACAGCGCCTGGATACGAATTTCCAAATCCGGCAGCAGGGCTTTGATCAGGGAGGATTTCCCTACGCCGGATTGTCCCACCAAGATGCTGGTCCGCCCCTTAAGGTGGTCGCGCAGCGCATCCAGGCCATGCGCCGTGCGGGTGCTGGCGAACAGCAGCGGATAACCGATTCGACGATAAATACCCAGCCGCGCCTCCCACTTCGCCATACCGGGTGCATCCAGCAAGTCGATCTTGTTGATCACCAGCAGGGGTTCTACCCCGATGGTGATGCCGGCCACCAGATAGCTGTCGATAAGATATTCCTGCACCGGCGGCTGCGGCGCCACGACCACCACCAGTCGATCCAGATTGGCGGCCACCGGCCTGGGCCGACCACTGTAATCCGGGCGGCTTAGCAGCGAACGGCGCTCATCCAGCGCGATGACCACTCCTTCGTCGGCGCCCGCCGGCTGCCAGAGCACCCGGTCGCCGCAAACCAGGGTGCCGAGATGCTGCCTTAGCGCGCAGCGATACCACTCGCCCCGAGAACTCTCGACGATCAGCGCAGGTCCATAATTGGCGATCACCAGTCCCGACTGCTCCGACCCCAAACCGGCATCTTCCAGTTCGTCGGCCTGGCGGGCGGAGCGTTCGGCCGCCCGCCGCCGCCGCTGTTCCTGAGTCTGGCGGATCTGTTCGCGCTGGCGCTCGCTCAGATGGCGGCGGGCCATCAGCCGTGATCTCCCGACCGCTCCGTTCGGACGGAGTCGGGTGGGCCATGCAGCCAGCCTCGACAAGCCCCAGGAGATAAATCCGCATAAACTCGTCCAACCAGTCGCCAACCCGTTAACATGCTGTATTTCACCTACTGTTCAAGGACATCGCACATGTCGTCACCCGACCATCTGATCTGGATCGACCTGGAAATGACCGGCCTCAATCCCCAGTCCGACCGGATTATCGAAATCGCCACGCTGATCACCAACGCGCAATTGACTATTCTGGCCGAAGGCCCGGTGCTGGCCATCCATCAGAGCCCCGGTATTCTGGCGGCCATGGATGAGTGGAACCGGAAACAGCACAGCCAGTCCGGTCTGCTGGAACGGGTCCGCGCCAGCCGTATCGATGAGCGGGAGGCGGAACGGCAAACCCTGGACTTTTTGAGCCGGCACGTGCCCAAGGGCAAGTCGCCGATATGCGGCAACAGCATTTGCCAGGACCGCCGCTTTCTGGCGCGCTGGATGCCGGGACTGGAATCCTATTTCCACTATCGCAATCTGGATGTCAGTACGCTGAAGGAATTAGCCAAGCGCTGGTATCCGGGTTTGATCAAAGGGTTTGGCAAAACTTCCTCCCACCTGGCTCTGGATGATGTACGTGAATCCGTTGCGGAATTACGTTATTACCGTGACCGTTTGTTTATCAAGCCGGAGATCGACGGCTGACGGCAGGATCGCTCAGGCAATCGGCAGGGTGGGATCGTTACCCCATTCCGACCAAGCGCCTGCATAACCGCGCACCCGCGGATAGCCCAGGTATTTGAGCACTATATAAGTATGGGCCGAGCGGTGGTGGGTCTGGCAGTAGAGGATCACCTCTTTATCGGGCGTCACGCCGAGCGCTTCCAGCCGACGCTGCAGTTTCGCGGCCGGCTTGAAGCGCCGCTGCCGGTTCAGATCCATCGCCTCGGTCCAGTTCAGGTTGACGGCGCCGGGAATATGACCGCCGCGGGCGGCGCGCACCTCGGTCCCCTGGTATTCCACCGGCGAGCGGGTATCCAGCAGCGCCAAGTCGCTTTGATCCAGCCGGGAGAGAATATAATCCTTGTCGGCGCTGGCCGCCGGATTGGCCAGCACCGCCCGGTACTGACCGGGAGTGGGTCTTACCGCGCCGGATTTGAGCGGTCGTTTCTCCGCCGTCCAGGCAAGCAGTCCGCCGTCCAGCAGAGAGAGTTGCTGCTGGCCGAGCACGTCCAGGGTCCACAGCAGCCGGCTGGCGCGGCCGCCGCCTTCATCGTCGTAGGCCACCACCGGCCGATCCGGCGTCAGACCGATGGCGGAGAATACCCCGCTCAGACGGTCCAGCCCGGCCATCAGGCCCATGGCCGGCGGAACGGCCTGGATCAGGCTGGCATAATTCACCTGGACCGCGCCCGGAATATGACCCCGGGCATAGTGTTCGGGATTGCGCATATCCACGATTAACAGGTCGGGCTCGGCAAGGTATCGCTCCAGTTGTTCGGGTTCGAGCAGCAGCGGCAATTCAGGCATAACACTTCCTTAGTCTGGACAGTTGCGGGAAATGCGCTATTGTAACAATCCTATGAGCATTTCCGAATTCACTCTGATACAACGCTATTTCGCGTCCCAAGGTCTGACCCGGCCGGATGTCCTGCTGGGGATCGGCGATGACTGCGCCCTGCTGGCCGTACCGCCCGGCGAAAGCCTGGCAGTCACGCTGGATATGCTGGTGGCCGGCAACCATTTTCTGGCCGATGCCGACCCGGCAGGGATCGGCCATAAGTCCCTGGCGGTCAATTTAAGCGATCTGGCCGCCATGGGCGCCACGCCGGCCTGGATGACTTTGGGGCTGTCCCTGCCCACCGCGGATGAAATCTGGCTGGAGGGTTTCTGTCGGGGCCTCTTTACGCTGGCGGAGAAGTTTCAGGTTCAGTTGGTCGGCGGCGACATGACACGGGGACCCTTGACCATTACCATCCAGGCTCATGGTTTCGTGCCGCCGGACCTGGCCCTGCGACGGGACGGCGCCCGACCGGGTGATGTGATCTGCGTCACCGGCACCTTGGGCGATGCTGCTTTGGGTTTGGCCATGGCCAAACGGCAGGCGAACGGAGCTCCCGATGCTGTCGCTTATCTGCGCCACCGCCTGGAGCGGCCCACGCCACGGCTGCGCCAGGGCCTGGACCTGCGTGGTCTGGCCAGCGCGGCTATCGATATTTCCGACGGCCTGGCCCAGGATCTGGGGCATATTCTGGAGCGTAGCGGTGTCGGCGCGCGCGTGCAGGTGGAGCGGCTGCCGCTGTCGCCGGCGCTGCTCGCCTGCACGGACAGCGACTCGGCGCTGGCGCTGGCGCTGGCCGGCGGCGATGATTATGAACTATGCTTCACCGTCCCGCCACAGCGGTTGCAACAGGTGCAGGCGCTGGCGCCGGGCTGGGACTGCGCCCTGACCGAGATCGGTGCGATCGAGGCAGAACCGGGATTGCGCTGCCGGCGCCAGGACGGCGCCGCTTATACGCCGACGAAGCCGGGCTTCGATCATTTCGCGTGAGTGGCCCGGCGCGTCGGTCTTAACTCTATCCTGAATAAAAAATCCACGCTATGAATACGATCCCGTTACCCCCCGATCTGCAAGCCACTGTCGCTTTGGCGCTGGCCGAAGATGTCGGCGCCGGCGACCTGACCGCCGCGCTGATTCCCATCGATGCCCGCGCCGAAGCCACCGTCATCAGCCGCGAGCCGGCGGTATTGTGCGGAACCGCCTGGTTCGACGAGGTGTTCCGGCAATTGGAGCCGGGTATTCACATCCACTGGCAGGCCGGTGACGGCGACCGGGTGGCTCGTGACCAACTTCTCTGCACCCTGCGAGGCCCGGCGCGGGCCTTGCTCACCGGCGAGCGCACCGCCCTGAACTTCTTGCAGGTTCTGTCCGGCGCCGCCACGCTGGCGCGCCGTTACGCCGATGCCGTGGCCGGCGCCCGAACGGCGGTGCTGGATACCCGTAAGACCCTTCCCGGTCTGCGCCGCGCCCAGAAATATGCGGTCCGCTGCGGCGGTTGCCGGAACCATCGCATCGGCCTGTTCGACGCCATCCTGATCAAAGAAAATCACATCATGGCCGCCGGCTCCATCACCCAGGCCGTACTGACCGCCCGACGGTTGCATCCCGGCGTCACTTTGGAAGTGGAAGTGGAAAACCTGGCGGAGCTGGAAGAGGCGTTGCGAGTCAACCCGGATATCATCATGCTGGATAATTTCGATCGGGACACCATGCGGCGGGCGGTCGAAACGGTTGCCGGTCGCGTCAAGCTGGAGGCTTCCGGCAATGTCAGTCTGGACACCATCCGCGCCATCGCCGAGACAGGAGTGGACTATATCTCCGTCGGCAGCCTCACCAAGGACGTTCGGGCTATCGATCTCTCCATGCGTTTCAAGACCTGTAACTGACAACCGCGATATCAGTCTTGCTGAAATCCTCGCCTTTGAAGAGCAGCGGCTCGCCTGTGTCCTTGGCAAGCCCATAGGCGATGCAATCGCCGAAATTCAGGCCTGCCGGATGTCTGCCTTTGCCAAACTCACGAAACGCCCTGCGGGCGATTTCCGCCTGTGTCGAGGTAAAGGCGACGATTTGAATCCTCAATTTCGCCAGCAGCAGATCGAGATCTCGTGAGCCTTCGTCACCGTATCGCGCCTGAACCAGCATCCCGGCTTCAAGGAAATTACCCGCCGAGAGCTGGCGTGTTCCATCCTGGACAAGGGAGCGAGCGATGGCGCGGGCCTCAGGTTCAGCTTGCAGAATACACATCAGAGCAGAGGTATCGATGATCATCGGCTCGGAATCCCATGCTCGTCGTAGCCTAATATCTCGTCGTCGCTGCGCTCATCGAGGGCAGGCAGCGCTGCGCAATGCCGCCCGATAGCGAGCACATCTTCAACCAAGGTATCGATGTCCTGCGTTCTCTGCTCCAGGCGCACCAAGCGGTCACGCAGGGCGTTGATAACAGCCTGGGTCAATGTCTCTCCGGCGCGTCGTGCGACAGCCCGCGCCAAGCAGTCCGCTTCGGGGTCTTTGATGCTCAGGGGCATATTTCCTCCTGGGTATATATTTATCTACCAAGGATGATAGCCTCTTATGAAGCACGTGGTCAAAAGAACCCGTAGGAGCGCTGAGGTACGAAGCGCATCGGTCGCGAGCGATGCGGGTTCCCTTCGGTCACCGCATCCTACGCGGACTTCGGCCACCTGCTTGCGCCATGCGGTCTTTTATAAGCAAGGGTAAGCGGCGTTCGAGCGCCAGCGCAATGGCATGCTGTTCGCCATCATCTAAACGCTCCAACGCCGGTGACGGTGGCGGAACTCCGACATTAACCCCTGACTGGGAAATGTTGGGGTTCGTTCCTCACCCCAACCTACGCGCTATCGATCTTCCCATGCGTTTCAAGACTCTGTAAGCTTTTATCCAGTAAAAGTCGGTTCGCGACGCGAAGCCATGACAATGGCCGGGAGATTTATCCCCCGGCTGCACCGTTGTCCAACCGGCCCGCTATAATGACCGTAATCCTCTCTTCCCCGATTACCGCCCATGACCGACTACGACAGCCCTTGGAAAGAAATGCTGGAAAATTACTTCCCGGCATTCATGGCGTTTTTCTTCCCCGCAGCACATCGGGATATCGATTGGGAGCGCGGTTACGAGAGCCTGGACAAGGAGTTGCAGCA
>CAIMUS010000251.1 GCA_903844665.1 uncultured Pseudomonadota bacterium
ACTCAGCCGGTGAGACCCCATCCAACACCGTCCGCAGCTGGCTATCACAGGGGGCTTGCGGGACGCCATAGAGACTGTTTAAATTCACCCGAACCCGCTCTTCATGACGTTGCTCATCAAACTTTAATAAGGAGGGATATTTCAGCCCGAACACCGCTAACCCTGACATCAACACATCCTGTAAGGAAAACTGCTGACCGCCATTACGATGGTCAGGGATCTTCCCAAAATCCTCTCTGATTTGACCTAACAAGGCCGGTGCTGAGAAGTGTTCATTTAATTGCAACGGCTTCGTGGGTTGTAGAATTAAGTTTGCTTTTACCATGATGGTCACCAAAATCGATCGAATTTGAAGCCAAAATACCATGCCAGACCTACCTGGACCTCATATATAATACACTGATTATACTAAAATTTCTAGAGCAGCGGGAATTGCTGACACAGCAGGTTCACGTTGCTACCGACCGGGCACTCTTATCGCACCCCATCCGCCGGTTCTTACCACCCCAACAATCGGTTGGGATGGAGAGAAATCCCACCCGCCCTAACGCCGAAGTTCACCCGCCCGCACCTACCACAAAACCTGAAAACACCAAACAGCTTGCGGGCGCAGGTCGGGTGGAGCGCAAAGTTAGGCAAAGATTTACGCGATTGATGCGGTTCGTTCCTCACCGCATCCTACGGCCCTTCTTCCACCCTGACGGATTCACTGGGAATTATCAGCGATGATCTCGACAGCAAGCCCAATAGTTTTTCCTCTTTTGGCAAACTTCACGTCGAAGGTATGAAAACTCGCTGAGGTTTCACTGGCGGCATAGTGGAGCGCGTCGGCAAAGTCTAATCCTTGGTTGTAATACTCGATAGCCTTGGCGATTTGTTCGGGGTTTTCTAAAATCACTTGCGGCAACCCTGCCACAGTCAGCAAGGCTTTTTCGATAGCTTCGCGTGAAGCACGGAAGGCGGCACGCAATACCCATTCGGTTTCAAGAATCACCGTTTTGCTGATAAATACGCCCTGGGGATGGGCGAGCACCTGCATAGCCAGCCGGGCTTGTTCAGGATCGTCATTGGTCACATAGCGCACCAGCACATTGGTATCGACGGCAATCATTCTGTGCCCCAAGCGCGGCGGATATCCTGTTCCAATAAGCTTTCGATGATTTCCAAGGCAAGCGGCGGGCCTTTATATCCCACACAGCCCAGGCCGTCTTCCAGCTTGGTTTCAGGGAATAGTTTTTTCGGTTTGAGCAGCACCCCCAGCGGCATGTCTTCCACAGTAAACTCGGTGCCTGCCTGCCAATGATGCAGTTCACGCACCGATTCCGGTATCACGACTTGGCCTGTGCTGGACAATATTGTGGTTTCCATAGGCAAATTCTCTCGATGATAGAATACCTCGTTTCCACACGGTGCGTGGGGACGAGAAAAACACGAAACAGCTTGCGGGCGCGGGTCGGGTGGAGCGCAATGTTAGACCGATATTCGGTGGGAATGTCGGGCAATAATAAAGTCGTTGCCCGACCTATCCAGTTGGTTTAATCATCTACACCCTGCTAGACAAGACTGGTACTCAGCATTGCATTGCTCACTGCAACCAGAACCACCAAAAGCTCTGCACGGAACCATGCAACCATGCCGTCTCTCTTGGCAGTCTTGTTGACAGCCGTAGGAGTTAGATCTGCCAGATGAACCACTGCTGGAGTCTTGACGTGGTGAACAACCAACACCAAGTTGGGCGCAGTTTTCCGCATTCATTTGATCCAATTCACGCTGTTGCATAGCCTGGGTACATCTGGAATATGACATTTTAGCTTCAAACTCACCCATAAACATAGCTTGCTGTGCCTGCTTGCGACAGAACGCTTCCGCGTCGGGAGATATTGCATTGACCGGAACAGATAATAGTAAGCTAACAGCCAATAATAAGTAACGAGGTATTCGCATATTAGATTATTCCTTAAACTAAAAGGTTGTTCACCCTGCGGGAAAGCAGGAAATGAATTTCCTTATGATGTCTAACGCCGAAGCTCACCCGCCCGCACCTCACACGAAGGACCGAAAACAAAAGGCGCTTGCGGGCGCGAGTCAGGTGGAGTACAAAGTTAGGCATGGATTCCGTAAGCGCCATCAGGGCAATGCTTGCTACCGGGTCTTCTTTGCCGCAAACGGTAGCCAAGCACAGCGATGAACCCTGTCCCGAGTAGTAGTATGGTGGGTGGTTCAGGAACGGCGTTAGATGCTCTCGTCAATACGATGTTACCAGCACCACTGATAGTGGCGCCAGCAAGATCGAATACAAACGGATCTGGCTCCGGATTAACATCGAGATTTGCCAAATACTCAGTTGGAATTCCGCCCCTATTGTAACCACCACGCAGCTTAGCAGTGGCCGTACCCGGAAAAACGAATACTGCAGCTCGATTTTGAGCTGGTGTGGTTGTCGAATAGATAGTGCCCACACCTTGATCGTCAAAGGCTGAGGCAAACGCTGTCAACACCGTATTTTCAGGAACGAAGTCAAAACTTAGTCCTGCATCGTTGAGAGAAGACCCGTCAGCCATCGTAACAGAGATCAAACTCAGACCCTGATCGAGAGTGCCTCCCAGCAACGAACCTCCAAACGAAATATTGTCTGAGAAATCGAAAATTACTTGAATGCTACCACCTTCAGGACCACCGATTCCATTATCACCAAGGCCAATATACATCGAAGCCGGCTGATCGATGTTAAGAGAAAAAGGCACTGAAAACGTGGTGTCAACAACACCGAAGCCTCCTCCTGGAAGGCTGATGGAACTAAGTACCCCAGTTGTAAACGGTGTGCCTCCTGGATAATAACCCAGGCTTCCAATTTCTGGGGCATTTCTAGAGTTGTTAACCCCGAAATGTAATGCCATATCACCATAGCCTAGGCCGAATCGTTCAACTTCTCCAAAAAGCCGAAAGTTGGCATTTAAGCTAACTGCATTGGCTGGTGCCGAAAGACCAATTGCAAAAAGCATAAGCGCGTTGCAGCTTGAAAAAAACAAGCTTTTTTGTAATGGATATTGAGCTTCTCATTCTTTATCTCCTTAAAGGTATTGTGACTTAGTCGCCTAACGATCTAAGCTCAGCCGCCGGCGTAGCACGGTCGGCTGGAGCGTTCAGTTAGGGCGAACGTAGTTTCCAGAAACTCACCGTTTCCGAACCACCGCCCTGCCTTGAAACAGCGAACGGGTTCACGTTGCTACCGGCCGGGCGCTCTCATCGTACTCCACCCGCCGATTTTTACCACCCCAACAATCGGTCGGGATGGAGAGAAAAACCCACCCGCCCTAACAAATGATTGAACAGTTCTGTTTATCTTCACCTCAACCCGTCGTCCTTGTCAAGCAACAACTCTCGGTCAGCCATAGCTGGTTGCCTTGAAAAGTTGTTTTCACGCAACAAACTCATTAGATTTTTTAAAATTTTATTCTATATCAATATGTTATAGGATTTTAATCGGGAGTCGCTACTTGACAAGAACCCGCCTACTTCACTACCGTTGGTTATCTGTTTATCATTCCCTGCCGCAATATATACAGATTCTGGATGTTAACATGCTTGCCATCCCCCCTGAGCTTGGCCGTCTGTACGACACGCTGCTGGAGCGCAAGGCTGTTGCCGTCGAGCAGCGCCCTCACTACAAAAAGTGGCTACGTTACTATTGGGACTTCTGTCACAAGTATGCCTTGGAGCCGACGGATAGGCAGAGTTTTCCAGCTTTTCACGATAAGCTGCGGGCCAAGAATCAGTCTGAATCCCAGCGTCAACAGCCCGCGTAGGGCGCAATAGCGTAAGCGTATTGCGCCGTATGCAACAGAGGGCGTGAACCCGGATTGCGCTCCGCCAGCTCCGCTCCGTCCAGGTACGCCGGCTCATGGTATCTACGCCGGCTGTGTTCCAGCAACGGCTGAGGTTATGAGTGAGTAGTACCTTGCTGCCATCGAACCGCCTCGGCTATAATTTTTGTTCCTACACAATGCAGGAACATCTCATGCAAACTGTCAGCATCCGCCAGTTGAAATCGAACCCTTCTACCGCCTTAAGGGCGGCCAGGGAAGACGACCTGGTGATAGTCACCAACCGGGATCACCCCGAAGCGCTGCTCATTGCGCTGGACAAGCTCGGCCTGCCGGATGTGGATGCCGTGCGGACTGCCTTGGCTGTGGCGCTTTTCAAGAACGGCGCCATTTCCGCCGGCGCCGCCGCCCGCATGGCGGGTAAACCGCTGCCGGAAATGCTGACTCTGCTGTCCAGTCTGGGCATTCCGTTGAGCGCCGCCAGTTCCAGGGAAACCCAGGATGAAATGAAGACAGCACGGGAATGGCTGCAACGCCAGTCGTAATCGCCGACGCCGGACCACTGATCGCGCTGGCGCGTATCGCCGCGCTCGACCTGCTGCAACGCCTGTTCGGACGGGTGTCGATCACCGCCACGGTTCGCGATGAGATTCTGCCGCCGGGCGATTTCCCCGGCGCCGCGGCCCTCCAGACCGCACTGAAAGCCGGTTGGCTGTGTTGCCGGAACCTTGCGCCCGGCGCTTGGCGTCCGCTTAATCCGGGCGTCGATGCCGGTGAAGCCAGCGCCATCGCGCTGGCGCTACAGGAACCCGACGCGCTCCTGCTGATGGACGACCGCACTGGTCGTGCCGAAGCCAAGCGGCAGGGTATTGCCCTCGTGGGGACAGCCGCCGTGATCGGCATGGCTAAGCTGCGGGGCCTGATTCCCGCCGCGCGGCCGATACTGGAACAGTTCATGTCCGTCGGTTATTTCATCAGCCGGGAGGTGATCGAAGCGGTATTAGCCGATATTGGAGAATAAAGGTGTGGCTGTGAAGTCCAGCCTGCGTAGCAAGCGTAGGGCGCAATAGCGTGAGCGTATTGCGCCGCATGAGGTGGGTGAGACGAAATCATTCGGCGGAATACGGCCTTATGGCCTATTCCGCTCTACGGGATTTGGACTCCGAGCAAGCGTAGTAGCAGTAGGTCGGGCATGCACGTGCCCGACATGCGCCGCGACGAACTTGGGGAAGGTCGGGCAACTTCCAGTCCATTGACGCCGGCCGAAACCGGCGTGGCGGCGATCTTGAGCAGGGCCATCGGTGGAATGCCTTTCCAGATGAGCCTACCAGTTCTTTAAGTGTTATCATAATGTTACTATTTCGATAGTAGGTGATGGCAGAGATCTTATGACCCAGATACTGGTTCGTAATCTTGACGAAGCCGTGATTGAACAACTGAAGAAGCGCGCCAAATTGAACCGGCGCTCCCTCCAGGCAGAGGTCCAGGTAATCCTGGAAGCGGCGGCCAGAAGCCCGTCCGAACCGCTGGATATGGCGGGATTTCTGAATCTCGCGCAGGCGATCCGCAGCCGCACAGCGGAACGCCCCCAGACCGATAGCGCCGAACTGGTGCGCGAGGATCGTGAACGGTGAGCCGCTTTGTTGTCGATGCCTGCGTGGCAATCAAATGGGTTGTAGCCGAAGAACACAGCATTGCAGCGTTACGTTTTGCCCAGAATGATCCTGAAATGTATATGCCTGAACTTGTTTTTTCCGGAAGCAGGCAACGTTCTGTGGAAAAAGGTCGTGCGCGGGCAGTTGGATACTGAAGATGCCCGGCTGGCTTTGGCCGCATTGCTTGCTCTAAAAAACATCGAAAGCCATGCGATGCGATGAAGAGCCTGCTTATCCTGACGGCTTTGCTGGTTGTGTGGCATGGTGGCAAGGCCATGGCTGAAGATCTGGTATTGGATGAGTTCGAGGAATTGCAAGGTTGGACGGCGATCGGCTCACCCGGCGTGCGGGTGGAACTCGCTCATGACGCCGGTTACAGCGGCATGGGTCTGCGGGTGGATTTCGATTTTCAGGGCCACGGCGGCTATCTGATGGTCCGCAAGCCCTTCCCTCTCAAGTTACCCGACAACTATGCCTTCAGCTTTATGCTGCGGGGCGAGGCGCCCGCCAATAATTTCGAATTCAAGCTGATCGATCCCTCCGACAAAAATGTCTGGTGGCGGGTCCAGCGGGACTTTGCCTTTCCCGGCGACTGGCAGCGCGTGGTGATCAAGAAAAGACAATTGCAATTCGCCTGGGGGCCGGCCGGCGGCGGCCTGCCCAGCGCCGTGGGCGCATTGGAACTGACCATCTCCGCCGTTGCCGGCGGCAAAGGCTCTATCTGGGTGGACAATCTCCAGTTTGCGGAGCAGGAGCCGATGGGACCTTACGGCTTGCAGCCCAAGGTGGAAGCCTCCACCTCGTTGCCCGGCCATGAACCGGTACGGGTACTGGATCTGCAACCCCAGGCGGGCTGGCGCAGCGGTTCGGTGGCGGAAAGCCAATGGCTGATGTTGGACTTTCTAAAGCATCGGGAATACGGCGGCTTGGTTATCGATTGGGATCGGGAAGATTATGCGACCGCCTATCAGGTGCAGCTTTCCGATGACGGCGTCAACTGGCAAACCGCTTACAGCGTCACCGATGGCAACGGCGGGCGCGATTATATTTACCTGCCGGATGCCGAATCCCGCTATCTGCGGCTGGATCTGCAAAAAAGCAGTCGGGGACAGGGCTACGGCATTCTGGCGGTTACGCTGAAACCCTATGAATTTTCTTCCTCGATCAATAACTTCTTCGAGTCGGTCGCGCAGGATACGGCCAGGGGCAGATATCCCAAATATCTTTACCGGCAGCAAACCTACTGGACTCCGGTAGGGGTGAACGGAGACGACAAGGAGGGTCTGCTCAACGAAGAGGGCATGCTCGAGGTCGACAAGGGAGGCTTTTCGATAGAACCCTTTCTGTACGCGGATGGCCGGTTGATCACCTGGGCGGAAGCGCTGCCCGTACAGGAGTTGGAGCAGGGGTATTTACCGATTCCCTCGGTCGTCTGGCGACACGAGCCGCTGTTGCTCCGGATCACCGCCTTCGCCACGGGTAAGCCGGGCGCTTCGACGCTGTATGCCCGCTACCTGCTGAGTAACACCAGCCGTGAACGTCAGCATGTCAGCCTGTTCCTGGCCGTGCGTCCCTTCCAGGTCGATCCCCCCTGGCAATCGCTCAACGTCCTCGTCGGCGGCGCAAGTCCGATTCGCGAGCTGGCCTACGAGGAGGGACAGGTAAAGGTCGATCGGCAAAAGGTAGTGCTACCGCTGACCGCCCCCGATCGCTTCGGCGCCGCGCGTTTCGAGCACGGCCCGATTACCGGGTTTCTGGCGGCCGGCAAACTGCCGGTTCAGGATAAGGTGACCGATCCTTTCGGTTATGCCTCGGGAGCGCTGGAATACATTATCGATCTGCCGCCGCGGGGTTCCCGCGAGATTTACCTTGCCATCCCCTTTCATGAACCGCCAACGGCCACCGTCGGCACGATGTCCCCGCAGGAAGCCGCCGTGCGGGGGCGCGCGGAGCTGGCGGCGGCGACCCAGTACTGGCAAAGCCGGCTCGATCGGGTGGATATCCGACTGCCGCCGCCGGCCGATCGGATGATTCGCACCTTGCAGAGTAATCTGGCCTATATTCTGATCAATCGCGCCGGTCCCGCCATTCAGCCGGGTCCCCGCACCTATGCGCGATCCTGGATTCGGGACGGCGCGCTCACTTCGGCGGCTTTGCTCTCCATGGGCTATACCGAAGAAGTGCGCGAATTTATCCGCTGGTATGCCGGCTATCAGTTCCCCGACGGCAAAATACCCTGTTGCGTGGACAGGCGCGGCGCCGAACCCCTGCCGGAACATGACAGCCATGGCGAATTTATCTATGCGGTAATGGAATACTACCGTTATACCCATGACGTGGGTTTCCTGAGCGAGCTATGGCCCGCGGTGGTAAAAGCGGTGGAATACATCGATTTCCTGCGCCGGCAGCGCCTGACCGATGCCTACCGGACACCGGCATTACGGCAATACTATGGCTTGGTGCCGGAATCGGTCAGCCACGAGGGCTATCTCGCCCATCCCGTGCATTCTTACTGGGATGACTTCTTCACGCTGCGTGGTCTCAAGGATGCGGCCGCCATGGCGGTGGTGCTGGGCGAGGAGGAGCCGGCGACGCGGTTTGCCGCGCTGCGCGATGCGTTCCACCAGGATTTGCTCGAATCCATCCACTCCACCATGGAGAAACATGCACTCGACTACCTTCCCGCCTCCGCCGACCTCGGCGATTTCGATCCCAATTCGACCGCCATCGCGCTGGACCCCGGTGGTGAACAGCGCTATCTGCCGCCAGCGGCTTTGCAGCAGACCTTCGAAAACTTTTATGCCTATTTCCGGCAACGCGCCAATGGTGAAGTCGGCTGGGATAACTACACTCCCTATGAGATTCGGGTGGTGGGAGCGCTGGTGCGTCTGGGCCAACGCCAACGGGCGCTGGAGCTATTGGATTTCTTTCTGGCCGACCGGCGCCCGGCTGCCTGGAACCAATGGCCGGAGATCGTGTGGCGCGATCCGAAAGCGGCCAACTTTATCGGCGATATGCCCCATACCTGGATCGGTTCCGATTACATCCGCTCATTGCGCAGTCTGCTGGTCTTCGAAGAGGAAAACGATCAATCTCTGGTCATCGCCGCCGGCGTCCCCTATGAATGGCTGGAGAGCGCCGGCGGCGTCAGCGTGAAACACCTGCCGACCTATCATGGCACGCTTAACTATAACCTGCGGCGGGAGGCGCCGAGGAAGTTACGCCTGACGCTAACCGGCGATATTGCCCTGCCGCCGGGTAATATCGTGATCAGACCGCCGGTGGCGCTGCGCGGAGTTACGGTGAATGGCAAGGCCAGTGCACTGTTCGACGCCGACCACGCCACGATCACCGAATTCCCCGCCGAAGTGGTGCTGGATTATTGAGTTGCTTTCATGGCTTTTGCTTTCACCCCTCACCCCTCAACCCTCACCCCTCACCCCTCACCCCTCACCCCTCACTCCTCACTCCTCACTCCTCACCCCAGCAAGGTGCGATAGTAAGGAATGTACTGATACAGCCAGGTTTCGGTAAGGGCACGATCGCCCAGACGCAGATAAGCGCGGAGATCCACGGGATTCATGTTCTCCGGCTCGATGTCGAAAAACGCCCGCCAGCGGTTGGTTCCTTCCACTGGTAGAATGGTTTCATTTTCAATCTTACTGTTCGTGGCATTGAGAACCAATTGGACAGGCGCCTTTTCATCGAGACTTTCCAGCGGTCCTCCGGCAAAATCGATAACTATCCTGCTCTTGTTGGGCGGCGGTGGCCTAATCCCCGCCACGCCGCCTCTACCTAGGCGGGTGGCGATAACCCGACCGAGGTTTGCCGGATAGGGTTCTTCGGCCACCCAGTGCAGACGGTATTTAAAAGTCCAGGTGGAGCCGGCCTGTACGGGCGCTTGTGGCACCCAGTAGGCGACGATATTGTCATCGATCTCGTAGTCGCTCGGAATTTCGACCAGTTGCACAGCGCCCTCGCCCCAGGATTCCAACGGTTCGACCCACAGGCTGGGCCGCCGATCATAGAACGTACCGATATCCTGATAGTTTTCGAAGTTGCGATCCCGCTGAAGGAGGCCGAAACCCTTGGGGTTTTTATCGAAGAAGGAACTGGTCTGCACGAAGGGCGGATTGTTGAGCGGCCGCCAGATGCGCTCGCCGGTCCCCGTCCACATCGCCAGCCCATCACTGTCATGGATCTCGGGACGCCAGTCCTTCGACTGCATATGGTTGGTCTCCGAATACCAGAACATGCTGGTCATCGGGGCGATGCCCAGCCGTGGAATAGCGGTTCGTGGAAACAGCGCGGCTTCGATATCCATGACCACCCGCCCGCTATAGGCCGCCTGCATACGATAGGCGCCGCTGATGCTGGGGCCATCCAACAAGGCATAGATCATCAAGGCCTTGGGGTTGGTTATCGGCTCCAGCCAGAAGCGGATGAAGTAAGGAAATTCTTCGGGAGTCGGCAAGCCCGTGCCGACGGCAATGCCCCGTGCCGACAGGCCCCACTGATCCAGTTCCCCCGGACTGCGAAAATAAGAAGCCCCCAGAAAAGCCAGCCACTCGCGCTCTTTCCCGCCAGCTTCCCGCGCCCGGAAGCCGGCAAAGCCCAGATCGTCCGGCAAGGTTGTTGCAAAGTCGGTTTTACCGAAGGTGAACAGCCGGGGCGAATAATGGATCTCCCGCGCCATTCCATCGTTTACCACATACATCCTCACCGGCGCCTGGAACAGCTTGCCCTGGTGGAAGAACTGTACGGCGTAAGGTCTCTCCTTGGCCCACAGCGAAGCTTCCGGTCGAAAGCGGATTTGCCGGTAGGCATCGTAATCGATTTTTTCCAGGATATCGGCATGGCCCGTAACCGGCGCCTGATAAGGTTGCGAGGCCAATTGCCGGGCCTGCTCTTTCAGCCAATCGAAACTGAAAGTCTGGGCGGGCCCCAGATCGAGCGCAATGGTCAAATCCTCGGCGCGAACCTCCTGGCTAAGGCAGCGTAACAACGGGGAGAGCAACGCGCCCGCAAGAAAAGTACGTCGCGTGATACCGGAGTTCATGGTCGAGATACCCCCAACAAAGATCGACAGGGATTAAAAAAAAGAAGTAGCAATAGGATGAATCTCAGCTTGATGAAGTACGGGGGATGAACTGATAGAGCCAGGTCTCCGACAGCGCCTGATCGTTCAGACGCAAGTAGGCTCGCAGGTCCAGGGGCTCACCGTCCTCCAGTTCGATATCGAAGTTCCCCCGCCAGCGGCGGGTGCCGGCTATCTGAAAGGCGCCGGGATTGCGCAGCTTACCGCGGGTGGCGCTGGCCACCAGTTGGACGGCCGCCTGTTTGTCGAGTTGTTCCAACGGTCCTCCGACGAAATCGATGGTAAACCAGGCTTTATGCGCCGGTCGCTGTGGGGTCTTGGGGATAGTGATCCAACCCATGCGGGTGGCGATAACCCGGCTGCGGGCGGGCGGATAGGGCTCGTCGGCCACCCAATGCAAGCGGTATTTGAAGGTTCGGGTGGAGCCGGCCTGCGCGGGCGCCTGCGGCGCCCAGTAGGCGACGATGTTATCGCTGATTTCATAATTAGTCGGAATTTCAATGAGTTGCACCACTCCCTCCCCCCAGGGCTCCAGCGGCTCGACCCAGAGCGTAGGCCGCCGTTCGTAAAATACGAGGTCGTCCTGATAGTTTTCGAAATTGCGATCCCGCTGGGATAGACCGAATCCCTTGGGGTTGTTATCGACAAAGGCATTGGTCTGGACGAAGGGTGGATTGTTGAGCGGCCGCCAGATCCGTTCGCCGGTCCCGGTCCACAGAGCCAGCCCATCGCTGTCATGGACCTCCGGGCGCCAATCCCAGCTGGGTTGATGATTGGTCTCGGAAAACCAGAACATGCTGGTCAAGGGCGCCACCCCCAGGCGACGGATCGTCGCACGAAAGAATAATACGGCCTCGATGTCCATCACCACGCGCTCCTGGCGGAGCGCTTCTATCCGGTAGACGCCCGTAATGCTGGGACCGTCCAGCAAGGCGTAGATTATGACAGCCTGAGGATTGGCCGCCGGTTCCAGCCAGAAGTGGGTAAAGCGTGGAAATTCCTCCGCCGTTGGCAGGGCGGTATCGATGGCGATGCCACGGGCCGAGATGCCGTACTGATCCAATTCCCCGGAACTGCGAAAATAAGACGCGCCCAGAAAAGCCAGCCAGTCCCGCTCATCCGTTCTGGAATGCATGACTCGGAAACCGGCAAAGCCCATATCGTCCGGCAGCGCCGCGGCGAAATCCGCCCTACCGAAAGTGAACAGGTGGGATGAATAGCGCACTTCCCGCGCCGTACCCTCGCGCACGGCGTAGATCTTCACCGGTGTCGGGAACAGCCGCCCTAAATGGAAGAATCGCACCGGATACGGTCCATCTCCCTGTTGCCAGAGAGCCGCCTCCGGTCGGAACTGGATTTCCAGATGGGCATCGTAATCGATTCTATCCAGGATATCGGCCTGACGGATGATGGGAGCCTGGTAGGGTTGGGCAGCCAGTTGCCTGGCCTGCTCGCGCAGCCAGTCGAAGCTGAACGGCTGCGCCGGTCCCAACTCAAGTCCCGCCAGCGGTTTCACATCGGCCTGAGCGTCCTGCCCAAGGAAGGGGAGCCACGGGATGAGTAATGCACCCGTTAGAAAGGAACGTCGTGTGATGCGGGGCTTCATGATTAAGGACTTATTTCGCCATGCACACAGGGCTTCATGAACGGCCTGTCCCGGCGATGGCAAGCTGGATTATCGGGATAATGTTGTTCTGCCTGGAAGCTATGCTTCAAAAATAAGTATAGCATGGTGGACACATACCGGCTCCGCCGATTCCGGGAACGGGTTTGGCTCACTTCAGCGTAACCGTTTAGCCCCATCTTCCCCGCTTGCGCTAATAGAGGGGGCATCGGTTTTTTTCCCCTCCTTGGATAAGGAGGGGTGGCGCGAAGCGCCGGGGTGGTTTGTCCATAATCCACTGCACCGTATTCTAATCGACCCGCTATAATGGCCGTCATCCTCTCGTCCTACGTTACCGCCAACCACTGCCCATGACCGACTACGACAGCCCTTGGAAAGAAATGCTGGAAAATTACTTCCCGGCATTCATGGCGTTTTTCTTCCCCGCAGCACATCGGGATATCGATTGGGAGCGCGGTTACGAGAGCCTGGACAAGGAGTTGCAGCA
>CAIMUS010000252.1 GCA_903844665.1 uncultured Pseudomonadota bacterium
CCACCGACCCGCCGGCCCTAAGTGGGTAGCCAATCTGACAAAGTAGAATTAAGGTGATTTCTGGCAAAGGCTATACCGGAAAGTCGGGCGTAGGTGGAGATGGATTCCCCTCCTTGGATAAGGAGGGGTGGCGCGCAGCGCCGGGGTGGTTTGCCGTGCTTACCACCGTTTCGGCACAAAGCCAGGCCGATTCTTGACCTCCATCAGTTGATCCCCTACCGCCAACACCACAAACCCTTGCTTCTCCGCATAGTTCAGCACGCTCTCCTCCACCGCCAAACTCGCCAGTATACCCACTACTGGACGATCCCGATACTCCGGGAAAAACTCCCGAAAGCGGTCAATCTCCTCCACAAACCGGTCTACCTCCGCACTGCGCAAGGCGCTTTTGGTGCTGTTCAAGCAGACCAGATCCGCCGTTACCGCGACGGCGTCATACTCCCGCACTCGCCCATCCGCCAGCTTTCGCTTCCACCTTGTCATCAGATCGATCACGTCCCGATCCAAGAGCTCTTTGATAATTCTCGGTAAACTGGGGGTCACCAAGTCCTCCACCAGGGTGCCCATTTTATTCGCCAATTCGCCCCAACGCCGGTTCATCTCCCGGTTCTGCTCACGTCCTTCCTCTTTGAAGGCGCGCATCTCATCCTTGAAGGCTTGGGTGTCTTCCCGGAACAGCCGCATCTCATCCTTGAAGGCTTGGGTGTCTTCCCGGAACAGCCGCAGTTCAGCCTCGGTACGCAACTGCGATTTCCTGACGCTGATAATAAACTCCTGCAGGACTTCTTCCAGGCGGTCAACCCGTGCTTCCACCGTCGCCATAAACCACCTCACATTTCATCTGCTGTGTCTATCAGCATCTTGGCGCCAACCCAGGCCCGGTTCTTGAAAAATTCTCGAATGAGCGAAAAAAGGGTTGCGTATTGTAGGTCATTCCCTGCATCCGTGGAATGTGTGGCCACTCAGAGCGTTTCCACCTCGATCGAGTCACCGTAGGTTTCGATCCCCAACCGTTCCGCCACCTGTTGCGCCTGCGCGTCGATCATCGGCGAAATCATGATCAACCGGTTGGCTTGGCGCTGGCGCCGCCGCTCGTGTTGGCTCGATTCGTCCCACTGGCGGTCTTGTTTGATGACATCTTTCAGCGATTCCGCGTTCATCGGTCAACACTCCTCAAATCCCAGTCAACAATCACGAACTGGGTCGTGTTATCGCATCATCTAGGGTGAGGGGTGAGGGTGAGGGGTGAGGTCACTGGAAGTCAGCCCCTCCGCTGCTGCCGTTACCCGCGCTTGGTCATGCCGCGTCAACTGTGGCCCCATCGGCAGGCTCAGCACCGTTGGGGCCAGCCGCTCGGCGAGCGGAAAGGTCCGGCCGGCGAACTCGGCGGCGTAGGCGCCCGACAAATGCGGCGGAATCGGGTAGTGGATCATCGTGCCGATGCCGGCCTGTTGCAACCGTTGTTGCAATACATCACGTTGCGAGTGGCGCACCACGAACAGATGCCACACCGGTTCGGCCCACGCCGGTACCCACGGCAGGACGAGGTCGGTATCGGCTAGGAGTCTGTCGGACTTAATCAGTAACATACTGATTCTAAATGCTTTTTAAAAATCGTTGGAAATATTAACTCTATGAAAATCAAACAGTTGAGTGATAAGTCCGACAAACTCCTAGCGATTTGTTAAGATCAAACTAACAACTTAAGATGGGACCGTCCTGACCGGGCGCGTTATCGAAGATTATCCGGATGACAAATATGGTCCAAGTTGCTTGATACTGGGCTATACCGTAACCGGGCGTTCCCTACATATCCAGTGCAGCTATCCATCGCGTCCATTGGTCAAAATCATCACGGTTTATCAACCGGATCCCCACCGATGGAATGCCGATTTTACCCAGAGGACCAGCAAGCATGAATCATGAATGGCAAGAACCGCTGGTGGAAAGAAAAGTCATCTATACGCTGGAATGGGAAGGAAAGTTCTATATGGTAGAGAACGTCCCAGCGCGAGTGGATGAGGAAACCGGTGAATGTTTCTTTTCGCCTGAAACGGTGGAGCATTTGCAGCAAATCATCTGGACACGCCGTCAACCGGTGCGCATGATCGAAACTCCGGTTTATGATTTTGCTGCGTAGCCGTGTGAGTCGAGAGGAGATCCAAACCATGACCGGATCGCAGCGGTCATTCACTACGATCAACAGAGGCTGTACGTTCGGCAGGTGATGACTCATTCGGAATACGACCGAAACGATTGGAGGAATCCATGAACGCATTGATTGATGTCCAGCAGCTTGTTCCCACGTGGGAGTCACTTGAATCGGCCTGGGTTCGTGCCGAAACGCTGGTAGGCACAACAACTTTGCTTTGTACGAGGAAGCTTAAGGTCAGGAGTTTGAGATGAACGCGGAAGCGCTGAAAGACGTAATCAAACAAGAACTGCCCGGTTTGCTGCGGGAAGACCCGGCGTTGCGGGCCTATATCCTGGAACTGACGCGGCATGAATACGCCGACCGGGCGGAAACCCAGGATCGATTTTACGACATCCTGGCCGAACTACGCCGCGACCGGGAAGAGCAGGCTCGCAAGTGGGACGAGCAGCACCGGGAACAGAACCGCAAGTGGGAGGAGCAGAACCGCAAATGGGACGAATAGAACCGAGAGCAGAACCGCAAGTGGGACGAACAGAACCGCAAGTGGGAGGAGCAGAACCGTAAATGGGATGAACAGAACCAGCAATGGAAGGACTTCACCCAGGAGCAAAACCGCAAGTGGGAAGAATCAAGCCAGCGATTCGACCGGCTGCACGAAGAGATCATGGCTCGTAAGCGTTCACCCCCCTCCCCCTAACCTCCTCCCACAAGGGGAGGGGGAATACGCTAAGTAGCTGTTTTGCAATAACTCCCTCCCCCCTTGTGGGGGAGGGTCGGGGAGAGGGGTCTGAACGGTTACCATGGCTCAGGCCAAGAAGCATAATCGCAGCATCGGGACTTTGGGCTCACGCTGGGGACTGCAATCCGGCCTTGCCGACCGACCCGCTGTAAATAATTTTCGATACAACATTGCTTGTCGGCGGCTTGCATGATAATTTCTCGAAATCCGCAACGTATTTTCGACTGAACATGAGCACCATCGGCTACACCCGCCTGATCGAGGACCTGCAATTGCCTGTCCGGATGCCGGAACGGACCGCGGTGATTGCATCGTCGGTCAACCGCCGTGTCGATACCGCTGACCGGATTCTGTTCCCGACCGGCGTCGCGCTCGAAGATAGCCCCTTGGGGCATCTCGAATTTGCCCTGCGCCATGAGGTCATCGATCTTGAAATCATCGACGCCGCGTTCGAGCACATCCCGCCCGCCAGTCTGATCGCGCGGCTGAAGGCCGCCCCGAATGGCGAATATATCCGACGGGCCTGTTTCCTGTGGGAATGGCTTTCTGGCCGCTCTCTCGAACCCGGCGTCAGTCCATCGGGCAGCTACCTCGATTTGTTCCCACCGACCGACTACGTGGTGGCTACCCAGCCGGTACGATGCCAGGCCTATCGGGTGAATGACAATGCCTTGGGCACGGCCCAGTTCTGCCCGGTGGTTCGCCGCGATGCGATTCCTCCCGAAGCCGGGCTCGCCGGACTGATCGAGCAAGCCCGTCAGCGCCTGCTTGAAGCAGCCGGTGATGCGGCGCTTCACGCGCGGGCCGTGCGCTACCTGTACCTTTCCGAGACGCGGAGCAGCTTCGCGATCGAGAACGAAACTCCCAGCGCGCAGAAGGAAGAGCGCTTTGTCCAACTCTTGCGGCGCGTTGGCGAAAAGACCGCGGTGACCGAGGAATGGCTGGTGGACCTCCAGAATGCAGCGGTCAGGGATGGGTACAGCCAGGAAGCCTCCTACCGCACCCGGCAAAACTGGCTGGAGGATGCCGCCGGCCGGATCACGTTTTTCCCGCCGCCGCCGGATGCCCTGCGCGATGCCATGGGCGGATGGGAAGCCTTCGTCAACGACACCCGGCGGGGCATCGACCCGTTGGTCAAGGCCGCCTGCGCCTCGTTCGGTTTCGTCTATCTGCACCCGTTCATGGATGGCAACGGACGCCTGCACCGCTTCATGATCCACCAGGTGCTCGCCCAGGCGGGTGCGATGCCGGAAAACCTCGTCATTCCGGTATCGGCGGTCATCATGAAACACGTTCCGGAGTATCTCGCGGTGCTGAAGGCGTTCTCGGCGCCCGTTACCCGCTTGTGGGATTACCGGCGGGGCGATGACGCGCCGACCATCATCCGCTCACCGGGCGGGCGGCCCTACCGGTTCTTTGATGCCAGCCGCGAGGTGGGGTTTCTGTACGCCATGATCCGCTCGGCGATTCTGGAAGAAATCCCCAACGAGCTCGCTTGGCTGAAGGGCTATGACGAGGCGTTTGCCGCGGTGGACGCGGCCTACAACCTCCCCAAGAGCGACATCTCCGCACTGATCCGGATGATCCGCAGCAACAGCGGCACACTCTCGGCCAACCGCCGCAAGCAGTTCGCCCATCTGCCCGAGGAGGTGCTGGACGCCATCGAGAAGATCGTTCAGCAGGTATTTGGCGTAAGCACAGGTACAGAAGTCAGGGGGAAGGAATGAAGGTTGCGACCATCGTCAGCGCCCGCCCGCAATTCATCAAGGCGGCAAGGCGGCAAGGCGGCAACCGTTTCCAGAATCCGGCGCGCTCGATCCGATATGCATGAAATTCTGGTGCATACCGGTCTGCATGGCTGGCCGCATAAGGATCGGAAAGCGACATAGATAGAAAGTGCGAACCCCCCATGACCGAGAAAGAACGCAACCCTCAGTCCGATCTGATCAACCATCTGGAGGCGCTACGCCGCGCGGGACAGGTGCGACTGGATGTGGACGAATCCGCCGCCCTGGCGTATGCGCTGAGTGCGGCTCCGCCGGGGGAGA
>CAIMUS010000253.1 GCA_903844665.1 uncultured Pseudomonadota bacterium
ACGCAACGCCGTTCGTCAGGCCGGTATCGATAAACCCGCGAACTGTCATACCTTGCGCCATAGCTTCGCGACCCATTTGCTGGCCAATGGCTACGATATCCGCACCGTGCAGGAATTATTGGGCCATAAAGATGTGCGCACGACGATGATTTATACTCATGTGCTCAATCGGGGCGGCAAAGGCGTGCGCAGTCCGTTGGATGGTTTCTAAGCATCGCGGCCTTGAATCGGGACGATAAAATCGATGGCCGGCTCTCGTCGTATCCTTGCACACTCATTAATTAAAGACACTCGGATCTTCCCAGATGCCTCGCTTACTGCATGATCTCATTCTCGAACAGGCTGGACAGCGGCCGCAAGCGACCGCCATCGTCCATCGCCAGCAGGCGCTCTGCTATGCCGAACTGGCGGAACAGGTCCAGGCCGTGGCGGGTGGCTTGCTGGCGCTCGGCCTGAGCCGGCTGGAGCGGGTCGCGGTATACCTGCCTAAGCGCCCGGAAACGGTCGGCGCCCTGTTTGGCGCCGCCTTGGCCGGCGGAGTGTTCGTGCCCATCAACCCTCTACTTAAACCGGAACAGGTGGCGCATATCCTCAAGGATTGCAATGTGCGGGTGCTGGTCACCGCGCCGGAACGGGCGAAACTGCTGGCGCCGGTGCTGGCCGGGTGCCATGACCTGCACTTTCTGGTGCTGGTGGACACCACCGAGCCGCCGCCCCTGCATCATCTGGAAACCCTGAGTTGGCGGAACCTGCTGGACAGCCATTCCGCCCGCCCCGGCCATCGCACCATCGATATGGATATGACGGCCATTCTCTACACCTCCGGCAGCACCGGCAAACCCAAGGGCGTGGTCCTGTCCCATCGCAACATGCTGACGGGCGCGCTCAGCGTGGCCGAATATCTGGGCAATCACGGCGACGACCGGCTGCTGGCGGTATTGCCGCTCAGCTTCGACGCCGGCCTGAGCCAGGTGACCACCGCCTTTGCCGCCGGCGCCAGGGCCGTTCTGATGGATTATCTATTGCCCCGCGATGTGCTCAACATCGTGGCCCGTGAGGGCATCACCGGTCTGACCGCCGTGCCACCCCTCTGGGTGCAACTGGCGCAACTGAACTGGCCGCCGGAAGCGCAGGAAAGCCTGCGCTATATCGCCAATACCGGCGGCCATATGCCGCGCACCACCCTGACGGCCTTGCGCCGGGGTCTGCCCAACACCCAGGTGTTCCTGATGTACGGCCTGACCGAGGCGTTCCGCTCCACCTATCTGCCGCCCGCGGAACTCGATCGCCGTCCCGATTCCATCGGCAAAGCCATCCCCAATGCGGAGATATTGGTAGTCAGGGAAGACGGCAGTCCCTGCGCGCCCGGTGAACCCGGCGAACTGATCCATCGCGGCTCGCTGGTGGCGCTGGGCTATTGGAACGATCCAGACAAGACCGCCCAGCGGTTCCGTCCGGCGCCCGGCCAATCGGCCGGTCTGCCCATGCCGGAGATGGCCGCCTGGTCGGGCGATACCGTGCGCATGGACGAGGACGGCTTTTTATACTTCATCGGTCGCAAGGACGATATGATCAAGACCTCCGGCTATCGGGTCAGCCCGACCGAGGTGGAGGAGGTGGTTTACGGCAGCGGTCTGGTGGCGGAAGCGGCCGCCATCGGCGTGCCTCATCCCATGTTGGGTCAGGGTATCGTGGTGGTCGTCAAGCCCCTGCAGGCGGATGATTTCGCCGCGACGGCGGTAATCGAACACTGTCAGCGGCAGTTGCCCAATTTCATGGTGCCCCTGGATATCGTCAGCCGCGACAGCCTGCCGCGTAACCCCAACGGTAAGATCGACCGCAAGGGCCTGGTCAACGAGCTACAGAACCTGTTCCAGGAGGCTTTATGAACAAGCCACGTCCGGTCCATGCCCCGATGGCGCAGTTTCCGGTGGTGGACGATTGTCTGCAAGTCGGCGGTATTCCCCTGACCCGGCTGGCGGCCCGCATCGGGCGGACTCCGTTTTATGCCTACGACCGCCGTCTGCTTCAGGAACGAGTGGAACTGCTGCGCGGTAAGTTGC
The DNA here is from genome assembly GCA_903844665.1 of uncultured Pseudomonadota bacterium. Lineage (GTDB taxonomy): Bacteria > Pseudomonadota > Gammaproteobacteria > Competibacterales > Competibacteraceae > CAIMUS01. The sequence continues at coordinate 2,064 of CAIMUS010000253.1, forward strand.
CCGCCGCCGTGCAGTTGCATTATGCCGTCAAGGCCAATCCCATGCCGGCGCTGGTAAGCGCTATGGCCTCCCTGGTGGATGGTCTGGATGTCGCCTCGCTGGGCGAACTCCGGATTGCCCTGGACAGCGGCATGGACTCCAGGGAAATCAGCTTTGCCGGTCCCGGCAAGCAACCTGTCGAATTGGCGGCGGCCATTGCGGCGGGCATCACGCTCAACATGGAATCGGAACGGGAGATGGAGACCATCGCCCGACTGGCGGCGGCCCAGGGTATCCGGCCACGGGTGGCCTTACGGCTCAATCCGGATTTCGAGCTGAAATCCTCGGGCATGAAAATGGGTGGCGGCCCCAAGCCGTTCGGGGTGGACGCCGAGCGGGCGCCGGATCTGCTGCGACGCAGCGGCGAACTGGAACTCGACTTCCAGGGCTTTCATATCTATACGGGTTCCCAGAACCTGCGGGCGGAGGCGATTGTCGAGGCCCAGAACCAGAGTCTTGAACTGGCCCTGCGGCTGGCCGAACAGGCGCCCGGGCCGGTGCGCCTGCTCAACATCGGCGGCGGTTTCGGCATTCCCTATTTTCCGGGGGATACGCCGTTGGACCTGGAGCCTATCGGCGCCAACCTGGAACGCTGGCTGCCGACGGTGCACGCCCGGCAGCCTCAGGCGAAAGTTGTGATCGAACTGGGCCGCTACCTGGTCGGCGAAGCCGGCATTTATGTCGCCGAGGTGATCGACCGCAAGGTATCGCGCGGTCAGGTGTTTCTGATCACCAACGGCGGTCTGCATCATCATCTCGCCGCCTCCGGCAATTTCGGCCAGGTGGTGCGCAAGAATTATCCGGTGGTGGTCGGTAACCGGGTGCTGGGCCAGGAACGCGAAGTAGTCAACGTCGTGGGTCCCTTATGCACGCCTTTGGATGTGCTGGCGGAGCGCATGGAACTGGCCAGGGCCGAGGTGGGCGATCTGATCGTGGTGTTTCAATCCGGAGCCTACGGCCTGAGCGCCAGCCCGCTTGGTTTTTTAAGCCATCCATCACCGGCCGAGGTGTTGGTGTAAAGCTCCCTGATTTTTAGGGAGGCTGGTGAAAACTAGCTGGAACTACCCATGAATTCATCGTACAATCGCCATGCGCCGGTCAATGACGCCAGCTTCCGGGCGCCCCCTGAACCGGTTGCAATTCTAAGTGAGGGGACCCTAAATATAACCACTCGAGGAAAATCCCGGCAAAGAGGAACGCACCTGTAAAAGGTGCGATTCAACTGTTTAATAAAAACCATAACTGTGGGCAAATACCTTGGCGGTATTTGCCCATTTCAGCGAGACGCTCCGCCCCTCCCTTGCTATTCAGCGATTTCCCCGCCTGCTCGGCGCCATAATGCAGTGAGTATAGTCACACGCCCAACGAGCCGCGTTCCGACCCATGTATCCTAATCATCATCATGCCTATGCCGAAATTGTCGCCGGCGATGGCGTCATCAACGCCGTCAGCTTCAAGCGCAGCAAAGTCCAGGTCCGGCTCACGGTTGAAGCAGAGGTGACTTTAAGAATTGCGCCGCTTCGCTATCCCTATGCACGGGCCAGGGCATTACCTCAAAGGCAGGAGTTAGCCCTGACGGCTGGAGAGCCGGATGGATCGATAAGCTTGCAGGTCCCCGCCGGAACTTCGGTCATCGAGATTACCCCGACCATGACGCCCGCCAGCCGCTGGGGCCGGGTTCTCGGCACGGCGGCCATGGTCATGCTAATTGGCGGCAGACTGATCAAGCGCCGCGCCAGGCGTCTGCCGGGGCGGCGGGAATAAGATCGAAATAACGGTTGCAAAGTGGCTCAACTACGCACGTCGATCGTAGCGGCGAAGCGCTCGGTGATGGAGGAGTCCCCTTCCCATTCACGCCAGAGCTTGAGCTGCAGGTTGACATTGCCGGGCTTTTGGGCGACGAAAGTGAAGGTTCGCCGGCCACCGCCGCCGATGCCGGCGCCGGCGGCCGGCGCATAATCGGAATCGCGCAACGCCAGGGTCGCATCGTCGTTCCGGGCAATGGCCCAGCGAAACCCCGTGGTGGGATTTTCCGGCAGCTCCACCACCAGGGTCTGTCCCGGTTGCAGGGTGACGGATTTACCCTGATCCGTCTGAGTGAGGGTGATCACGGACATAACGGTTTCCTCCGCATGACCTTGTGTCTGGTCTGGTAGCAGCGCCCAACCCGCCAACAGGCCGGCGCAGAAAAGAAGATTGCGTAATAAATGCTGCAATTGCTGTTCACCTTAAGAGAGAGGCTGCGCCCCTTGCAAGGCGCAGCCCCGAGAAAGGCAGACCGAAGCCGGCTACCAGATATACATTTCGTGGATCATACCATCCGCTTCATCGCGGTAATCCACGCGGCTGTTGGTCTGGCGGGCATGCGCGCCGAGCAGATTCAGCGCCACCAGGCCGCTGGCGGAGGCGGTGGCCAGCTTCTTCCAGCCGATATTGGTAATGGCGACCCAGGCGTTGCGGTCCTGGTTGATGGACCATAGCCCGGAAATGCGCTGATCGCCCTGCCAGGCGGTAATGCCGCCGCTGCTGGCGGCCTGTTCCGGTGGCGAGATAGAGGGTTGGGCGCCGCCGCCGCCGCTCTGGGCAGTCAACGCGGCTTCTTCGGTAGAAAGGTCTTTGGGTTTGCTTTCACTCATAGCGGTCTCTCCAATCAGTCCTGTCAAAGGGGGTTCCCGGCCGGGTTGCAGGCTGCCGGCAGCCTTGACTTCCGTAGCCGCCGCGGCGGGCGGGGTTTTCTCGGGTTGCTTCGATTTGGTCGGCATGTTGCGTTCTCCGTTGGACCTAGAACACGTAGATCTGTTTGACTACGCTCTGCTCCACATACAGATTGACCGGACGTGCGGCCGCCTTGGCGGCGATCAGATCCGTCAACATGGCGTAGAAGATGTTATCGTTATCCCACGAAATCCGCTTCCAGCCGATGTTGTTGCCCGCGGCATCCCGTACATAGACCCAGGCGTTGCGATCCTGGTCGATAGTCCACAATCCGATGATGCGGACATTATTCAGCCAGCCGGTGTCTTCGATGCCATCGACCGCCCACATCGTGGCGTCGATGCCGCACTGGCCGTAAGCGATGCGGAAAAAGCCGCTTTCACCCCAGGCGCCCCAACTGTTTTTGCAGATCCAATAGCCCTGGGCATCGTTGTAACCGACGCAGCAGATACAATGCCCGCCGGCCACGCCGCCGCTCACATGGCGGTAGATGCCGCTGCTGTAGGAGAAGAAGTCGTTGTAAACCGTCATGCAGGTGTCTAGCGGTCCCCGCGTGGACAGCCAGGTTTTCATGTCGGCGGCGGAGGTGATCTTGTGCCAGCCGGTGATCCGGACAGCCCGACCCTGCCAGTCGCCGCACAGGTTGGTGCAATTCTGATCGACCGCCGTGTAGGGATAACACGCTTCGTCCGCCACGCCCGGATTCTTGAAACAATCCAACGCCGGGTCCACCCACCAACCGTTGCCGCAGTTTCTGCCCTGGGCGCGGGCATGGCAATAAAACAGGTGCGCTTCGGACAGGTCGATGGCCAGATTGGGGTTGTTGGCGGCCACTCGGGCGGTGCCTTCGACCGTGGCCACAGTGCCGAACGCCACGCACGAGCCGCAAGATGCCTGATTCTTCACAGGCGTGATGAAGTTTTGCCCGCCCACATTGCGCAGGTCGTAAGCGGCCGGCGCGCCGACGCCGCGCATTTTCGTGCCCGCCGCAAAGGCCTGGTAATGAGCCATGGCGACTTCTTCCCGCTGCGCCAGAGACGGCTCTCCGGGACCGGGCTCATAGCCCAGGTAGAGAGACCGCTCCTGGTCGGAAAGCGCCGTCAGGAAATTGGAGCCGGCCTGCCAGCCAGCCTGTTCCTTCTGGATCGCGGATTGGATACTCTTGACATCGATTTGATCAGCCATTTGGCGTCTCCTTATGGATAAAAAAACAAGGTTGCCGCAACCGGCGCGATTCGCCGCGGCAGGTTGAGCGTTTTCGCCGCCCCTGCCACCGCTGACCGTATCGCCCAGGGTCAACAGCGAAGCTGTTTTTCCCGTCTGCCCGACCTGAAAAAATCACGCTCAACTGTGAATTTTTGTTACGGCACTAAAAGTATAGTCGATGGTTAGTATTTTTCCAGTGAATTGTTGACTAATTTACTGTGAAATATTACCGCCTGCTGGAAGCGGGCGGTTGTCTGCCGCCAAGCGTCCGATCACAGCGTTGGAGAAAATCCAGCAAAGGTACAAAGGCTGTCGTTGCAGATCGGCAGCCGGCATCAGGATATGCGCATCGGTCCGCACGGTCCCAGGCATCCGCCGGTCTTGAAGAAGTTGTCCCTGTTCCTGAGTTCGATGCTAAAGTTAGATGCAGGTAACTAAGGTAACGACGAGATGACAGGTCCAATCAAGCATATAGGGTGGATCATAGCGCTGCTCTTCGGCATGCTGGCGCCGGCCTGGGCGGATTTCGAGAAGGGTGCGTCAGCCTATGAGCGTGGAGATTATGAGACGGCGCTCCATAAATTTCAGCGCTTGGCCGGCAAGGGCGATCGTAAGGCGCAATACAAGCTCGGCGAGATGTATCTCAAAGGTCAAGGCGTCCAGAAGGATTTTAGAGAGGCGGCGAAGTGGTTTCAGCAGGCCGCCGGGCAGGGCTATGCCCCGGCTCAGAGCAATCTTGGCGTCATGTACGAAAAAGGCAACGGGGCGCCACAAGATGATAAGGAAGCAGCCAAGTGGTTTCGGCAAGCTGCCGAGCAAGGCTATGCGCCGGCCCAAGGCAACCTCGGGGTGATGTATAAGCAGGGTTTGGGAATACCAACGGATCCTATCCAGGCTTATATGTGGTTCGATCTGGCGGCTAAGCAGGGCGACCGGAAAGCCCTGATCAATCGGTCGCGGGTAGCCGACCAGATGACCGCCGCCCAGATTGTCGAAGCCCAACGCCTGGCGCGGGAGTGGAAACCCTCCCAGCCGGGGAAGTAGAAGTCATTGGAGGTCGGGCAACCACGCCGCGCTGCCCGACGGTTTCCCCGTTGGCGGCGGTGCCTGTCGGGCGCGTCCTATGCCCGACCTACCCGGCTTTACTTTTTTTCGAGTGACCTCACGGTAGTTCACGAAGTTGCAATCAGCGTTTCAAGCCAAACAGGGCTACTTGTATCAAGAAGTTGCAAGCTGGAAGGTAAAGGACGTCCTAAATCTTGATAGGCTTCAATAACAGCCTGGAGGGCATCCTGGACGTTTGCTAAAACTTCCTCAATGGTGTCTCCTTCTGTCACCAATTCTGGCAATATCGGTGAGGTAACGGTGAATCCACCTTCCGACTGCGATTCTAAAACCAATGGAATTTTATAAAGCATTTGCAAATTCCGGGAGAAATTGTAGGGTGCGCACTGCACACCATTTGCGAACCGAGACATTCCTCGAAAATTCATCAAAACCCAGTGTTGTCAGTCATCGTAAAATCCCACCTCTATACCATGTTCAAGGATGGTTAATGGTGCGCAGTGCGCACCCTACCTGCTGCCATCCGGCAACGGGTATCCACTTAAGTCGGGACGCTTTACAGGCTGAGCCCGTAGGGGCGGTTCGCTGAGCCGGTAGGGGCGGTTCGCGAACCGCCCCTACGGGGATTCCCTAGTAGCGCCGGCATTTTGCCGGCTGTTGACTGGCGTCGAATGCCCTGAGGCCGGCGGGGACGCCGGCGCTCCCAGGGTCGGATTGTCCCGCCT
>CAIMUS010000254.1 GCA_903844665.1 uncultured Pseudomonadota bacterium
ACGCAACGCCGTTCGTCAGGCCGGTATCGATAAACCCGCGAACTGTCATACCTTGCGCCATAGCTTCGCGACCCATTTGCTGGCCAATGGCTACGATATCCGCACCGTGCAGGAATTATTGGGCCATAAAGATGTGCGCACCACGATGATTTATACCCATGTGCTCAACCGGGGTGGTAAAGGCGTGCGCAGTCCGCTGGATGGTTTTTAATTCATCACAGGCGCGTTAGCGCTCCACTGCATGCGCTTGTTGGGCAGTCTGGATATCAAAAATTATCGTATTGGAACTGATATCTTGATCATTTGGCCATCGTATACCGTGATACGCAGGCCTCACGAGTCGAAAATAGCCTTCATCAGTCAATTCCTTGAAAGCTGACCCACGAAGGTATGGCTTAACATCGAAAACCCCACAAATCCCGCTGCTTGTGACAATCTCGATCTTGTAGTCAGCAAGAGGCACTGCCTTGATGATAGTATCCATCTGGGTCTTTCTCATCTCAATGGTTCGACTCTAAACACCGGCTCTCCGGCAACTGCCAGCTTCCAATCTGCCAGCAAGTCATCCCTGTGGATTTCAATCCAAGCCTGAACAAGCTTCATTTTCGCACGAGGTAATTCCCCGCCCAACACCGCACCATCCTCGATAGCAATCGATGCAGTGTATTCTCCGTACTCTGCATGGATGTGGGGACGGTTGGGCTTCTTGTCGTCGTAGTGGTACATCAGAATCAGGATTCCATAGAACATGGAAATCTCTACCCTACCAACCTTTGTGGGGTTTATCAACCCGCCAAGCGCTGAGGCATTTCATCCGGGTCTAATTTTTGCTTCTTTATCGGTACGACCCGATAGGTAATAATTGCGCATGAATCTACCCCTGCCTTCTCCCGGTGCACAGTGCCTGCCAGTGCTCCAACACGATCTCTCTCCAGGTTGAGCTTCCCGCTCATCTCACGCCCTTCTCCGACCAACGAGATTTTGTCATGAACCAGACAATTCCAACAGCCGAACCGATCACAGTCGCCCTGATGGGCAGTGGCGGCGCCGGCGCCATTACCGCCGGCAGTCTGCTGCTCGAAGCGGCAGGGAAGGCCGGCTGGTACGGGCTGATGACCCGCTCGGTAGGACCGCAGATTCGGGGTGGCGAGGCGCTGGCCATGGTGCGGCTGGCGCCGACGCCGGTGAACGGCCACGGCGACCGCTGCGATCTGCTGCTGGCGCTGGACTGGGAAAACGCGGACCGATTTACCGACGAGATTTTCCTGGATGCCGACAGCCTGATCATCGCCGATACCGTCGGGGAACCACCCCCCGCCATGCTGGCCGGCGGCGCCCGCCTGGTCAAATTGCCGCTGGCCCAATTGAGCAAGGGGATACCCGGCGCCCGGCCCAATATCATCGCCCTGGGCTTGCTGGCGGGTCTGCTCGGACTGCCCAACGAACTTATGGCAAGCCGGGTCGCCGCCACCCTGGGACGCAAGGGTCTAACCAGCGCCGATGTCGCCGCCGCCATCGCCGCCGGCAGCGAAGCCGCGACCGCCATTCCCGATCCGCCGCGACTGGCGTCGCCGGCGCCCGTCAACGGCCAACGCTGGAACATCAGTGGTAACGAAGCGGCGGCGCTGGGCGCGCTTCAGGCCGGGGTGCGCTTCGCCGCCGTCTATCCGATCACCCCGGCCAGCGATCTGTCGGAATGGCTGGCGGTCCGCTTGCAGCAACTGGGCGGGCATCTGCTCCAGGCCGAGGATGAAATCGCCTCCATCAATATGGTGCTGGGCGCTTCCTATGGTGGCGTGCCGGCCTTGACAGTCACTTCCGGTCCCGGCCTGGCCTTGATGATCGAAGCCCTGGGTCTGGCGGTCACCGCCGAAATACCGGCGGTGGTCATCAACGTGATGCGCGGCGGCCCGTCCACCGGCATTCCCACCAAATCCGAACAGGCCGATCTGAATATCGCCGTTTACGGCCTGCACGGCGACGCCCCCCATCTGGTGGTGGCGCCGCTATCGGTCGTCGATTGCCTGCCCGCTACCGCCTGGGCGGTCCAGTTGGCCGAAGCCTTGCAATGTCCCGCCATCGTGCTGTCCGATCAACTGCTGGGACAGGCGCGGACAATTTGTGACCGCCCGTCGCAACCGGCGACAGCGGAGAAACGCCTGACCGCCGCCGCTGCCGACCGCTACGATCGCTATGCGCTGACCGCCAGCGGCGTTTCACCGATGGCTATACCCGGCGTGCCAGGTCTGCAATACACTGCCGAAGGGTTGGAACACAGCGTGCACGGCACTCCCTCGACTCGTGCCCGTGACCATCTGGCCCAGTTGAACAAGCGGCGGGATAAACTGCTCCAGTTCGATTATGGCGCGGCCTGGGCCGAGAGCGAAGGCGAAGGCGATACCGTCATCCTCACCTGGGGTTCGTCCACGGCGCCGGCACGCGAAGCGGCGGCGCAGGCGCGGGCGCAGGGTCTGGCGGTCAAAGTGATCACTTTGCGCCTGTTATCGCCGACCCAACCGACCGCTTTTGCCGCCGCCCTGGCCGGCGCCGGCCGCGTGCTGGTGGTGGAGCAAAGTCATTCCGCCCAGTTCCACGCCTATCTGCGGGCGCATTACGACCTGCCGGCCCTGGTCAGCGTATTCAACCGCCCTGGTCCCTTGCCGATCCGGCCGGCGGAAGTGCTGGAACGCTTACTCAACTGGAGATAATCATGGGCAAACCAGAAGTCATAACGCCGAAGCACACGGCCAAAGACTATAAATCCGCCGTCAAGCCGGTGTGGTGTCCGGGCTGCGGTCACTTCGGGGTGCAATCCGCGCTATTTCGCGCGCTTGCCTATCTCGACCTGCCGCCGCAACAGGTGGCGGTGATTTCCGGTATCGGTTGTTCTTCGCGGCTGCCCAACTATACCGCCTGTTACGGCTTTCATGGGGTGCATGGCCGGGCGCTGGCGGTGGCGACCGGGTTGAAGCTGGCGCGGCCCGAACTCACCGTGCTCACGGTCGGCGGCGACGGTGACGGCTTTTCCATCGGCGGCAACCATTTTCTGCATGCCTGCCGGCGCAACGTGGACATGACCTATATCGTCATGGATAACGAGGTCTACGGCATGACCAAGGGGCAACCTTCACCGACCACGCCGCCGGATTGGGACAGCAAGATCGCCCCCGGCGGTACCGGCATCAACCCGTTTCTGCCGCTGGCGGTGGCGCTGGCCTCCGGCGCCAACTTTATCGCCCGCGGCTATGCCGGCGATCCCAACGACGTCGCCCGGATGCTGGTCGAGGCCATCCGCCATCCAGGTTTTTCCTTCGTGCAGGTGCTCAGCCAGTGCATCACCTACCGTCCCGAAGAGAAGGAATGGAAGCACAGCGTTCATGCCAGCCCGGAGGAACCGGCGACAACGATGGTGGCAGCGGCTCAGCGTTTGGTCGGTGAGGACAGTCTGACCACCGGTGTGTTATATAAGGGCGAACGGCTGTCATATACGGCGCATATCCACCCTGTCCAACGCAGTCTGGCGGAGATCGAGGAGAGCTTTGTGCTATGAATACGATAACTACCCTGGAGGAGCTGTTGGCGCATGCCCATGCCCTGGAAAGCGAGGCAGTCGAGCGTTACGAGGAGATGGCCGAACAGATGGAGGTGCATAACAATCCCGAACTGGCGGAACTGTTCCATAAGATGGCGGCGGTGGAGCGTAAGCATGTCGACAAAGTGGAACACCTGGCCGGCGACAATCCTCTACTGCGACTGGCGCCCTGGGAGTATCGCTGGCAGACGCAGGAGGCGCCGGAGAGTGTGCCGGTGGGGCACAGCCATTATCGATTAACGCCTTACCACGCGCTCAGCCTGATGATCGCCTGCGAGGAACGCGCCCAGGCTTTCTTTGCCGAAGTGGCGCGCGCCACCCCGGATTCGACGCTACGGACGATGGCCGCGCAGATGGCGGAGGAGGAAACCCATCATGCCGAGTTGTTACGGCAGTGGCGCAGCCGCTATCCCGAGCCCGAACCGGGCTGGGAGGTGGATCTGGATGAACCGGTAAGTCAGGAATAGAGGGAGAACTGATGGCCAAAACCATTCTGGTCGTACCTACCGGAGAAGGCGCCGGTTTGACCAGCGTCGCTCTGGGGCTGGTGCATGCCCTGGACCGGCGCGGGGTGCCGGTGGGTTTTTGCAAACCGATCACCCAGTTGCACGCCAGCGACCGCGGTCCGGAGCGTTCCACTTTGTTGGTGCAGAGTTTCGCCAATCTGACCCCGCCGGAACCGCTGCCGCTGGCGCGGGCCGAGGAATTGCTGGGTCAGGGGCGGGAAAACGAGTTGCTGGAAGAGGTCATCGCCCGTTACCAAGAAGCGGCCAGGGACGCCGGCATCGTGATCGTGGAAGGGCTGGTGCCGCTGATTCCCCGCTATGTGGCGCCGATGGTGGAATTGCGCAAGAACAATTTACCAACTTTGGCCTCGATTTCTCCCAGCAGCCGTGCAAAGTCGCTTGGACAGGTTACCCGTACCTGGTTGCGTACATAGGTTTCTGCGCCGCCGTACACGAGAATTTCGGCGGCAATCTGCGTCGGCAGCAACGTCCGTAATTTTTCAAAACCGCTGAAAAAATGACCGGCCGGCGTTTCCGACGACTTGATCTCTATCGCCAGCAGCCGCTCGGCAAGCGGGTAGATGAGGTCGATTTCATAGCCGGTGCTGTCGCGATAAAAATAAAGATTTACCAGATCAATATCTTAGTTAATTTCTTGCAATTTGCAAGTAGTACTTGCAAATTGCAAGACATAGTGAATGGTCGAGCACCGTGAAAATCCGCGTAGGTCGGGTTAGACGCGCCCGCTACCGAGCCAGGGAATAGTGGGGACGTTACGGGCGCGCCGTAACCCGACGTGGAGGCGGGCGGGCACGCCGTGACCCAACAAAGTCGTGCAGATCGGGCACAAATATGCCCTACAGTCGCGGTTAGGAACTCCAAAGCTGTCGGGCAACGCTACGCTTTCGCTTCGCTTTTGCCCGACCTACGAATACTGGCTGGGTTAGGCCCTACTTGGCGCGTCGGCTGGCATCGAGCGCCAAGCCAACAAAAATAAGGGCTACTGCAAGGAGAAGAAATGCCACTATAGCTTCCATGATTAAAGCCCTCTAAGCGATTCAATACGTTGTTCAATGCGTCTGTGTATTAGCACAACGCCTGCCGTGGTAATAACCACCGCTAAGATACCAGTGAAGAGCAATAGTGCCTTTGCTGTTGCAATATTTGACGCAAGCCAGCCAACGAGACTGATGTCTGTAACGACAAGAATGCTTAGCCACACCTTGAGGTAGGCAATCTGCTCTTTTGCAACATCAAGCTCGGACATAGGTAATCTCGCTGGAAACATTTTAGTGGATACATGACCATGCCCGTATAGGCCCAACGGTCGGGTTCAGCCGTGCCGCGTTAGCGGCATCGGCTGGAGCGATTGGTTAGGTCAAGGCTAAACGCATATCATCAACTATGCAAGCCTGACCCCATTATGACCCCATTACATGGAATGTTGGGGTTCGTTCCTCACCCCAACCTACGCGCTACTTGGCTCTACTGTGTTTCCGTGCGGTACCATTGTTAGGCTGGGTGTGCCCCGCTATGCTGTAGGTCGGACTCAACTGTTTGGAGTCGACGAAAAGGGGCCTGCACCAGCCTGTCCTGGTACTGCTTCTGAGCCTCCCGCAGGTTCTGGAAAAATTGGTGAAGGTCACCCTTCGCTTGTTCCGCAAGAGCCTGTCCTGCTTCACGGACTTCCGTCACAATAGGGTCTTCATACATATCAGATTTCCTCTAACCCCATGAGTTCTTCGGGGTTGCAGATAATGGGAGTTTGGAGTCCCAGGGCGGCGTTGATGGCCATAAGACGGCGGCGTATTTCCGCATTCGCGATATGGGCGCAGTTCCACGTTACCAGGTAATCGAGTTCGTAGCCACAGGCAAATGCCAGGTGGGCAGCGTCACGAAGGGCCTTACCGGGTAAAGCAAGCTCTTTCATATAAACTTCTGCAACGTGTTCGATAGCAGGTGTAACTTCCAACACAGGGAAACTTGCAAGGATTTCTAGTCTTCTTTGCGCTGGAACTTGATCACCTCTGCGCGCTTCTTCGAGAACAACAGGCGAAATATAGACATCAAACAATTGTAAGCGTTGTTCCCACCAAGTCCGTGTAATCTCTTGATGAGCCAGCACAATAACATCACGCACGGGTCGTGCTGTGTAATAGCTAGGGATGGTTGTCTCAAGATAGAGAGTTGGCTTCATGAAATTGGATCAAAGTGGTAGGGTGCGCTATGCGAGCCCATGCGGATATAAGGTATGCACAGTAGTGGTAGCCCGGATGCAGGCCGAAGGCCGGATCGGGGTTTGCGGGCAGAACCCGGATTGCGCTCCGCAAGCTTCGCTCCATCCGGGCTACGCTGGCTAACGGAAAAGACCAGATCAGTATAAACGGTTTGGCATCCAAGCGCGGAATAAATCACGCGCCTTCAACCGAGGCGATAGGGGAAGGAAGAAGGCACACCGCGACATCGGCACAACAGCCCACCAAGCAAAAAAACTGCCTGATCAGTGCGCTCCCCTCCCGCCGCCTCAGTAATAGATGACATTATGCACCGCCGGGTCCGCCAGCACTTTCGTCAGCACCTCGGCGATCAATTGCGCCCAGCGCTCCCGACCGGCGGCGTCGATGAGACTTGCGCGTGCATCGTGGTGCGGCGCGTGATATAACCCTTTAACGTCCGATAGAGGAGATGCTTCCATGCCAAGCGCGCAGGAAATCCAGTGGAACCTTGAGGCGGCTGAAAACGCCATCGCGCAGCAGCGCCTTGAAGGTCTTGAGCCATCCCCCGATCTTGTCTCTGATCTTGAGCGCGTCGCGCGTGGCGAAATCACCGTGAACGACGTGATCGACAACATCGGGCGACGGCATCGAGATGAGCATCAAATATTCGAACAAAGACCACTACCTTGACCCCGACACCGGCGTTCTCAGGAACAAGCTTGGAATCCGCGATTCCGCCATCCTGGAGCAACGCGAAGCGGACTATGCGGCGGCCCGTTCCTACGAACTCGCTCTACATCCCATCAAGGGGAGCTTTGACTTGGCGCACCTGTGCGCTATTCACCGCCATCTTTTTGGCGACGTGTATGACTGGGCCGGTGAACTTCGGGACGTCGATGTAGCCAAGGGCGACAGTTTGTTTGCCCATCATACCCACATCGAGGCCGCCGCCAAGCCCATCTTCGAGCAATTGGCCCAGGAAAACTATCTCGCCGGACTGGAGGCGAGGGCGTTCAGCGAGCGCGCGGCGCACTACCTGGGCGAAATCAACGCCCTGCATCCCTTCCGCGAAGGCAACGGCCGCGCGCAACGCGAGTTCATCAATCATCTTGCCTACAAGAACGGCTATTTCATTGCTTGGTCGGCCATTAGCGTGGCCGACATGGTGCAGGCATCCATTGAATCCTTTCACGCGGGCAACACCGCGAAGTTTGCGGAACTCATCCGCGCCAATCTCCGAAAGCGACCCAAAATATGAAGAAAGGCGAAAATATCAGGGAGCACGCGGCAGGGTGCGTCCTACGCACCATCGTTTCGATCCAGCAGGGCGCTGGGCCTTATGAACTCAACAGCTTACTGATAGAATCAGCCCCTTCGTCGTCGAGCCTGACTTTTCATGCTTTTCAGCCCCCATGTCGGGTTACGACGCGTCCGTAACATCTCTGCTATCGGCTGGCTCGGTAGAAGGCGCGTCTAACCCGACCTACGGGGATTTTCACGGTAACCGCTGGGATCTTAGCCATCGTGAGTCACTTCGTCTGGCCGGTGCGGGTGTACTACGAAGACACCGACAGCGCCGGCGTGGTCTATTACGCCAACTATTTGAAATTTATGGAGCGGGCGCGGACCGAATGGTTGCGCAGTCTCGGGTACGAGCAGGATGCGCTGGCCAGAGAGGACGGAATCGTGTTTATGGTGCGCTCTGTCGATCTGCACTATCGGCGACCGGCCCGCTTCAACGATCTACTCCAGGTGAGCACCCGGGTCGAGGAATTAAAGAAGGCCAGCCTGCTGTTTGCGCAAACGATCCTGCGCGTCGGAGAGGGTGAAAATCCCCTGTGCAGCGGCCATGTCCGGGTCGCCTGTGTCGCCGTGGATTCTTTGAAACCCAAGGCGATTCCACCCTTACTACTGGCGGAGATTGCTTCATGAATCTGGAAGGGCCGTTCTGGCAGGTGCTGCTGGGCGCCAGCCCGGTGGTCCAGTTGGTGCTGGCCATCCTGCTGCTGGTCTCTCTGAGTTCCTGGTGGGTGATTTTTAAAAAGTATTTCTATCTGATTCGCGCCCGCAGCGCCACCGATAGCTTCGAGAATGCCTTCTGGTCGGGAACCGAGCTGGGTTCGCTGTACTCCCGCCTGGGCCGGCAGGGGCAGAATGCGCGGGGGATGGCGGCCATTTTTCTGGCCGGATTTCAGGAGTTCCTGCGGCTGCGTTCCCAGTCGCAAATCGATCCGGAATTGCTGCTCAGCGGCGCCCAGCGGGCCATGCGGGCGGCCGTGACCCGGGAAATCGACCAACTGGAAACCTATCTGCCGCTGCTGGCGACCACCGGCTCGGTCAGCCCCTATATCGGCTTGTTCGGCACGGTGTGGGGCATCATGAACTCCTTCCGCGCCCTGGGCGCGGCGCAGCAGGCCACACTGGCGCAGGTCGCGCCGGGCATTGCCGAGGCGCTGATCGCCACCGCCATGGGTCTGTTTGCTGCCATCCCGGCGGTGGTGGCCTACAATCGCTACGCCACCCAGGTCGATCGGCTGATCAACCGCTACGAGACCTTTATCGACGAGTTTTCCAATATCCTGCATCGCCAGTCCTACAACCTGCGTCAGGCGATTGTGCCGGAGTCGGCCTGATGGCGCGGCATAACCGGCGACCCCGGCGCTTGCTGGCGGAGATTAATGTCGTCCCTTATATCGATGTCATGCTGGTGCTGCTGGTCATCTTCATGGTGACCGCGCCGCTGTTGCAGCAGGGCGTGGAAGTCGATCTGCCCAAGGCCGACGCCAAGTCGCTGCCGACCGATCAACCCAAGCCTCTGATCCTGAGCGTGGACCGGCAGGGGAATTACTATCTCAATCTCGCTGACAATCCCGGCAACCCCATCGATGCCGCCGGCGTGCTGGCCTTCACCACCGATCAATTGCGGCGCAATCCCAAACTGCCGGTGATGGTCAGGGCCGATGAAACCGTCGATTACGGCACGGTGACAACCGCCATGGTGTTGCTGCAAAAGGCCGGAGTCCCCAAGGTGGGATTGCTCACGGAAACGCCTAAAAAATAGCAGTGCAGACGGAGCCGATCATGCGAGCCGAACGTCTCGATAATGTCGTGGCGGCTGTGCTGGCCGTCCTGTTCCATGTGCTGCTGGGCGCCGCCCTGATCTATGGCTTCAATCTTCCCGTGGCCTCACCCCCGGCGGCATCCCCGGAGGTGACCGTGGTGCAGGCGGAAGTGGTGAGCGCCGCCGAACTCAGGGCGGAGGAAGCCCGCCTCAAAGCGGCTGAAGACCGCCGTAGGGCGGAGGAGGCTCACCGCGCTCAGGAAGAGGCCAGACGGCAGGCGGAAGCCATACGCACTCAGGAGGAAGCCCGGCGACAGGCCGAAGCGGCAGAGGCTAAACGGCTGGCGGAAACAGAAACCCAACGCCAGGCCGAGGAAGATGCCAAGCGTCAGGCGGAACTGGAAGAGGTCAGGCGACAGGCCGCCGAAGAAGCACGGCGACAGGCCCTCGAGGAAGCCAGACAGCAAGCCGCCGAAGACGCCCGGCAACGGGCCGCCGAAGAGGCCAGGCGACAGGCGGAACTGGAAGAGACCAGGCGACAGGCCGCCGAAACGGCCCGACGACAGGCCCTTGAGGAAGCCAAACAGCAGGCCGCCGAAGTCGCCAAACAGCAGGCCGTCGAAGTCGCTAAACAGCAGGCCGCCGAAGTGGCCCGGCAACAGGCCAAGCGGCAGGCGGCGGCGGAGGCTCAACATAAGCTCGCTGTCGCAGAAGCCAAACGTCGGTCGGAAGAGGCTAAGCGCCTGGCGGCGGAAGACACCAAACAGCAGGTGGCCGAAGACGCCAAACGGCAGGCGGCGGAAGACGCCAAACGCAAGGCAGCAGAGGAAGCACGCCGCAAAGCCGAAGAGGAGGCGCAACGGAAAGCCGCCGAAGAAGCTCAGCGTAAGGCGCAAGAAGACGCCCGCCGTCAAACGGAAGAAGACGCCCGCCGCAAAGCCGAGGAAGCCCGCAAACTGGAACTAGCCAAGCAAGAACTAAAAGACTCGCTGGAGTCGGACGCTCGTAACAAGTTTATTGCCGGGGAGGTGGCAAGATATGTTGGACTGATCCAGAATCGAGTGAAACCTCGCTGGCGGGTCCCGCAAAACAGCCGGGTGGGACAACTATGTATAGTAAAACTGGCTCTAAGTCCCACAGGTGAGGTGCTCTCTGCCAGTATCACGCAGAGCAGTGGCGACCCGGTTTTCGACAACTCGGCGCTTAATGCAGTACGTCAGGCGTCGCCGCTGCCCATATCCACCGATCCCGACGTCGCCGCCAAACTCCGTTCTTTCAATCTGAAATTAAAACGAGAGGATTAATTGTTGAAGCTGTTTGCGAGAATGATTCTACTATGCCAGTTGGCGCTGGTCGCCGGCATGGCGCTTGCCGAAGAACTGACGATCGAGGTTACCAAGGGCGTGGACAGCGCGATTCCGATAACCATCGTGCCGTTTGTCAGCCAGGGAGCCGCGCCCGAAGACATGGCCGCTATTATTTCGGCCGACCTGCGCCGCAGTGGCCGGTTTACGCTGCGCTCCGATCCCTCTCAGAGTTCCGTCGGCGAACTCGGCCAAGTGAAGTTCGACAGCCTGCGCAACCTGCCGGTGGATGACGTGGTGGTCGGTCAGGTGGCTCCCGCCGGCGGCGATTATCAGGTGCGGTTCCAACTGGGCGAGGTGGCGCAGGGCGGGAATCTGCTGGAAAAATCGTTCACCGTGCCACGGGGTGAATTGCGCCGGCTGGCCCATCACATCAGCGATTTGATCTATGAAAAGCTGACCGGCGAAGCCGGCGCCTTTAATACCCGGATCGCCTATGTGACCGCCACTCAACAGAATGTTAAGACGGTCTATAATCTGGTGGTGGCCGATGTGGACGGCTATAACCCGCATACGGTGCTGACTTCGGATGAGCCGATTCTGTCGCCGTCCTGGTCGCCGGACGGCGAACGCCTGGCTTATGTATCCTTCGAGGGTCATAAGATGCAAGTCGTGGTGCAGGATGTCTACACCGGCAACCGCCGGACTGTGTCCTCCTTCCCCGGCATTAACGGCGCTCCCGCCTGGTCACCGGACGGTCAGCGCCTGGCGTTGTCCCTGTCCAAGGACGGCAATCCGGAAATCTATGTGTTGACGCTGGCGAACGGCAGCCTGAGCCGGCTGACCAATGACAGCGCCATCGACACGGAACCGGTCTGGTCACCGGACGGTAATAGCATCATTTTTACCTCGGACCGAGGCGGCAGCCCTCAGGTGTATCGGGTCGGAATCGGCGGCGGTCAACCGGAACGCCTGACCTTCGATGGCGACTATAACGCGGCTCCCGCCGTCTCGCCCGATGGCCGTTCTCTGGCGCTGGCGCATCGCCAGGCCGGCAAGTTCCATATCGCTGTCATGGATCTGCAAACCCGGCAGTTGCGGGTATTGACCGAGGGTGGTCTGGATGAATCGCCGAGCTTTGCGCCCAATGGACGGATGATTATCTATTCCACCTCCCAGGGAGAGCGGGAAGGGCTGGCGGCGGTCTCGGTCGATGGCCGGATCCATCAAAATTTGGGACTGGCCAGCAGGAATGTGCGCGAACCGGCCTGGTCGCCGCTTAATCGTTGAGGGTATCCACTTAAGTCGGGACGCTTTACAGGCTGAGCCGGTAGGGGCGGTTCGCGAACCGCCCCTACGGGGATTCCCTAGTAGCGCCGGCATTTTGCCGGCTGTTGACTGGCGTCGAATGCCCTGAGGCCGGCGGGGA
>CAIMUS010000255.1 GCA_903844665.1 uncultured Pseudomonadota bacterium
GGTAGGGCGGACTGCCGTGAGGCTGTCCGCCGAAGGGCGGTGGCCTGCTGCACATGGCGGCGGACACGCTGCGCGAGTCCGCCCTACACAAGCTCTGGAATATAGGCTTAACCTGTCAAAATTTCTGCGCTTATCCACTAGCAAGTGCCCTCATTGTTTGCATGGGCCTTCTCGCCGGTGTCTGAGGCACTGGATTGCGGACGCCGGGATACAATGTCAGTTTGTTTCAGCGTCAGCGCTTACTCGGCCGGCTTGCGCCGTTACTGCCGCCTTTGCCGGTACTTGCTACTCGACCAGACCCACCATAGGCCAGATCCCAATGCCAGTTTCAGAACCCACCAGCATCTTTAAAGGCGCCCTTCTGACGGTCCTGATGCGCTGGTCCGATCGTTTGATCGGCTTCGTGAGCACCCTCATCCTCGCACGTCTGCTGGTTCCGGCGGATTTCGGCATCATCGCTATGGCGTCCCTGGTGATTGGCCTGGTAGATGTGCTGCTGGATCTGGGGGTGAATGTCGCGCTGATCCAAAATCGCCATGCAACGCCAGAGCATTACAATTCCGCGTGGACACTTCGTCTGATCCAGGCGACGGGTGCTGCTCTGATAGTACTATTCATCGCACCCTTCGCCGTGGACTACTTCCATGATGCCCGGGTGAAGCCGGTGCTTCAGGTGCTGGCCACCGGTCTGCTGCTCGCCAGTCTGGAAAACATCGGCGTGATTACCTTTCAGAAGGAAATGCGCTTTGGACTTGATTTTCGCTATACGTTCCTGAAGCGAATCGTTGGCTTCCTTGTCACTATCACAGCCGCTTGGCTGTTTCGCAGTTACTGGGCGCTGGTGATCGGTACGTTGACCGGACGATTGTTTGGCGTGCTGCTGAGCTACCAGATGCATGCGATGCGGCCCCGCTTCAGCCTGGCAAAGTTTAAGGAGATCTTCTCGGTTTCCCAGTGGATGCTCGTGGCGAGTATCGGCGGTTACCTGGATAACAACCTCCACAAGCTGATAGTGGGTGGCGGAGCCAACTCCGCCACGATGGGTGGCTACACCTTGGGCGATGATATTTCCGCCATGCCGGGGAGCGAATTGCTGGCGCCGCTCAACCGAGTACTCTTTCCTGCTTTCGTCCGGGTAAAGCACGATCTGTCGGACCTCAAACGTCTGTTCCTTCTCGCCCAAGGAGTTCAAACCTTGGTAGTGGTCCCCGCCAGCATGGGGCTTGCCCTGCTCGCCCACGAAGCTGTCGTGGTGCTGCTCGGTGAAAAATGGCTGCTCGCGGTGCCCTTTGTCCAGGTGCTCGCGCTGGCGAATATGGTACGGGCGATCACGACCAGCGGCATTCACGTGATGATTGCCCTTGGTCGGGTGTGGAGTTCCGCGTTCCTTTCCTGGATGCAAGTCTTGCTGCTCGCGGCGATCGCCCTGATCTTCTTGCAAGGTCCAGACGCCCTCCAAGTCGCTTGGATAAGGTTCCTCACCGTACTCGCCGGCCTGCCACTGGCGGTCTGGTTGCTCATGCATACCCTGCGAAATGTTGGCCTGATGGACATCATGCGTTCCATCGTACGCCCGCTCTTGGGAACAGGCATCATGGCCCTTGCCATCACGACAGTCGGCGCCCTGACGCAGTTCCCGCCGTTCCCTGCCCTGCTCGTAAAGATAGCCACCGGCGTGATCACGTATTCCACGGCTATCATGTTCATGTGGCGGCTTTCCGGCAAACCGTTTGGCGCCGAATCCTACCTGCTGAGCAAAGTGGCCGCACTCAGGAAGCGCGATGAGGGCCGGCCGTCGCCGATGCCGCTGGAAAACTGATGGTGTTCAGGCAGCGGGCACAAAACAGTCAAAAACCGCTCAATATTATCTTAATTTTCCTTTGGGGCTAACTCCAGGGATGGGGTCTTCGGCCAGGCGCTCAGGCACTCTGAAAGCGCAGCCGCCTGACCGCCAGAATCGCCAACAGCGGCAGGGTAAAGCCGACCACCGTCACCGTGAGCAGCAACACCCCCAGTTCACCGTAATTGGCCGCCAGGGTCACGACGCCGGTCGCCGGATTGCGTACCGCGCGCGTCACCACGAACCATTGGTTGACGTATTTGGTGCCGAGCTGGCCGAGGGACAACGCCAGATTGGTAAATGAGGCCATCACCGCGAAAAAGGTGGCCTTGAGGTTGGCCGGCGCCGAATTGGCGATCCAGGCGAGCATCGGGATCATGGCGACCTGACCCAGCGGTGATTCGAGCGCCGTATCGACCAGCGCAATAAAGCGGGCATCGACGATGCCGCCGGTATGCGCGGCGGTCCACTGATGCAAACCATAGTACATCCCGAGGATAGGCAGGCTGAGCATGGTGCTGGCGACAGTCAGGAAAGCGATCACATAGGCGATCGATTTCTCCGCCATAAAGCGGCGCAGCAAGAACATGCCGAACAGCGCCAGGCCGCTGCCGATCAGCCCCAACACGGCCAGAAACTGCTGATCGAAACCGAGCGCATCGATCATCCACCAGGTCGAACCGGCGCCAGGGCCGGGCATGGCGCGATAGACGAAAATAATGATCGCCGTGCCGACCAGGATACGGCGGGCGGCGGGGTCGAGCACCTTAACCAGCCGGTTCATCAGGAACAGCACGATGGCCATCGAACCGGCGAAGATGATTTCCTGATTATAGGGCGCCCGGCTCAGCCCCATGGCGATCGTAAAGGCGACGAAGATCAGGCTGCCGCCCAGAATCCACCAGTTGGGAGCGGTAGGCTCCGGGTTGACCGCAATCAGCGTCCAGGCTTGCCGCCAGCCGTAACCCTGGCGGCGCAGGCGCCGTACAGCGCGCAGCTTGAGCCATTCGCCCAGCCCGACCCCCAGCACCGAAACCAGCGGAATCAGCAGCGCCAGTTCATAGATATGGGTATAGATGCGCGCCTTATCCGCTTCGGTCAGCGACTCGACGCCGCTGAACATGAAGACGTTGAGCAGGCCCACGATGACGCCGCCGCCGACGATGGCGACGCGGCCCAGGGTTTGCATCGTGGTATGCATCAGCCGGCGTTGCTCCGGCGGCAGCGGCCGGCCCTCGCTATCGACGGTGGGAACCGCTTCGACCGTCATGGCGTCGGCCACCACATCCTGAATGACGTAACCGACCGGAGCGAGCAGGGCGCTGATGATGAACCAGACTTCAGCGGGCAGCACCGCGCGCATGACCTCGGTATGGGCCAGCAGTCCGACCATGATGCCAAGACTGGCGGCGAGCAACACCGCGCCGAGGAATACGAGCGCGGCCTTGAAGCGCCAGATCAGATCGACCAGATGGCCGATCGGCATTTTCAGTATCCAGGGGACATTGATC
Source organism: uncultured Pseudomonadota bacterium (assembly GCA_903844665.1). Lineage (GTDB taxonomy): Bacteria > Pseudomonadota > Gammaproteobacteria > Competibacterales > Competibacteraceae > CAIMUS01. The sequence goes on from CAIMUS010000255.1 coordinate 3,352, forward strand.
CAAAAGCCAAGGGCCGCCAGGAATTCCGCCGACAGCCCCAGGTAGTCCTTGACGAAGAAGGCGCCGACGATGCTGGTCAGACCCGAAATGCCATAAGCGAGGTAGACCATCAGCGGAGGCAGGTAGGACAGCCGGAACTCCCGACCCAGTTCCAGGATGTTGCGATCGAGCCAGTGATAAACGCGGCCCGGCAGGGAATTCAGGTTGTGGTAAGCCAAGGCGATAGGTTTTTTCATGGTTTCAGCGCGTCTCCGAAGCGCAGTTTAGCAGGCTTGCCACGGCCCGGCGCAATAATGCCTGACGCGACTCCTGTAGCGCGGATTCCAACGCACTGAGGCGCTGGCCGCCCTGAGGTGGGATAATAGGGGTCAAATCGCTACCACTAACCTGCATGAGAAACCAACAATGAGTAATGTTCACAAACGTGGCTTCGCCTCTCTGTCGCCCGAACGCCGCCGGGAAATCGCCAGTCTGGGTGGAAAATCCGCCCGCCACGCTCACCGTTGGAGTGCCGAAGAGGCCCGCAAGGCCGGGCGCAAGGGGGGCAACGCTGTCAGCCGGGATCGCGCGCACATGGCCGAAATCGGCCGCAAGGGCGGCTTGGCGCACAGCCGCGAACACCTGGCGCGTATCGGCAAGCTCGGCGGACAGCGCCGGGCGAGTGGTCGCCAACCTGTCCAGAAATAAGCCAACCGGCGCGGCAATCCACGTTATGCCGCCGCGATCCAAACTGCCCCAATACCCCCAACGAAGTGAGTGAAAAACCATGCAGATCAGCGCACGCAACCTATTGAAAGGTAAAATCAAGTCCATCAAGGATGGGGCCGTCATGACGGAAGTGGTCGTGGAGATCGCCGGCGGCGCGGAAGTGGTGGCGGTGATCACCAAGGGTTCCGCCGACAGCATGCAGCTTGGCGTCGGCAAAGCAGTCTATGCCGTCATCAAAGCGACCGAAGTCATGATTATGTCCGATTGATCAGCCTGGCGGTCCAATCCCCCGCACCACACTCACCGACCAGGGCGGCAAATTAACGGTTATCGGACCCTCGGGCAATAGCGTATGTTCAGCCGGCAGGCTACGTACAGGGCGCCCATTGGGACCGTCAGCCTGCCAGACATATTGGGCCGCCGAGAATCGGAACAATTCGCCTGGGCCGCGTAAGGATTCACCATCCGGACCGGCGAAGTGGACAGTGATTTCTCTTGCGACGGCCGGGTCCTTGTTGACCAGCAGCAGCGCCCAACGCGAGTCGGGGCGGTACACCGCATAGGCGCTGAGCGGCTGTTCGGTCTTTCCATCGGGTTCCACTTGCGCCCTATACAGCCGATGGGCGCCATCCCCCGGCAGGACCCACTGCTGCGCCAGCAGGCGCGCTCCATGGTAAGTGGCGGTAGGGGCGCGGATGCGCCGCCGCTGGTCCGATACAAATAAGGTGTTGTTGCCCCAGTTGTCGCAAGAAGGCTGGTGTTCCACAGGACTGGGCTCGTAACCGTACAGATAGGCCGCCGCTCCGCCCAGGGTGAGGAAGCGCCCCACGGCGTCGGCGTTGAACAACGCGCCACGCAGATCCACCTCGGCCTGAGTCGCGAAGGCCGAGTAACCGTACTCGGAAATCAGTAGCGGCAGTTCCGGCGGCACACCCTGCTGATGCAGGGTCGTTATCCCCTCGGCGAGCAGTTGAGGCGCGGCCAGCAATTGCGGCTGACTCGGCTCGCAGATGGCGTCGAACGGATACCATTCGAATGACAGAAAGGCGAAATCCGCGCTGCGCCCCCGCACCTTAAGATAGTCCAGAAAGCGCGTCAGCCAGGGGCGCTCCGCCGCTTCCTCTAATGCAGCGCCATCCAGCCCGGTCCAGGCCATCATGATCTGTGGAAACTCCTCCAGCGGCGTGTTCTGGAGAGAGGGCCCGCCCAGGGGCAGGGTAGCGTCCACGGTGTGCAGGGCGTCCGCCATTTGCAAATACAGGGCGCCGAAATCCTCCGGCGTTACATACTGGCCGTCCGGTTCCTCCCCCAGCTCGATACGGTTCAGCGGGTAGCCGCGCCGGTGCAGGTAGCGCAGCAGGGCGGCGCCGTTAGCGGGCGTGTCGTACAGGACCCCGACCGGTATCATGGCCAGCAGGCCGTGGGTCAGGCCGCTGCCGAAAACACGGTCCACGCCGGGTTGCTCGGTGGCCGGATTCAGATCCCGGGCGCGGTGCCAGGGATCCGTGGACGAGACGAAAAACCGAGTTTGGCTGGTGCGGGATCGGCCGTGGCGCACCGCATCGGTGAAAGCTCCGTCAGGTTGGGTGACGCCGATAGAGACTTCGCGCACGGCAAATCCCAGCCGGTCGCGCGGGTCTGTAGCGCCCGGCTGGGGGGTATTGGAGCTTGTCTGCAACACTACCCGCAGGTACTGCAAGGTCACCGGCGGCGCCGCCAACCGTAAAGTGATATCGCCGCCATAGCCGTCGTCCACCATGCCCTGAGGGAACGGTTGCCAGCGGCCTTCGGGAAATTCGTCGGGATCGCGCGGATTCTCCCCTTCCCAGTATTCGACCCGATAGCGGGTCGCGAAGGGTTCGCCCCAAACCAGACGCAAAGTATCGACCGCCATCGGTTCCCCCAGGTCGGCGAGCAACCATTGCGGATGGCGGCTGTTGTCCTCGCCGGTATACTGTTTATCCAGGTAAGGATTGCTCTTCCAGCAGGTCGTCGGGTCGCCGTCGTCGAGCCGGGAATAACCCTCGTTATCGGCCTGATCGATGGTGTTGCCACGCCGTGGCAGGCGATAGCCGTAAGATACCCGGATCGGAGCGCCGGGATGGTCGTCGGAAGTCCAGTAACCCTGGCGATGCCTGGGATCGCTCCAGTGGCCACGGGGATTCCAGTGCCAGGCTTCGATCCCCAGTTCGGTACGCAGCCGATAGGTCAGGGAGCGCAGACCGACACCAGCCATGGCGCGCAGAACCTTCGGCCGGTAGATGGCGTCGCTGTCACCCCGACTGTGGCCATCCACTCCGGCTCCCAGCGCCCGCGCCGGGATAAAGCGATTGACCGGTCCCGCCGCCAGGTCCACCACGACGGTGGCGCTGAACACCGGTGGAATGGCGGCTTCCTGAGCCTGGAGGCGGCCCCACGGCGGCAATGTGACCAGGATAGCCATGGTCGCGAGTGTTAAGATTAGCCGCGGAAGCGAACGCATTTGCCCCCCCCCCCTTGTCAGATTGCAAAAAATCGGTTTCCCGCGTCGATTATGAAAGTGACTTTCAGAAAAGGACGCCATTATACTCACAAGCTATGTCGATAACCTGGCAACATGTGCGCGCCATGGCCCGCAAGGAATGGTGGCATCTGCTGCGGGATTGGCGCAGCCTGGCGCTGATCCTGCTGATGCCGGGCATGCTGTTGTTTTTATTCGGCTACGCCATCCGGCTCGACATCATACAGGCGCCCATCGCCATCGTGCAGGAAAGCCCGAGCGGCTGCGCCAGGGAATTGGCGGCACACTTCGCCGCCAGCCGGGCTTTTCGAGTGGCGCTCAGTCCGGCCGATCGTCGTGTCGCCACCCGCGCTCTTCATGCCGGCACGGTCTGGGCGGTTCTGGTCATTCCCTACGATTTTCACTGTCAGGCCTCACCGGAGCAGATAGCCGTGCAATGGCTGCTGGATGGAGTGGACGCCAACAGCGCCCGATTGCTGCGCAATTACGCCCAGGCCATCGTCGAGCAATACGGGCAGGAACTGGGTTACCGGCCGCCGCTGCGGATTCAGGACCGGGTCCGCTTTAACGAAACCCGCGACAGCCGCCTGGCCATCATCCCCGGCGTCATCGCCATCGTCATGGCCGTGATCGGCGCCCTGATGACGTCGCTGACCATCGCCCGCGAGGTGGAACTGGGCAATCTGGTGATGCTGCGCACCACGCCCTTGAACCGCCGTGAGTTCCTGCTTGGCAAGCTGTTACCCTATTTCACTATCGGCATGGGGGAACTCGCCGTTGCCCTGGCGGTGGCGGTCTGGATCTTCGCCATGCCACTGCGCGGTTCACTGCCGTGGCTGGTCCTGTTGTCGGCGCTGTTTCTGGGCGTGGTCATGCTGCAAGGCGCGTTGCTGTCCAGTCTGGCCGGCAATCAACTGCTGGCCAGCCAGATGGCGCTGCTCAGCACCTTCCTGCCGGCTTTCTTGCTGTCCGGTTTTATCTTCCCCATCGATAATATGCCGATAGTGTTGAGGTATCTCACCCTGCTGGTGCCGGCCCGCTATTATGTGACACTCTCCAGGATCATTTTTCTCAAAGGCGTCACGCCGCTGGTGCTGTGGGCCGAGGCCGTGGCGCTGCTGCTGATGTTCATCCTGCTGTATCGGCTTACCCTGGGGCAGCTCAGAAAACTGGGCCTGTTGCCATGAGCCGGGGCTTATGGGACAGCCTGATCCGCTTGCGCGCCCTGCTGGGCAAGGAATTTTTACAACTCTGGCGCAATCCGCGCCTGCGCTTTTTTCTGATCGTCCCGCCCCTGGTGCAGTCGCTGGTGTTCGGTTATGCCGCGCTGTACGACGTGCACCACGCGGTGATCGGAGTGGTGGACGAGGCCGGCGCCCAGGCGACCCGGGAACTGCTGGCGGCGATAACTGCCGGCGGGCATTTCACCGTGCAGTATTACCGGGCCTTGGGGGATGCCGATGCGGCCCTGGACCGCAATCAAATCCGCGCCATCGTGCAATTTCCCTGGGATTTCGAGCGGTCCCCGGCGGTGCAGATCATTGCCGACGGCGCCGACCCGAACAGCGCCCAGATGATCGTCGGCGAACTCGGTCAGGCGCTCAATCGCCGCGCCCGCGCCGACGGCGCGCAGTCGCCGCTGCGAATCGAAGAGCGGGCCTGGTATAACCCGAATCTGGACGACCGTCCCTTTTTCCTGCCTGGCATCATCGCCAATGTGGTGTTCACCTCGACGCTGATGCTGATCGCCTTGAGCGTGGTGCGGGAACGGGAAATCGGCACCCTGGAGCGGCTGCTGGTGACCCCGGTGGCGCGGCTGGAGGTGCTGCTGGCCAAGATGGCGACGGTGGCCGCGGTCGGCTTGTTCGATGTCTTCCTGGTGACCGCGGCGGCGGTCGGCTGGTTCGAGGTGCCACTGCGGGGCAGCCTGATCGCATTGGGGCTGGGCAGCATGCTGTTTCTGTTAAGCACGCTGGGCCTGGGACTGGTGATTTCGAGTTACTCCAACACCCAGCAGCAGGCCGTGCTGCTGGCTTTTCTGGTCATTATGCCGCTGACGATGCTGTCGGGCTTCGCCTTTCCCATCAGCAACATGCCGGCCGCCATGCAGTGGCTGACCTGGCTCGATCCTTTGCGCTTTTTCCTGGTGGTGATCCGGGTGATTTTCCTCAAAGGGGAGGGGGTTGGCGCCTTCGGGCTGGAATATGGAATGATGGCGCTGCTGGGCGGGATCATGCTGCTGCTGAGTTGGTGGCGGCTGCGGTAAGTTTCATTTATCTTAACCGACGCTTCTCCAATTACCGAACAGCAGCGAGAGGAGAATTCTTTAATTTGAAAAAGTCATTGGCGCCAACCGGTTTATTGAAAGAGCTGCCAGGGGTAAAGCAATCTAGTTGGTTCGCTCTACTATTTTTTGCTTAAATTAATATGGTTTTAAAGGCTTCTTCGTGGCAAGTAGGGCGCAATCGCCGCTGGCGGATGCGCCAGCCGCCACGCCGGGCCGTTAGAACTCTTGTTATCGAAATAGTGGAAAGTTAGAAGGAGCAGCAGTGATGAGACATGAACAGACGACCAGCCACGCCAGTGGCTACGCTCACCGGGTCTGGCTAGCCGGCCTGGGGGTGCTTGGGACCCTGCAAAAGGAAAGTGGCAGGCTCTTCGGCGATTTCGTTGAGGAAGGCAAGCGGCTCGAACGGAGGCATGCTAAAGACGAGAGCCTCGCAGACGCGGTGGTGGCGACGAAAGCAGCCTATCAGAAAAAGCTCGAGGCCCAGCTCAAGGAGTGGGACAGGCAGCTGGAGCAGTTGATGGCGACAGTGAAAAAGGCCGGGACGGATGTCCGCGTCAAGGTCGAAGACGAGGTGGCTGGGCTCAAGCAGAAACGGGTGACAGCGCAGAAAAAGCTCGACGAGTTGCGCGACCGCGGCGAGAACGCCTGGGAAGATTTAAAGGACGGCGTCGAGAAAGCCTGGGACGATATCAGTGACGCCTTGGGGAAAGTGGCGGCCCGTTTCAAGTAAGATACCTTGCCACCAACCCGATGTGATGGCCGCTGCAGTATCCAATGACCCCCGGCAAAACCGGGGGTTTATTAAGTCAGGTAAGGTACGTCGCACAATGCTAATATTTTGGGATCGACCTTATCAACCGCAGGATGTCAGCCATGCAAACGAAACAACTGGGCAATTCCGATCTATTCATCACTCCGCTCGGTATCGGTTCCTGGGCGATGGGCGGAACCGGCTGGGATTACGCCTGGGGCGCGCAGGACGATGCCGCCTCCATCGCCGCCATTCACCGGGCACTGGAATTCGGCGTCAACTGGATCGATACGGCAGCGGTCTACGGCCTGGGCCATGCCGAGGAAATCGTCGCTCAGGCGCTGGCAGGCTGGTCCGGTAAGCGACCTTATGTTTTCACCAAATGCGGTCTCCGTTGGGACGATCGGGGTCACATCCAGCGGGTGCTGAAGGCCGACTCCATCCGCCGTGAATGCGAAGACAACCTGCGGCGGCTGCGGGTGGAGACCATCGATCTCTATCAGATCCACTGGCCCGCCGATACGCTGGCGGAAATCGAGGAGGGATGGTCTGCCCTGGCGCAACTGCAACGCGAAGGCAAATTACGCTGGATCGGGGTCTCCAATTTCGATGTCGCCCAATTGCAATGCGCCCAGGCCATCGCCCCGGTCACTTCCCTGCAACCCCGCTATTCTTTGGTGCATCGGGACATCGAGACGGACATCCTGCCATTCTGCGGGCGCGAAGGCATCGGCGTGATCGCCTACGCGCCCATGGCTTCGGGCCTGCTGACGGGCGCGATGACCCGCGAGCGGGCCGCCGCGTTGCCGCCGGACGACTGGCGGCGGCGGGAGCCGGATTTCAACGAACCGAAGCTGCCTCAGAATCTGGCGCTGGTCGAGCGTCTGCGCGCCGTGGGGCAAAGACATGGCCGCTCGCCGGGTGAGGTCGCCATCGCCTGGACATTGAGCCGGCCGGCGGTGACGGGGGCTATCGTCGGCGTGCGCAGTCCCGTACAGGCCGAGGGGGTGATGCGGGCCGGCGAACTGAAGCTCAGCGCCGCTGAAATTGCGGAGATCGAAGGGAGTTAAAATCAGGTCATTGGTGGGGTGCGTTGGCGCAGCGTAACGCACCTCCCTAATCGTAACCGTTCAGACCCCCCACCCCAACCCTCCCCCACAAGGGGGGAGGGAGTTTTTGCAAAACAGCAGCTTAACCTATTCCCCCTCCCCTTGAGGGAGGGGGTTAGGGGGAGGGGTGTGAACGTTTACCCCTAATCTATTCGCCTTTAGCTTGGGAAAAACGCTTTTAAGATCAACGCCAGTACACCGGCCAGCACCAGCCCCAACATCCACTTAACCAAGTTTAAGTCCGCCTTAAGTGGCGCCAGTTCGATTTGCAGGTCTTTCCTGGTCACAATTTATTCTCAATGATCTTATCGATACGCTCAGTCAATTCTACCTCGATAAATAATGCAGAAGCTCTTTTGACAAGTTCTTCAAAAACCTTATCTTCAATGGTGCCTTCGCGGCGTAGTCTCACCAAGTACTTAACTAAACCGTAAAACCCTTCGACGTGATGGCGAGATTCCAAGAGTTTCCTGCCCGCCGAAAGATCCCTGGTTGAGAGGATCGCAGGTTCGCTTCGCTTTAGAACAGCCATAGCTAACCCCTTGTATTTGTTAATGATAAAGTAATAAAAGAAGGATTACCTGGGTAAGAGTATAACAAGCAATACGCTTTTACAAGCAATCAAGTGTTCACCCGGATTTTGATGCTGTTTATGGCTTGCTCTGGGTACATTTCAATGACGCTATCGAAACCCATCCTGGCTGCACAGGCGTACAAGCCGCCTCAACGCCTCATTTTGGTGCACAACGCCCAAACTTAATGCACTCTCCCGCACTGCGGTGAGCCATCGAATCCCCCCTAACCTCCCTAGAAAATCCCGTGGCCGCACGGTTCCACAAAACTGTCCAGGCTGGCGCTTATATTGCATGGCGCATTCGATTGAATTAGATAAAGCCGCGACCGGCAGGACAAAACCCCCATGAAAACAGCAACCATCGCCAACATTCCGGCAGCACTTATCGAGGATGAGCGCACGGGTTTAAGCAAGGCGGCACTGAAGCGGGCCTTCCTGGATAATCTCTTTTATATTCAGGGAAAGTTTCCCGCCCTGGCCACCATGAAAGATTATTATATGGCGCTCGCCTACACGGTGCGGGACCGCCTGTTACAGCGCTGGATCAGCACGGCGGAGACCTATACCCGCCAGGGTTCCCGTACCGTGGCCTATCTCTCCGCCGAATTCCTGCTCGGCCCCCATCTCGGCAACAATCTGATCAACCTCGGCATCTACGAGCGGGTGCGCCAGGCTATCCGGGAACTGGGGCTGAGCTTCGAGGAGATTCTCGGCCAGGAACTGGAGCCGGGTCTGGGCAATGGCGGCCTGGGGCGACTGGCGGCCTGCTTTCTCGATTCCATGGCCACTCTGGAAATTCCCTCCCTGGGTTACGGCATCCGTTACGAGTTCGGCATCTTCGCCCAGGCTATCGTAGACGGCTGGCAGGTCGAGAAAACGGACAAATGGCTGCGTTTCGGCAATCCTTGGGAAATTCCCCGGCCCGAGTGGGCGGTCGAGGTCAAGCTGGGCGGCCGTTCCGAACGCTTCACCGATGAGCGCGGCTACAGCCGGATACGCTGGGCGCCGGCCAGGACCGTGATGGGCATCCCTTACGACACCCCTATCCTCGGTTACCATAACAATACCGCCAACACGCTGCGGCTGTGGCGGGCGGAAGCGCCGGAAGCGTTCGATCTGGGCACCTTCAATCGCGGCGACTTCTACGGCGCCGTGCAGCAGAAGGTGGTGTCGGAAAATATCACCAAGATTCTGTACCCGAACGACGAACAGATTCAGGGCAAGGAACTGCGCCTGGAACAGCAGTATTTCTTCGTGTCCTGTTCCTTGCAGGACATGCTGCGCATCATGCGGGTCCAGAAAATTCCCCTCGAACGCTTCCATGAGAAATTCGCGATCCAACTCAACGACACCCATCCCGCGGTCGCGATTGCCGAACTGATGCGGCTGCTGGTGGACGAGCAGGGCATGGACTGGGACACGGTCTGGTCGATTACCCGACAGACCTTCGGCTATACCAATCACACCCTACTCCCCGAGGCGCTGGAGCAATGGCCGGTCGATCTGTTCGGCAGAGTCCTGCCGCGCCATCTGGAGCTGATCTACGAGATCAACGTCCGCTTTCTGGACGAGGTTCGGATGCGGTTTCTCGGTGACGCGGAACGGGTGGCGCGGCTCTCTCTGATCGACGAAGCAGGTGGACGCTATGTGCGCATGGCGCATCTGGCGTGCGTGGGCAGCCATGCCATCAACGGGGTGGCGGCGCTCCATACCGAGCTGCTCAAGCAGGATGTATTGGCCGATTTCCATGCCCTGTGGCCGGAAAAATTCAGCAACAAGACCAACGGCGTCACGCCGCGACGCTGGATCGCGTTGAGCAATCCCCGGCTGACCACGCTGTTGAGCAAACAGATCGGCGAAAACTGGATTCAGGATCTGGACGAGTTGCGGCGGCTGGAGCCATACACCGAGGATGCGGCCTTCCGCGCGGAATGGCGCTTCATCAAGCGCACCATCAAGGAATCCTTCGCCGCCACCCTGCGCCGCCGCACCGGCATCGTCATCGATCCCGCCACCCTGTTCGATGTACAGGTCAAGCGAATCCACGAGTACAAGCGCCAGCACCTGAACGTCCTGCATATTATCGCGCTGTATCACCGCATCAAGTCCGACCCGGACCTCGATATCCAGCCGCGCACCTTTATCTTCGGCGGCAAGGCGGCGCCCGGCTATCGGATGGCCAAGCTGATCATCAAGCTGATCACCGCCGTCGGCGAGGTGGTGAACAAGGACCCGGCCGTGCGCGACCGCCTGAAGGTGGTGTTCCTGCCCAATTTCAACGTCTGCACCGGGCAGCGAATCTATCCGGCCGCGGAACTCTCCGAGCAGATTTCCACGGCGGGCAAGGAAGCCTCGGGTACGGGTAACATGAAATTCACCATGAACGGCGCCCTGACCATCGGCACCCTGGACGGCGCCAATGTCGAGATCCGGCAGGAAGTGGGAGCGGAGAATTTCTTCCTGTTCGGTCTGACGGTCCAGGAAGTTCAGACCTTACAGGCGCAAGGGTACAGTCCGCTGGAACTCTACCGCAGCAATCCTGAGCTGCGCGAGGTGATCGATCTGATTCAAACGGGTTTCTTTTCCCGCGGTAACCGGGAACTGTTCCAGCCTCTGGTCGATTCCCTGCTCTACCACGACCCCTATCTGGCGCTGGCCGACTTTCAGGCCTACGTCGATTGCCAGGCCCGGGTCAGCCAGACCTATCGGGATAAGGAAAAATGGACGCGCCTGTCGATACTCAATGTCGCGCGCTCCGGCAAATTTTCATCCGACCGGACCATACGCGAGTATTGCGCAGATATTTGGAAGGCTCCGCCCGTCACGATCGATCTGCTGTCTCAGGAGGAAGTCAGCGGGAATCTGGCGCAATGACGAGTTTCCGAGATACGGATCAGTGGCGCTCAGACTCTAAACTCTAGTCGAATAGCCTTGTCTGTGAACAGGCAGGGTCCCCTGGAAACCCCAACCGGCAGTTATCCACAGAAGTTGTGGATAAGTCGGCTCCCGACGCTGCCGGCCACAATCTAACCCATTGTCCAGACGCAGATGGTTTCAGGTTGGTGATTTTTTCGCCGCCGGGCTGGCGGAGGCGGACACCGCTGTTCGATTATGAGACACGATAAGTTAACAGGTTCAAGCGGATGAGTCATACGATTCTCCTTATCCATGGCGCTTTCATGACCTCGCTGTACTGGGGAGAGATATGTCGTGCCGGAATCGCGCCGGCTCTTATGGCAGGTCGCCACCGCTCCCTTCCATAGAGCCACCCACGTCAATTTCATGAACCATCACCGGGCGCCGCTGCTCCTGGTCGCGGCGGCTCAAGATATCATCACCCCCGCCGCGATGAACCGGGTCAATCTAAGACGGTATCGAGGTTCGGCCGCCATCACGGAGTTCAGGGAATTCAAGGGACGCACCCACTGGATTACCCTGCAGCCTGGATGGGAAGAAATCGCCGAAGCTATCGTCGCCTGGCTCAGGCGGTTACCCGGCGCCGGGAATCAATACCGGCTGTCGGGCTCTTGAGGATGGATCGATCCAACCGGAATTCGCGCGGGCGCTGCTGCTCGATTACCTGGCCGAAGTCAATCGTCTGGCCGGGCGACCCCGCTGGTACAATGCCCTGACGCATAACTGTACGACGGTAATCCGGCGCCACGTCCAGGAGGTCTCGGCGGGTTACCCCTGGAACTGGAAGATACTGGCCAACGGTTATCTGGACGAACTCGCTTATGCCAGGGGAACGATCGATACCGGTCTGCCGTTTGCCGAACTGCGGCAGCGCAGCGAGATTACCGCCAAGGCCCGGGCCGCCGATCGGGACCCTGCCTTCTCGCAACGGCTCCGCGTCGATCTGCCCGGAGAGATAAGCAATGGACCCGTTCCCAAATAATGAATTATAAGATTTCGTTACAGGATATCGAGCGTAGTCTGGCGGCCATCGTGAGGATCGCACGGGAAGAGAGGGATACCGGCCCTGACTCCTAAGAGCCTGTATAAAAACTAACACCATGATAATACTAGCTAATTTTGAAGCTGAACAGCGAATCGTTCCAATGATGTACGCTCAGCACCTGTTCAGTATGGTAGGCAGTCATAAACCTCGATCGCTTCTGCAGATTTGAACGTAAGCGTTCACCCCCCCTCCCCCTAGCCCCCTCCCACAAGGGGAGGGGGAATACGCTAAGTAGCTGTTTTGCAATAACTCCCTCCCCCCTTGTGGGGGAGGGTTGGGGAGAGGGGTCTGAACGGTTACGATTTGAACTGGAATTCGGCTTGCGCCCGGGCGCAACAGCAGGAGGGAAAGTTAACAAAAACGGTGCCGATCTTGAAATACAAGAAATTTTTATCTATATAACCAATAGCTATTAAAAATTCAAATTTTATACTATTTCATGTCGCCATCCGCATCAGGCAGCTCAGTCTTCTCCGCCGTCCTGCCCGAACCGGTCGTTGGACAAGTATAGACGTGGATGGGGAACTCATGTCCCTTGACTCTGAATTCCCCCAAATCGACCAGTTGGCTGGCTATATCGCTGGACAAATGTCTATAGACCTCCCCGCCGATTAACAGCTGGGTCCCGAGTTCCTTGTTCAGCGCTTCGAGCCGCGCCGCGACATTCACCGTATCGCCGATCACGGTATATTTCATCCGCGCCGGGCTGCCCAGGGTGCCGGCGATCACCGCACCGTAGTGAATACCGATTCGGGCGTTCATATACTCACCGCCGCGTCCCGTCCAGGACCGGGTCAGGCCCGTCTGGCGCCATTCCCTGTTTAAAATCTGGATTTGGTTTTGCATGGCTATCGCGCAGCGCACCGCCTGCTCGGGGTGATCGGGCCGATAGTACGGGGCGCCGAACACCGCCAGAATGGCGTCACCCATAAATTCGATCACACAGCCGTGATGCTGATCGATCAGCGCATCCATGGCGGTCAGATACTGGTTGAGCATCTCCACCATTTTGACCGGCGGCAGATGCTCACAGAAGATGGAATAATCACGCAGATCGCTGAACAGAACCGTGACCACCCGTTCCTCGCCGCTCAGATTGGGGTGTCCGCGCTGCGCCAACAGCATAGTCGCCACATCCTTGCTGACATAGCGGCCAAAGATTTCACGCAGGAACTGGCGTTCCTGCAAACCGGCCACCATATAATCGAAATGGCGGCTCATCAGGCCGAATTCATCCTTGCGCTGCGAGTTCAGGCGGATATTCAATTCGCCTCTTTCCACCGCCGCAGTCGCATCGATGATACGAACCAGGGGTATACGCACATGTCGGGCCACCGCCAGAGACAGGAGTCCGATCACCAAGGCTGCCGCCCCGAAGATGATGATGGTGGTTTGCAGGATGCGCATCTGGATAGAGTTCAACCGCTCCGCATTGACATCGACGCCGATCAGCGCTACCGTCTGCCCGGTTTTGTTGACGATGGGCGCATAACCCGACAGGGTCGCTCCGAACCGGTCTGTATAGATTCTGTGTTCCACCGCGGGCCCGGTGAAACCCTTCAGCAGGACAGGCAACTCACTGGCCTCGTAAGCCTCCCCCGGTTTGCCGGCCTCACCGGCCTTGACATAATCGACGAAAAACCGCAGTCGCGTCGGCTCGCTGGTGGGACGAAGCACATAGATCGAGGCGACATCGGGGTCATGGCTGGCGACTTCCGCAAACCGTTTGAGCAGCGCCTGATGGAGCGGAGTTGTCGCGCCCGCCTCGACGGGGGTGGCCACGATAGCCTCGGCGTCGATAGAATCGGCCAGGCTGGTGGCCAGCGCCAGCAACCGCCGCTGCAATCCTTCCTTGCCCGAGTTGATCTCGATGTTATAGAAGGCGCCGCCCAACACGGCCAGTGCGAGAAAGACAGCGCCGCCATAGAGCGCGATCAATTTGATGTGAAAGCGCTGCCAGGCACGGAGTTCCTTCAAGGGATTGGCGCTATCGGCATAATGTCCGGTAGTCGTTCCAGAATCGCTGGTGATCATATATTTTTAGGAGTCATTTGACTGAGGGTGGGGCCCATATAGCAATCCTGTTTGAGTTATGGATTTTCCCCTCCTTGGATAAGGAGGGGTGGCGCGCAGCGCCGGGGTGGTTCGAAGTGGCGGTTCCACAAATCAGATAGGAGCGCTATAAAAGTTTATAAGCGCTTGGACAACGGGGTAATGGGTTCTTGCAGACGCTTGTCGCCAGCGGTCGGAATACCAAGGTCAGCGGGCTTGCGCAAGGTTGTTTTTTCCTTATCGGTTCAAGCTTAAGCTTGATGACGGCCGTTAGCAAGCGTAAAAAGAATAAAGCAACCGGTAAGCCCCAAGCCTTCCGGCGCCATCGTGCGACCACAACCGTTTATCCCCTTCATGCTATGGCTTCACTACCCAGAACCTATCGCTTAATCGTTTCATGCCCGGATCGGCTGGGTATCGTCGCCGCGGTCAGCTCCTTTCTGGCGCAGCACGGCGGCTGGATTATCGAGGCCAGCCAGCATGCCGATGCCCTGGCCGGCTGGTTCTTCATGCGCTATGAAATTCTGGCCGGGTCGCTGACCTGCGAGGTCGCGCAGCTCCAGCAGGAATTCGAGCCTATCGCCCGCGACTTCCAGATGGTATGGAAACTCACCGACTCGGCGCAGCCACAGCGGGTCGTTCTCCTGGCGAGCCGCGAGACCCACTGTCTGGCTGATTTACTTCACCGCTGGCGCAGTGATGAACTGTTCTGCGTGATTCCCTGCGTCATCTCCAACCACCAGGGACTGCGGGATTTTGTGGAATGGCATGGTATCCCGTTTCACTGGGCGCCCGTCAAATCTGCCGACAGGACAGCCGCATTCGGCCGGATCCATCAGCTTTTACATGAATACCAGGCGGATACCGTAGTCCTGGCCCGCTATATGCAAATTCTCCCACCGTCCCTGTGTGACGCTTACGCCGGTCGCATCATCAATATCCATCACAGCTTCCTGCCGTCCTTCGTCGGCGCCAAGCCCTATCACCAGGCTTACGACCGGGGAGTGAAGCTGATCGGCGCCACCTGCCATTACGTCACCGCGACCTTGGACGCCGGTCCCATCATCGAGCAGGATGTCATCCGGGTGAGCCACCGCCACAGCCTCGAGGAGATAGTGCGACTGGGTAAGGATGTGGAAAAAACGGTCCTGGCCCGGGGGCTGCGTTATCACCTGGAGGATCGGGTGCTGATCCACGGCAATAAAACCGTTATTCTCGAATAGCCTTGGGCCAACCCTGGGAACTTACTCTATGCTCCAAACTTAGGGAAACTTAGTGCAACTGTCCGAAACACATAAAGAGCCACCTCTTTTACAACTCAAGCTATCAATCGTAGATGGGGTTGGATCGGCGGCTTTCAATGGTGTTGGCGGCGGGCGCCGCCTCGATCAGGTGTGAGAGTTCCCAATATCCTCAATCGAACCAATGCTAACGCCGCTCGGGCCGATGGTCGCGGTAATCGTTCCAACGGACCCTGTCGAACTCGCGCCAGTTGCTCTCGGGATGATTGTCACGATAGTCGTTCCCGCGCGCTCTGCCGGGGTCGGCTCCACGCCAGTCGTGATGATGCTCGCGATAGTCGTTCCCGCGCGCTCTGTCGGAGTCATGTCCACGCCAGTCGGAATGATGGTCGCGGTCATCGTTGCCGCGGTTGCCATGTTCGTCTCCGTCGGAACGGTGATGGTGAGAACGCTCGGGGTATTGTCTATAGCTATCTTCGGAATCGGCCTGCGCCACCGTGGCGCCGAGGGTGGCCATTACCACCGCGACCAGCAGTAAACTCAACGGGCTTTTCATAAAGTACTCCTCGACCGGTTATCACTCTGAAAGCGGGCGATGTCTTGACAGCGGGTGCCGGGCTGGATCGAGGACCCACCAGCGGTTCAACCACTTGCCAGGGCGTTTTTCACCCACCCGGGGCGTGACTCAGGGTTAGCTGACACGCTGGTGAGTAGAATAAGGGAACCAGCCTGAATGGCGGCTGAACCACGGGAAAGGCGGTTAATTGCATCCGATTACCCACAAATTCAGCCGGTCGGGATGAAGACCTCCTTAGCGACGGCGATGCCATTTCCTAAACTGATAAGTGATAAGATTGCCGTGGCCACGGGTTTAAGTACAAGCCGAGTTCATCAATTGTTGCACACCGACGAAGCACACACTGACTGGCGCCGATGCCCTCAAGCCGGCGGGGACGACGGCACTCCCAGGGTCGAATTGTCCCGCTTTAAGTGGGTAGCCTAAACTTGAATCGATTCCAATGAGCAAGATAGTGATATGGCGTAGCCTACTCCTGCTGCTGCTGGCGGCGGTAGGCGGGTTGGTTCCCGGGCCGGTAAACGCGGACCGGGAGGGACGTCAAGCCCAGGGCAAAGACGCTGAAGAGGCTGCCGAGAAGGCACAGCAGAGCACCGGCGGCCGGGTACTCAATGTCCAGGACCAGAATCACCCCGATAAAGGGGGTTACAAAGTCAGAGTACTCACACCGGATGGTCGGGTGCGTACGGTCGATGTGGAGTCGCAGAAAGGTAAGTAGCGGGCGCTGATCGAGCAGGTTTACAACCATGCGAGTACTGATTGTCGAAGATGAGGCGCCATTGCGGGCGCAGTTGGCGGCGTGCCTGCGACAGCAGGGTTACGCCGTGGATGAAGCCGAAGACGGCCAGGTGGGGCTCTATGCCGGCCAGGAGTATTCTATCGATGTGGCGGTGGTGGATCTCGGCCTGCCCCAGCTATCCGGCATGCAGGTGATTCAGCACTGGCGTGCCGCCGGCCGCCGGTTTCCCATTCTTATCCTGACCGCACGTGGCCGCTGGCAGGACAAGGTGGCCGGTCTGGAAGCGGGCGCAGACGACTATCTGGTCAAGCCCTTCGAGCTGGAGGAGTTACTGGCCCGCTTGCGCGCTCTGCTCAGGCGCGCCGAAGGCTGGGCCCGCCCGGTCATCCGCTGCGAGCCGGTGATGCTGGACCTCAGCGCCCAGCGGGTCACCGTCAATGGCGACGCCGTGGAGTTGACTTCCTATGAGTACCGGCTGCTGGAATACCTGATGCTGCATGCCGGACAGGTGATTTCCAAAACCGAGCTGACCGAACATTTGTATGAAGAGGATTTCGACCGCGATAGCAACGTCCTGGAAGTCCTGGTGGGGCGCATCCGCCGCAAGCTCGATCCCACGCAGACGCTCAATCCCATTGAGACGCTACGCGGCCGCGGTTATCGCTTTCGTCTCCAGCGTTCGCCCGCCTGAGCGGGTTGCCTCCCTCCAGACGCGCTTGTTGATTGCCGCCAGCTTGGTGTTATTGGCCTTTTTAGGGCTTACCGGGCTGTCGCTGGAGCGGGCTTTTCGCAACAGCACCCTGGCGGCGATCCAGGAACGGCTGCAGGCCCAGGTTTACATGCTGCTGGGAGCCGCCGATCTGGACGGGGAGGGCCGCTTCACGCTGCCGGAGGAACTCCCCGAGGCCCGTTTCTCGACCCCCGGTTCGGGACTGTACGCCCAGGTGGTGGACCGCAGCGGCAAGGTGCTCTGGCGCTCCCCTTCCCTGTTGGGCAAGGTATTGCCTTCCTGGCCGGCGCCGCCGGCTCCAGGAAAGACCCGGTTCGTGATCGCCGCTCCCGCCGGCGCTACGCCGGTCTTCGTGCTCGGCTTTACCGTCAATTGGGAAATCAGTACCGATCAATACCGCCGCTACACCTTTTACGTCGCGCAATCGCAACAACCTTTTCAGGAACAACTCAGTAGCTTCCGGCAGCATCTGTGGGGCTGGCTGCTGGTCCCGGCACTCCTGCTGCTCCTGGTACAGGGGCTGATCCTGCGCTGGAGCTTGAAACCGCTGCGGCAGGTGGCGCAGCAACTCAAGGCTGTCGAGGCCGGCGAGCAAACCGAGCTCAGCGGTCCCTATCCCCGGGAATTGCTGCCGCTGACCGATAATCTGAACGCCCTTCTGCACCGCAGCCAGCGCCACCTGGAACGCTACCGGCAGGCGCTGGGCAATCTCGCGCACAGCCTGAAGACACCGCTGGCCGTGCTGCGCAATGCCCTGGAGCAACCCACCCCGGCCGCTGAGCTCAGAGATATTCTGCGGCAGCAGGTGGATGGCATGAACCAGACCGTCGCCTACCAATTACAGCGGGCGGCGGCGGCCGGTCCGCTGGCCCTGGCCAAGCCGCTGGCGCTGGAGCCTATCGCCCGCCGGGTGATGGCTTCGCTGGCCAAAGTGTATGCCGATAGAGCCCTGCGGTTCGAGGTGCAGGTGGAGCCTGCCCTGGTCATCCACGGAGACGAGGGGGATTTTATGGAGATTCTGGGAAACCTGGGCGACAATGCCTGCAAATGGTCCCGCAGCCGGGTAATCCTGCGCGCTCATGGCGCTGCCGCGCCTAGGGGGCGGATGACCATCCTGGACATGGAAGACGACGGCCCTGGCATCCCAACCGAGCAAGTGCCCGTTATCCTCAGCCGGGGAGGGCGGATCGACCCGAGCGTGGCGGGTTATGGGATTGGCCTGGCCGTGGTCAGAGATCTGGTTGAAGAGGTGTATCGAGGTACGCTGGAAATCGGTAGCAGTCCGTCGGGGGGAGCGCGGGTGCGCGTGTGCCTGCCATCGTAAGTCCGGCGGCGGTCATCGACTCGGTGGGTAACGGCCCAGACGCCGGGCTGGCACCAGTTCAGCCGCCATTCAGGGGCGCGGCGTTACCCTGCTCGCCAGCGTACCAGGTCATCTGGCGCCAGGCCCTCCGGCTGCGGCGCGCTCCGGCCACTGGGGTCAGCCTGCTGACCGGTGGTGAGCCACCAAGCCCGTGAAGCGTTCATGTTGCAAATTACTGGAGTCAGGAGTCGACGATGCTACGTATCCAATCCTTTGTCCTACTGCTGATACTCTCCCTCCTGGGCGGGTGTGCCGGTCTGTCCCCGACCCAACAGCGGATGCTCACCGGCAGCGCCCTCGGGGCGGCGGCCGGCGCCGGCGTCTCGACCGTGGCCGGCGGTGATCCCTGGGTCGGCGCGGCGCTCGGCGGCGTCGGCGGCGCCGTGACCGGCTATGTCGTCGGCAAACGGCCGCGCTAATGCCGGTGCGGGTGGTGTTTCAGAACTGGATATAGGTAACCGTTCAGACCCCCCACCCCAACCCTCCCCCACAAGGGGGGAGGGAGTTATTGCAAAACAGCTACTTAGCGTATTCCCCCTCCCCTTGTGGGAGGGGGTTAGGGGGAGGGGGTGAACGCTTACTTTTTCGCTTCTTGCAGTTGCCAGATCATAAAAGTCTCCACGTGAAGTCAGTGCATCTGTAACCCAGGCGCGGACAGAGAAGTGTATATGTTCTTGCTAACCGAGCGGCGAGGCGATTAAACCCAACTCTCGAATTGCAGGCCCGGCACCCGCTCGAATTCACGCACATTGTGAGTCACCAGCACAATCCCCAGACTCAGCGCGTGTGCGGCGATCATCGAATCCAGCGGGCCGATGGGCGTGCCGGCTCGCTCCAATTGCGCCCGCAGAGGACCGTAAGCCGCGGCCGCATCGGCATGAAAGTCGCAAATCACGAGCGGTAAGATGAACTGCTCCAGCGCCTGGTGATTCCGTTCCGGAAACTGACTCTTGGCGGCGCCATATTCCAGTTCCGCCAGAGTCACTGTCGAAATGCCTATATCGCCGGGAACGCACTGTTGGAATCGCGTCAATACCTGGGGCGGTCGCCGCTTGATCAGATAGATGCAGATATCGGTATCCAGCAGGTAATTCATTCGAACGGCGCTTCCCGCTGTTGTTGCGGCGGCTGGTTGCGCTCATCCATGAAATCATCGGAAAACAGTTGCAGGCTCTCGAACAGAGTCTCCCATGACTGCTGCAGCGGCAACAGGATCACGGCATTGCCGACTTTCTTGATATAGACCTTATCCCCCGGCAGGCGGAAGGCTTTTGGCAGGCGTACCGCCTGACTCTGGCCGTTTTGAAACAGTTTGGCGGTTTCCATGACGGTCTCCTCACACTGGATATAATGAGAAGTATACGTGCGGGTGACCATCATCGGTAGATCGTCGTGAAAATCGCCGTAGGTCGGGTTAGACGCACCTTCTGCCGAGCCAGGAAATAGCAGGAACGTTACGGGTGCGTCGTAACCCGACATGGCGGCTGCATGATTTTGGAACTATGCCCATAGAATGGAGGCGCCGTAAGCGCCAAGGCGCTTGTCGTGGGTGACGAGGGTTAACCGCTCGATCTGGGTCTGGGCAATCAGCATGCGATCGAACGGATCGTCATGATGACGTGGCAGTTTGCCGGCGACAGCGGCATGGTTAAAGGTAATGGGCAATGGCTCGAAACGGCTTGCGACGACGGCTTCTTCCAGGTTGCCGGGGGCATCGAGCTTGCCGATGGCTTGCTTGATGGCGATCTCCCAGACGCTCGCCGCACTCACGAACACGGTGGCATGCCGCTCCCGGATAGCGGCCCGTGTCGCCTCGGTGAGCGTTGGGTTATCGTCCAGCCACCACAGCAGCACGTGGGTATCGAGCAGCAGCTTCATGGCGCCTCGCCTTTGAACGCCGCCGCGATCGACTCAGGCAATTCATCGAAGTCATCGGCGATATGGACTCGACCGCGCCAGTAGCCCGGTTCCCGTGGGCGCTCTTCTTCCTGGTAAGGAATCAGCCTGGCGAGCGGCTTGCCGGCCTTGGCGATCACAATCTCTTCTCCAGCGGCAGCCTGCTCCAGTAGTCGTGAAAGGTGGGTTTTGGCTTCGTACACGTTAACGATTTGCATGGGAGTATTGCCGGGTTGGTCTAGTTAGACTAACTATAGCATAAGCGGTGGGTTTGAGTGCACTTTATAAAGGTGATGATATAAAAAAACCGTCAAATTTAGTCCCAAAACCGGAACAGAGTTCAGAGTTTTCATCGTTCAGAGAAAACAAATGGGGACACCACCACCCGAAAACCCGGGCTGTCGAAACGGCTAACGAGGTAGTAGCGGAAGCGCGCGGCGCAGCGGACGTAATCGGAGCCGTAGCCGAACGAGCCGCCGCGCAACACCCGGCGAACCTCATCAGGTGCATCCAACTTTTCACGCCCATCGGTCGGATCGTAGGGGTAACCGAAATCCGGTTTACCCCAATCTTTACCCCAGAGGCTGCGCGTCCATTCCCAGACATTGCCGCTCATCTCCTCGCAGCCGTAGGGACTGGCGCCACGTGGGAAGCAGCCTACCGCCGTCCTCGTGCCGAGACCCGTATCGCGATAGTTGGCCCGTTCCGGGTCGATCTCTTCACCCCAGGGATAAATCCGTCCATCCGTACCCCGCGCGGCTTTCTCCCATTCCGCTTCGGAGGGCAATCCCACTCCCAGGGAACCGTCGGCCAATCCCTGCCAGAATACACGTTCAGCTTCGGACAGAGGTTGCTCCCCGCCCAAGTGCGTGGCGGCGAATTGCCGCAGTTGTTCGCCCAACCAGCGGCAGTAGGCAACCGCCTCATGCCAACTCACCCAGACCACGGGATGATTGGCTGCGCCTTTCAGAGAATTCAAGTCTTCTGGTTTATATCCGCTGGCATCGACGAAGGCAGCGAATTGGGCCACGATCACCGGCCAGTGGGCCAGATAGTAGCGCGGCAGAGATACCTGATGTTGTGGCAGTTCATTATCGTATGCGTTCTTGTCGCGTTTCTTGTCACTCCCCATCGTGAACCCGCCGGCAGGGATTTCGATAAATCCCAGCAGCGGCTCAGCGGGCAGATGCCAGAGTTCCGGCTTGAAGCGGGGATCGCCCAGGATGGCCAGGTTGTTACCGGCCAGCGCCCGTTCGGTGGCCGGTAGCCGCTCGCTGCGCATCAGTTCGAGCAGCCAGCGTTTGACACGGGCGAGCTTAAGTCGATTGGCGGGGCTGACCTTGGAGAGATCGGCAGTTTCGACCAGCGCCTGCGCCGCAATCTGGGCGCCCCAGTCGTCAGCCGGTTCGACGGTGGGATCGTCAGGGTCCCGAAAACACAACATATCAGCCAATTGCCAAAGACTTGAAGCCGCCCCCCGCGCCGCCTTGGCCCCCGCCAACAGGGCCACCTCCCGCCAACGATCGGGATCGGTGCGGGCGAGTTCCGCCATCTTGTCGGGGTACTCGTCGTCGGTCAGATGGCAGGCCGCCAGGTATTCCTGAAAGCTGCGATGGGGAAAGGTGTAGACCCCGACGCCACGCGGATGCAACAGCCCGGCCCGGTCCCGGAGGTAGGTCACCAGTTGCCTGATGTCCACGCCAGGATTGCTGCTGAGTTGAAACAGTCGATAGGCCAGGTCTTTCTCCGCCAGATCCGCCGTGCCGGTCAACTCCGGTTGCGAGCGATGCGCCTCGAAGGCCAGTCCCTCCAGCACCTGTCGCACTTTGGCTTTGTCGACTTTCAGGTATTCCGCCAGGCTGGGCTGGATCAATTGATACCGACCCTGGACATCACGGCGGACGAGCCGCTGTTCCCAGCGGTTGAGCAGCAGATCGACCGTATCGGCGTACAGCGCTTCCCGCTTTTCCGGCAAATCGCCGCTGCGCCAGGCATGGAGGCTGGCCATCAGCGTCAATAGCAGCGGCCGTTGCGCCAGTTCATGGAGCGTGGGCCGGGTGAAAATCGCCCGCTTCAGCAACTCCGCCCGGCCGGCGGCGTCCTGCTGGCTCAGTCGCCCCAAGCCGGCGGTCAATTCATACCAGCGGGTGATAAAGCGCCGAATCTGACCATCGGAAAAGGGCGCGAGCACGGCTTCGGCAAAGCCTTGCAGGCGCCAACCCTGGTTCTGATAGGCATAGGTGCGACTGGTCACCAGCACCCGGCACTTGCCGAAACTGCGCACGAAATCTTCCACGGCCTGTTTGACCTGCTCGCGGCGTTGCTCCGCTTCGGGCACTTCATCCAGACCGTCCAGCAGCAGCAGGCCACCGCGTTCACGTAGTTCCTGGCGCAGATAAGGCCCATAGTCGGCCAGGGAAGCTTCCGTCAGTTCGTTCTCGATGAACCCCCAGAGGTGCCTGGCTGAAGCCGCCTCGCCCTGTGCCGGCAACCCCACGGCGGCGAAATCCCGCAGCACGATCGGCACCGGCAGCAGCGCCTTGTGCTTCCAGGGCTGAGGTTCCTTGCCGTCATTGCCGTCTTCATCCGGCAGCGGTGCGGTCAAACGCGCCAGGTTGGCGCGTTCATCCCCCAGCGCTTCCCCGGCCAGGCACAGCGCCACGAAGTTCACGAAGGTGCTCTTGCCGCTCCCCGGATCGCCTTGCAGCACCAGCCGCTGGTTACGGTCGAGTTGCTCCAGGGCCGAGCGCAGCTTCTCTTTCCCGGCCGGCGCACGCAGGTCCATATTCCCCCTGCCCTCCTCCTGCCGGGGCGAACGGGTCAGCAGGGCGGTATAGACGGCGTTCAGACTGAACTGCGGATTGGCATCCTGTTGCCCGGCGGCCGCCGGATCGATACCCGCCAGGGAGAGATAGCCGCAGCGTTCCATCACCCGGTTCAGATAGGCGTTGCGGAGAGCCGGTTCGGGGCTTTCAGCAGGGCGGCCGGCAATAATAGAAATGTCGCCATAGACATCTCCGCCAACCGCCACGCCACCGGCGCCGGTAGCGACCGGGTTATCGCCTTGCGCAATAGCGCCCGCTCCCTGCAGCTTCGCCTGCAACCGGTTGCCGGCTGAATGTGCCGGTTCGGGATGATCTCGCACCCAGTTACTGAGCGCCGTGGCCACCTTGCCCGCCAGTTCCTCCGGAGTGGTAAATTCGTCTCTGATCAACTCCTTGTTGAGCAACCCCCGGAATGCCAGTTGCTTCTCCCAGATCGGTTCAGGTTCCCGTTTAAATGGGTCGAAGCCCTCGTAAGACTTGCCTTCAGCCGACAGGAAAACCAGCCTGGGCTTACCCGCATCCTTCGCCGCCCGGTATTCCCGGACGGTGTAGGATTCATCAGCGCCTGGCGGACTGCTGCCGTAACACAGCCCGATGATGAACACCGCCACATCGCATTCCGCGATCTTCGCCTGGCAGAAATCATCCGCCTGGGTAGCGCGGGCGCCGAAGTCCTCCATCCGTACGCAGTGAAAGCCGTCCAGACGATTGACGGCGTCAAATACCGCGTCGCGATAGGCGCTCAGGTCACGGGCGGTGGAGCTGAGAAATACTTGGTACATGGACAGTCGATTGTATTGGCTTGGTTACACGCGGCTCGTATCCCACGCGGGTTTCATGCGGCGCAATACGCTTCGCTATTGCGCCCTACCCTGGCTATGCCGGCTTTCAGGTCCCTTCGGTTACATTGACCCGATTTTTGGGGGGGCGGCCCCCGCGCCTGCCATTGGCTCGCGCAGCGGCAGCCTTGGCTTCTGACCGCACGTGCCCTCCTGATTGACCCAACCGTGCCGCCATCCACTGCCGCGATCCCAAAAAGCCCTCCAAGATGGCGGGCAAGTAGAGATCCGCATCGAGTTTCGGAAAATGCAACCCTAAGCCAGACGGCGAAATCTCTATGGGGACAAGTTGTGCTGGTTTTGCTTGTTCCAGTCCCTGCGCGTCGTGCGGCTTGAACGCAACGGAAAGGCCGGTGCTTAGATCGATCACGATACGACCGATGCGCCGGTCGTACCTGGCGGCCAGGGCTGTCGGTGTCTTAGCTCGTAGAGCCGAGGCCCGTTCATTGGCCGCTTCGTATTCGTCTTTAGGGTTCGCCATGAATTTTGCTCCACGCTGCGTATAAATGCGCTGTTTTTGACGTTAAGGCCACCTTGATTTTCGCCAGATCGCTGGCCGGGAAACCGTAGTTTTCGCGCAGGTCCGGCGTGCCTCCAGGACCCTTCAGCTTGAAAACAGCCTCACATCCCTTGCCAATAACGTGCACGTGAGCGGGTCTATGATCGTTCGGGTAGATGACCACTCTGAGCCCACCTATCTTGTCAACAGTTGGCATCTTATCACAAAACCCAAGCGCTTTGGAAAAGGAGCTTACTACCTATCAGTTTGCTTCCAACCCTGGAATCACCGACTGTAGGGCGCATTAGCGGAGCGGAGCGGAGCGTAATGCGCCGTATGAGGGGCAGCAGCATAGCGGCGCAATACGCTCCGCTATTGCGCCCTACCAACTGATAGGTGTTAAGGGAAAAGGAGAGAAACTATGACCAAGAAAACGCGCACCCTCACCCCGATCCCGAGCAATCTTGCAAGTCGCCTGAATTGAGACATTGCTGGTTATACTGTCGGGCACGTCCTGTGCCCGACCTACAAGATTGGCGCTTGGCTACACGGGCTGTATCCCACGCGGATTTCATGCGGCGCAATACGCTGACGCTATTGCGCCCTACGCTTGCTGCGTAGCTTTAGCGAGGGAACGTTATGTACCTGCATAGACAAACCACCCCGGCGCTGCGCGCCACCCCTCCTTAGCCAAGGAGGGGAAAAAAACCGATCCAGGCTACGCCGGCTACGTTTGCTAACCCACCACTTTTATTGCCTCAGTAGGTTTTCCGTATTTCAATTTTAGCCCAAGCTGAACCGATAATTGTTGAACTCTTGAATGAGCATTCTCAACATATTTTATCAGATTGTGGTTGGCTATTTCGTCAAGTCTTTTCTGCGTCTGATATTTCTCAGTCAATAACTCATTGATAATCATCTGTGGACTCCGAGAACAACTCTAGCGGGGTTACTATTTCTGGGATTGCCAAATTCAACCTCGTATTTATAATACGGATATGTTGTCTTTTGTTTGCATTAGCTAAATGATTACAATTCCAGGTCAACAAAAAATCCATTTTATAATATGAAGCATAAGCCAAATGCAAAGCATCACCTTTTAACACCTGCGGCATTACATAATTGTCAAGATATATTTGTGCAATATCAATAATCTGTTTTTCTGGAAACAAGATGGGAATATCTGATATAAATCTTAATATTTCATCCTTCCTGGGATAGTTTCCTTCACTTATCTCATTGAATGTCTCTTCTGAAATCCAAATATCAAAATTGTTACTCTCCTGAGTCCACCACTGTTTAGTGACATCTATGTGCATTTTAATACTTTCCCGTTCATCAAAGAGATAACTAGGAATTGTTGTGTCTAAATATACTGAATTTTTCATTTATCCTGACAACCATAATGTTAAAGCTTAAGCGACATTTGACTCACACCGAAGTTCAGGGGGCGCGCGAGCAGTTCAATTCCAAAACCGGAACAGAGTTCAGAGTTTTCATCGTTCAGAGAAAACCAATGGGGACACCACCACCCGAAAACCAAGGTTGACGCTGCGGGGATCGAGGAAGTTGAGGGCGCGCGCGGCGCAGCGGACGAAAGCGGAGAAGAGGCCGAACGAGCCGCCGCGCAACACCCGGCGGCCTTCGGCTTCAAGATCCTCCCGCGCCCGCTGCTTCAGACCTTCTTCGGGATAGGGGTATTTTTCGTAAATGCTGCGGGTCCATTCCCACACATTGCCGCCCATCTCCTCGCAACCGTAGGGACTGGCGCCACGAGGGAAGCAGCCTACCGTACTCGTCGAGTTCAATCCGGTATCGCTATAGTTGGCCCGGTCCGGGTCGGGCTGTTCACCCCAGGGATAAACCCGTCCATCCGTACCACGGGCAGCTTTTTCCCATTCCGCTTCGGAGGGCAGCCCCACTCCCAGGGAACCGTCGGCCAATCCCTGCCAGAATACACGTTCAGCTTCGGACAGAGGTTGCTCCCCGGCCAAGTGCGTGGCGGCGAATTGCCGCAGTTGTTCGCCCAACCAGCGACAGTAGGCAACCGCCTCATGCCAACTCACCAAGACCACGGGATGATTGGCCGTGCCTTTCAGAGAATCCAAGTCTCCTGGTTGATATCCGCTGGCATCGACAAAGGCGGCGAATTGCGCCACGGTCACCGACCAACGGGCCAGATAGTAGCGTGGCAGGGATACCTGATGCTGCGGCAGTTCATCATGGTAGGCGTCCTTGTCCCGCTTTTTATCACTGCCCAGCGTGAACTCGCCAGCAGGGATTTCGATAAAACCCAGCAGCGACTCATCGGGCAGATACCAGAGTTCAGGCTTGAAGCGGGGATCGCCCAGGACCGCCAGGTTATTACCGGCCAGCGCCCGTTCGGTGGCCGGCCACCGCTCGCTGCGTATCAGTTCGATCAGCCAGCGTTTGATTTTTGCCAGCTTGCGTCGATTGGCTTCACTGACGCCGGCCAAATCGGCCGTCTCGACCAGCGCCTGGGCCGCAATCTGGGCGCCCCACTCGTCAGCCGTTCCAATGGCTGAATCAATCGGCTCACGGAAGCATAATTCATCAGCCAGTTGCCACAGTGTCGAGGCGGCGCCACGGGCAGCCTTGGCCCCTGCCAATAGCGCTACTTCCCGCCAGCGGTCGGGATCATTGCGGGCGAGTTCGGCGATCTTCTTGGGGTACTCGTCGTCGGTCAGATGACAGGCCGCCAGGTATTCCTGAAAGCTGCGATGGGGAAAGGTGTAGACCCCGACGCCACGCGGATAGAGCAGGCCCGCCCGATCGCGGAGAAACTCCACCAGTCGCGCGCCTTTCACATCGGGGTTGCCGCTGAGCCGCACCAGTCGACTGACCAGCGTATCCTCCACCAGGTCGGCCGTCCCGGTCAGATCCGGCTGTGCACTATGCGCCTCGAAGGCCAACCCTTCCAGCACTTTGCGGACTTTGGCTTTATCGACTTTCAGATATTCGGCCAGGCTGGGCTGGATCAAGCGATAGTGGCCCTGCGCATCGCGGCGGTAGCGCCCCTGCTCCCAACGATTGAGCAGCAGATCGACCGTATCGGCATACAGCGCTTCCCGCTTTTCCGGCAAATCGCCGCTGCGCCAGGCATGCAGACTGGCCATCAGCGTCAATAACAGCGGCCGTTGCGCCAGTTCATACAGCGTGGGCCGGGTGAAAATGGCTCGCTTGAGCAGTTCCGCCCGCCCGGTGGCGTCCTGCTGGCTTAGCCGTCCCAAGCCGGCGGTCAATTCATACCAGCGGGTGATAAAGCGCCGAATCTGGCCATCGGAAAAAGGGGCAAGCACGGTTTCGGCAAAACCCTGTAGCCGCCAGCCCTGGTTCTGATAGGCATAGGTGCGGCTGGTTACCAGCACCCGGCACTTGCCGAAACTGCGCGCGAAATCTTCCACCGCCTGCTTGACCTGCTCCCGTCGCTGTTCCGCTTCGGGCACCTCATCAAGGCCGTCCAGCAGTAACAAACCGCCACGTTCAAGCAGTTCCTTTTTCAGATAGGGCGCATAGTCGGCCGTGGATGCAGCATCCTTCAACTCCTTCTCGATGAAGTCCCAGAGGTGGCTGGCTTTCGCCTCGCCGCGTTCCGGCAGCCCCGTGGCGGCGAAATCCCGCAGCACGATCGGCGCCGGCAGCAGCGCCTTGTGCTTCCAGGGCTGAGGTTCCTTGCCGTCGCTGCCATCTTCATCCGGCAGCGGGGCGGTCAAACGCGCCAGATTGGCCCGTTCATCCTTCAGTATCTCACCGGCCAGGCACAGCGCCACGAAGTTCACGAAGGTGCTCTTGCCGCTGCCGGGATCGCCTTGCAGCACCAGCCGCTGGTTACGGTCGAGTTGCTCCAGGGCCGAACGCAGTTTTTCCTCACCTGCCGCTGAGCGAGGGTTCATAGCTCCCCTGCCCTCCTCCTGCCGGGGCGAGCGGGTCAGAAGAGCGGTATAGACGGCATTCAGATTGAGTTGCCTGTCACCGTCGCTTTGCGCCGCCGCCGGATCGATGCCCGCCAGGGAGAGATAGCCGCAGCGTTCCATCACCCGGTTCAGATAGGCGTTGCGGAGAGCCGGTTCGGGATTTTCAGCAGGGCGGCCGGCAGTAATAGAAATGTCGCCATAGACATTTCCGCCGACCGCTGCGCCACCGGCGCCCGCCGCCACCGCGCTATTGCCCTGGGCTACACCACCCGATCCGTCCATTTCGGTCTCGATCGCCTTGCCCGACGGCGGCGGTGCAGCAGGATTATTCCTTCCCACCTTGCCGAGGGCGCCAACCAGTTTCCTCCAATCAGACCAGGGCATGCGTTACCTCAAGCGTGTACCAGCGCATCCAAACCCGAACACCCAACCGGCAAACCGTGAGCGGACTTATGACTCCCGTTTTACCTGGGTCTCGATGTTCTCCGTCGTACCGATACGGACACCGCCATGCACGTCGCCACTCACGGCGCTCCCACCTTTGCCCGCGGCCACCGCACCCGGTCCCTGCGCCACCGCGCCTTCACCATGGACCTCCGCCCGATAGCCCGCCGGCGGCCCGGCCGTTTCCACCAATTGCGCCAGCGCGGCGGCCAGGCTGTCATCGGCCGCCAGGAGTTTTTTCAACTGATAGCGCAACGCCGCCTGCGCATCCTGGTCATCCGGCGCAGCCGCCACCTCCCGAGCCACCGGCTCCACCTCGGGATTCGAGCCGAGTCTCTGCCAGATCGCTTTGGCTACCTCCCACACGCCCTTACCCAGTTTTTCGCCGATGATTTCGGACCCTTTTTCGCCGGCTTTGGTAAGGTAGGGCAAAGCAGGAACCAGGAAGGTGGTCACAGTTGCCGCCAGGGTTGGAATATCCATCTTGAACCTCCGCTAATGTCATAGTTTATGCCAACTATAGCGCTCCTATCTGATTTGTGGAATCGCCGCTTCGAACCACCCCGGCGCTGCGCGCCCCCCCTCCTTATCCAAGGAGGGGAAAATCCATCACTCAAACAGGATTGCTATAGATTCATCGACGTCATCTTTTCATCTGGGTAATCCCTTCATCTGCGTTAATCTGCGGTTCAGACAGAGGTTTAGCAGTAGGAGCCGGCCGGCGGTCGATCGCGGCGAAGGCGCCGCTCCCACAGGTTATTCCCCGATCTCGATGGCCGGATTCGGCTGTTCGCCGAACATCTCGGGCGCATATAACGCTTCCACCCGGCTCGGCGGCAACTCGAAGCGGCCCGGCGTGTTGTAACGTACCGTATATTCCACCGCCCACTGCCCCTTGGGCACGAAGCGGTAATAGGCCCGGAACGCCTCGAAGCGGCGTTCTTCATAGACCGGCCACACCCAACCTTCGCTGTGTTCTCCCTGGGTGAGCAGCCCGGAATCGCGGCCCAGTCCGCTGCCCAGCAGGGTGGCGCCGGCCGGGATCGGATCGTCCACCACCACCCAGGTCATATCGGCCTGCGCTTCCAACTCCAGCCGGATGCGGGCCACGTCGCCCCGCGACCAGACCCCGGCCTGCCGTTGCGTCACCGGCGTCACCGTGCGCTGGAGCTTAAAGCCGGCGAACAGCGGCCCGGTCAGAGGAATGGCGGCGCGCGTCTGGATGATGGCCCAGGGACGGCCGGCGCCGCTATGCCTGAGCTGCAAGTCGCCCTGGCCCGTCGCCGGCCAGGGGAAATTCAAGGCCGGCTGCCTGGTCGCCTCCTGCCACTCGATGCCCTTCTTCAGGCCGCCGAATTCGGCTTCGGTATAGCCGGCCACTGGAATCGGTTCGAACAGATTGCTGAATTTCTCCAGCGCCAGTACGCCCCAGGCATTGGCGATGGTGGTATCCCAATGGCCGCCCTGCTGTCGGGCCAGCACTCCCCGCACCAACCGCGGGATATCCTCCCGCCAGGCCGGCAGCGGCAGCAGGCTCAGCAGGGTGCGCACGGCGTTGCCGTCGGGTGAGATCATCAGCCACCACAATACATCCGTGCGCGTGGTGGAGAAATTCAGGACCGTCCCCTGCAAGTTCAGCCGGGCGCGGAGAATCTGCTGCGCCTCCTGCAGGCGCGCCGCCCGTTTCGGCGCCGACTCCAGCCGCTGCAGGATATTCAGCCAGTCCAGCACCGCGGAAGTCGGCCAGAGACTGGGTTCGATCGTAATGGCGTCGAGCATGCCCGGCTGGGCCTCGCCGTAGCGGGAGAGCGCTTCGATTGCCGTCAGCTTGCGCAGCGCCAGATCCGCCGTAGGCAGAGCGGAGTCGCGCCGGATGCGCCCCTCCACGAAGCCTTTAAGCCCTTGCAGCAGTTTTTGCCTGGGTTGTTCCGGCAGCGGCCACTGCGCTTCCTGGGCGATGGCCAACACGTAACTGGTCAGAACATCGTCGCCCTGGAGCCGGTCGGTGGGAAAGAACCGCAGCAGGCCGTCCCGATCGAGATAGCCGGGCAGTTCGTCCACCACTCCCTGCCACAGCGCCGGATTGCGCAGCGCGACCGCTCTGGAGACCCGCTGCTCCAGGCAGGTGTAGGGATAGCGGCTCATGTAATCGGTCACTCCGCCCAGACCGTCGCCCAGCCGGGCGCGCAGGCTGACGCGCAGGCCGCCCCGGTCGGGAATGGCGTCGGCGGGCCGCTGTGCGCCGACGGTCAGCGGTTGCTCGATCTGGGTGAGGGTGGCCTGCTGCACCCGCACCGGCAGCGCCGGCAGCACCGGCAACCTGACCCGCAACCGGTCCACTGCGGCATTCCCCTCGGCACTGGCGGCCACCTCCCACAGCAATTCGCCGGCATCGACCGGCGCCTGGACCGGCCAGGCCACCTCCCGCGCTTCGCCGGGCTTAAGCTCCAGCCGGTAGGGCGACAGTTCCTCCGCCAGCGGTTGGCCGCCCTTGCCGCGCACCTGGGCGGTCGCCAGCACCGCCAGCGGCTGTTGGGTGGCATTACGAACGGTAAAGGCGCCGCGAAAGCGGTCGCCCTCGCGGGCCAGCGGCGGCAGACCGGCGTGAATCATCAGCTCCTGGGTGGTGCGGAAGGTATGGGTTCCCGTGCCGAACCAGCCGGGACCGGCGTTGGCCACCGCCGCCAGGCGGAAGGCGCTCAGCGAATCGTTCAGCGGCACTTCCAGTTCCGCCGCGCCCTGGGCGTCCAGGGGGACCCGGCCCCGCCATAGCAACAGGGTATCGAACAACTCGCGGGCCGCCTGCTGGCCGCCGCCGCCGCCCGGCGGCAAGGCCTTGCGGCCGTAATGCCGCTTGCCCACCACCTGCATCTGCGCGGTGGCGGTGCGCACCTCGATGCCCCGCTCCTGCATCATGCTGTCCAGTAATTTCCAGGATGCATTGGCTTTCAGTTCCAGCAGGGCCTCGTCCACCGCCGCCAGGGCGATTTCCGCATCATCGGGCAGAACGCCGCCATCGGCGCGGTTCACCGTGACCTTGACTTTGGCGGTATCGCGCACCCGATAGCTGTCCCTGTCGGGGGTGACCCGCACCTCCAGCCGGTGAGGGTTCCAGCCCACTCTGAGCGGCGCGATGCCCAGCCGGTAGGCGGGCTTGCTCAGATCCACCGTCGCGGTGATCGGACCGCCCTCCGGCCGCCAGGGCAGATGCAGGGTGCGCGCCAGGTTCGCCAGCCAGGATTGGCCTTCGCTCACCCGACCGCGCACGGCCAGCACCGACACATAGACATTGGGTGAATAATTCGGCTTGACCGGCAGTTCGACAACCGGCGACCGGCCCGACAGTGGGGTGACGAAGCCATCGACCACGCCCTCCCGCTCCACGGTGACCAGGGCGGTGGCGGCGCGGAACGGCATCCGCACCTGCAACCGCGCCGTCTCTCCGGGTTCATAGTCCTGCCGCTCCGGCAGCAGATCCATCCGGTCGCTGTCGCCGCCGGCGAACCAGTTCTCGGTTTCGCCACTGACCCAGATGTCCCGGGTGGCCTGACTGCTATGACCCTGAGCGTCCCGAGTCCTGGCCTGGAGGATCAGGTCGCCGCTCACCCCCGGTTCGAGCTCGCAGAACAGCAGTCCCTGTCCATCGGTTTTGCCGTGGCACTCCACCCCAAGCCGTTTGGTCTCGCGCTGATGCTCATAGGCGTAGAAACCGCCGAGCAGGCGCTTGCGGTAGGAATAGATGTCGCGCCGCCACAGTTCGACGCTCACCGGCTGGCCGGCGACCGGCTTGCCCCGCACATCCAGCGCCACCACCCGCAGGCGCAGATTGTCCTTGCCAATCAGCCAGCCGTCCGTGCGCAGACCGACGATGACGGCGGCCGGCCAGAGGGGAATACGGCTAGCCACCGTCGCCAGCTCGCCGTTGGCGTCGGGATATTCCAGTTCGGCGACCAGATCGAGGGGTCGGTCGACCGGCGGCAGGCCGGCCAGAGTGGCGCGGGCCGCGCCCGCCCCATCCAGGTTCAGCGCCAGTACCCCGGCCGGCCCGCCGCCACCCGGCGGGGCCGGAGCGACTTCCTCGACATCCTCATAGTCCTCCGCGGCCGAAGTTTCCACGATGCCTTCGCGCAAGTCCTCGCCGCTGAAGGTGTAATCGGCATAATCCGCGAACTCGATGGAACGCGGCTGCGTCTGGGTGCGCAGCTTGACCGGCAGGCCGGCGGCGCCACCGCCGTTGAGATAGCCGACGAACACATCGACCGTGACGGCGGCAGGCCGTATCGACGGCTCGGCCGGCGGCTGCAGCACCGCCTTCATGGTCGGCAGGCGGAACTGTTCGACCCGAAACGCGCCGGTGTCGTAGCGCAGTTCGCCCTCTCCTGCGAGGGTCACCCGATAGTTGCCGAGTTTGGCGTCGCGTGGAATCTCCCAGCGGCTCTCGCCGATGCCGCCGCCGTCCAGAACGAGCGGCAGGGTGTATTCCTGCCCGCTACTCAGGTGAGTGATGCGCACCGTGTCGGGCAACCCGCTGGTGGTCCGCTCGATGCCCTGGACGCTATGGCGGCGGATAAAATGCTTCATGGATACGGTCTCGCCGGCCCGGAATAAGGGCCGGTCGAAGACGGTGTGGGCGATCACGTCGGTTTCATCGAAACCGGTCTTCAGGTTGAAATCATCCGGGCCGATGCCTTTGTTCCAGTCGGAAAGCACAAAGCCCATGTCGGTCGCGGTGCGCGCGCTCACCATATACACCGACCGGCAATCGCCCCTGCCCCGGTCGAGTTCCGGCAGGCCGACGTCGACGCGGGCGATCCCATCCGCCCCGGTGACGCCTTCCCAAAACCGTTTGCCCCGGCAGGGGTCGCCGATCCGGATGGCGGCTCCACTGACCGGTTGGGCGTCGTTCAGACGGGTCACCCAGACCAGGGAAGATTCCCGGCCCTGCTTGAAGTGCACCGCCAGATTGGTCACCAGTGCGGCGGTGGCCACGTAGCGGGGTTTGCGCTCGCCCAACAGCGCCTCGCCCAATGTGGGGCTGGCCAGCTCGACCACATAGAAACCCGGCTCCTCGAGCGGAATGCCGACCACCTCGAAGGCCTTGCCGCCCTCCGCCTTGGGGAGATTGAAAGCGACCACTCCAGGCGTATTCTGAAAGACGGAGCGATCGCCGGTGCTTTCCTTCCAGCGCCGCCCGCCGTCCGGCGCTTCCTCCCAATCGCCCTGTGGCGCCATCGCCTCCTCGACCTGGCGCAGCCACTGGAACACCTGCTGGTCATCTTCCCGAATCCGCTTGAATTTGCCGGCGATGACCTGGCCGCCGGCGGTCGCCACCGTCAACCTGGCGCCGGTCACATCGGTTTCCAGATTGCGCAGGGTGACCGGCAGGACGCCTCCTTCCTGTGCTTCGATAATTCCGAATTCGCCGGAGAATTTGGCCAGCGGCGGGTACTCGTCGGTAGCGACTTCCAGCGGGAAGCGGGCGGCGTTCTCCAACGGCCGGTGGGCGTCGTCGACCAGATTGGGAGGAAGCTCCAGCCGGAAGCGGGCGTTTTCCGGGAAAGGTCCCTGGAAGATCAGACTCCGCCGGTAAGGCACTTTGCCGCTGTCCGGCGAAGCGTCACGATAGTCCTTGCCGGTTTCGCCCACCAGCCGGATGTTGCCGGCCAGTTCCGCCGCCACCGGGGTGCTGAACACCAGTTTCATCGGCAGCATGGGCAGGCAGGGCCGGTGCGCGTTGAGGCGCTCGCACTGGAAGCTGGCGGTAAAGGCGGGTCGGGTGGTGAAATTCAGCCGTTGCTCCTGGGCGCTGGCGATACCGCCGGGAGAGGCGATTCCGGCGCCCCAGACCAGTCCGACCTTGGTGGCCGGAGGAATGGCGCGGCGGCAGCGGAGCAGGACCAGCCGTTCTTCCGCCCGTCGCAGGGCATCGCCTTCGAGTCGCCCCGCGTAGTCTTCCCGGAGCAGGTAGCTATAGTTATTCGTCTGGCGCTGTTGGGCCAGGAGCCGCTCCCGCTCCCCGCCGGTAATGAGGTTTACGCCGATCTCCTCGGCGACGCCATCGATCTCGCAGTGGGCCTGGGTTTCGATGGAGTCGGCGGTTACCGGCCCGTCCAGGGCCAGGAGGAATACCTGCTGTTCATCGATGGTATCGCTGTCTTCGGCGGGCAGGGTGGCGCGGATCTTCGGCCCGCCGGTGTCGAAACCGAACTGGCGGGGATCGCCCAATGACTCGCCGGCAAGGGTCCGAAGTTCCGCCCGCAGGCTAAACCGACAGCGGCTACCGCTCTCCAGGTCGGCGTCGAAGTCATAGACCCAATAGCAGCTGTCCACCCAGCGCCCCTTGCCTGTGGCGGCGCAGTCGATCAGGAAGGGATCGGCCAGACGGGGATCGCCCAAGGCAACCATCGGCGCCGAGAAACGCGCGGTCACCTGGCGCACCTGCTTCACCGTGCCCTGGGGCGAGAAGCTATCCACCTGTGGCGCCGTCGGCGCCTGGGCGAACAGCGGCAGGGCGATAAGCCATAACAGCAACGTGATTACAGTTCGCATCGTCGAGCCTCCGCTGGTTGGACAACTGCGCTTTTGCCCGACTTGCGGGCGTTACCCCGTTTTCTATTTCAATTTAAGTAATGGAAAATTTGGAGACTCCGGCCGCGGCGTCAGTGCTTTTCTCTGGCAATCCGCCAGCAGGTCCAACTCTTCAAGGATGATTTGCCCGATCGATGGCTCGCTTAGCGGGGGTCCGACAACACATTCAGTTGTCATCGAACGCCCGGCAACAGTGATCCGGACCGGCCCGGCCACGGGCCGCGCCTCCTTGCGTTCGTCTGCATAAGCAACGATTACAGTACGATCCGTTTGCAGTCCGAGGACGTCAACAACGTCCTGAGGTAACATCAACATAACGGCGCCCGTATCGACGACGGCAGTTACGGTACGGCCCCGAATCGCATCGTTACTAATATGGCCCGTGCGAGCGAGAACACGGTCGTCGTAATTCTCGAGGTCGAGTTTGGCAGTTATCTCACCCATACCACTGAATTCCTATCTCTGGCTAACGATTCAAGTCACTGAAGAAAGTATATCTTCAATAATCAAAATCTGCGATGACCCAGAACGGACGCACGATGGCTGAGGCGAAAGAAGAAACCGTAAATTATCGTTAAGTTGTATTATGTCACCCGAAGTTAACACCGGGGTACGGCAGGAGCGAGCCGGCTCGCGCAAGCGGCGTTCGGCGTCAATCCGGGGAAATTCGCGAGCCAGCTCGCTCCTATATGCACCCTTACTCCTTAGCGAGGATCGATCGATGCAGCAATTTGCGGCAGCCGCCGCCCGTAATCTGGCGGCCGTGCGGGAACGGAGACCCCTGATTCACAATATCACCAATTTCGTGGTCATGAACTTTACGGCCAACGCCCTGCTCGCCATGGGCGCCTCGCCGGTGATGGCGCATGCTCCGAATGAAGTGGAAGAGATGGCGGCGCTGGCCGGCGCGCTGGTGCTCAACATCGGCACGCTCACCGATGAGTGGGTCGAGACCATGATCCTCGCCGGGAAACAGGCGTCCCGCCGGTACGTGCCGATCATTCTCGACCCGGTCGGGGCCGGGGCCACCGGCTTGAGAACCCGCGCCGCGCAGCGGATCGTGGCCGAAACGCGCGTCCAGGTGGTCCGCGGCAATGCTTCCGAGATTCTCGCCTTGCGCGGCGCCTCCTCCAGTACCCGGGGGGTGGATTCCACCGCGGCGGTGGACGATGCGGCCGAGGCGGCCAGCCTGCTGGCCCACGCCCTGGGAACAACCCTGGCGATCACCGGCCCGGTGGATCTGATCACCGACGGCAACCGCCGGCTCCGGGTCTACAATGGCCACCCCCTGATGACCACCGTGACCGGCACCGGTTGCGCCGCCACGGCTATCATCGGCGCCTTTCTCGCCGTCGATCCCGACCCCGTCAGCGCCGCGGCGACGGGTCTGGCCTACTTCGGCCTGGTCGGGGAGAGAGCGGCCGAGCGAGCGTCAGCGCCGGGCAGCTTCATGATTCAGCTATTGGACAACCTGTACACCATGACCCCGGAAGAACTGCGCCAGGGCTGTAAGATTGTCGAAGGCTAAGAGGCTGTATAAAAACTCCCTCCCCCCTTGTGGGGGAGGGTTGGGGAGAGGGGTTGAAAACGGCCCACAGAATGAACGGTTGCGGCGGCGCCCCACGCTTTACCCCCCACCCTGTCCCTCCTGTATGGACCGGAGAGATAGGTA
>CAIMUS010000256.1 GCA_903844665.1 uncultured Pseudomonadota bacterium
AAGCGGACGCGCGGGTGGCAAGATAACCTGTGGAACCACCCCATCAACCACCCCGGCGCTTACGCGCCACCCCTCCTTGAAAAGGAGGGGAAAGCAGCAATACCTACCTTTGCAGATATGCAAGCAGGGGGGGGCTAAACGGTTACGAATCTGCGCGTTCACCGGCAAGTTTATCCGATGCGGAAGACCTTGCCCACGCCGCCGCCGAGCGGTACGGCCCAGCGGTAGTCGCTGTCCGCCTTCCAGTCTCTGCAAACATCCCTGCGCAAGAACACGTTCGTTGACTATTTTGCAGCAGGTTTGTATGGTGTGAGCGCTTTTTTCAACAAACCTAAGAGGGTTTAATCGATGCATCGCATAATCATCAGTCTGATCACGGCATTAAGCTTAAGTCTGGTCGGTGTTTTTGCATTTGCCGAGGAAAAACCCGATGGAACCATCGAGTTCATGGCGAATTCCGCCGCTTTGGGCGTAGGTTTTAGCTGGGGCGATGGCACGCTGACCTATCACGGCAAGGTCTATCCCATCAAGGCGGAAGGCCTGTCTCTGGGGGGAGTGGGCTTCACCAGTGTTATGGGCAAGGGTAAGGTCTATAACCTGAAGAAGCTGTCGGACTTTGACGGCACCTATGCGGGCGCCGGCGCTAATTTGACTATCCTGGCTGGCGGCGGCGACGTCGTCCTGAAGAACACAAAGGGCGTCGAGCTTAGGGTCAGCACCGATACCCAGGGAGCCAAAGTCAGCATTGGCGGCGGCGGTGTGAAGTTCACGGTCAATCCGAAGCCCTTGTTCTAAGCAGAGCTTCCAGCACCCATGCCGAACCATATCAAAAACCGCCCTTCTGGGCGGTTTTTGCGTCTATCCAGAGGTCGATACCGGAAGACTCTCGTTCCGGTGCATTTCCAGTCTATTACAACTCGTGGCCGAAATTCTCCCGCTAGCGCTCCTTGAACAGCGCTAAAGGGGTCACCATTTGGCCGGCCCCGGGTCGATAGGGCAAACGGCGAGCGAGGTTAGCAGGAGCAAGAAGGAGAAAATGCCTTTCGGATACCATTCCCGGTTCACGGAGCCTGCCCCGATGGTCGCACAGGCCGACAGCAGCGGCCAGCATCGGCAGCCGCAGGGCGAGTCGTAGCGGCTCGCTTGGAATACCCCTGGCGCTGCTTGCCGGCAGCGCCGGACTAATCACGCCGGGTCTCCATCCACTGGCAGCGGGTGGCGACCGCCGGCGCTGTCTTGCCCGCACCAATACCGTTGGTGATCAAGCCAATCACCCGTTCGTCCGCCTCATAGTCGTTGTGCGCTGCCAAGGGGTTGGCAAAAGTTCCGATAACCGGGGCGGAAGTGACCGGCGCCACATTGACCGTGACGTTGACAACCTGAGGACACAGCCGGGAATCGATAAATTCCTCTCCAAACCGGGGCGGAACCGCATAGCTGAGCAGATCGTTGGGGTCGCTGAAGGCGACGATGCGTACCTGTCGGAACATCCGCTGGTCATAGCGGTCGCCGCCTGCCTGGCAGTAACGGTCGCGCTGGCCGGTAATATCCGACTTGACAAAGCCGAGCTGTAGCAGCGGTAACTGATTAGCCAGCATGTACACCGGAATATCCTTATCCTGTAAGGCTTGCAACAGGGGATGCCGCTGTTGCCCCAGCCGTTGTGTCAACGCTGAGGTGGCGATGGACTGTAAGGCATCGAGGGTAATCCGGCTGCCGAGACTGTGGGTGATAATGGCTATGTCGTCCTCCCGGACGTGACGTGCTGTATCGCCCTCCAGGGGATTGCAGCGATGCTGGCCGCCATTGGGCAGGGCGTTCCAATCCCCGCTGATCATCCAGCACAGGGACTGGTTCACCGAAAGCAGGATTTTCTGGTGGTTGTCACCGGTATAGATAATCGGGTCGGGAATATGGCTGTCGATGAATTCTTTGGCAGTGCGGTTCAACGTGGCCCGGTGGTAAGCGTATTCGTCGGTGGTGTCATAGGCGAGGGTGGCTTTGGTCGAGTCGATAATCGCTGACCAGGCCAGTTCGTAGAACAGCAGTTCCCGCGAGCCGCTCTTGTTGGTATAGCGATTGATGCGCAAGGTGCCCAGGGGCTGATCGCCCAGGTTCAGTTCCGGGCGAGGTAGTGGCGGCAACAGGGTGAATTCCTTGTATTGTTCCTGGACTACATCCAGACCCAGGGCGGTGGTCAGCTTGTCCTGCAAGCGGCCGGAGTAACCGGGCAGGTGTTTGCCAATCCCGTGAACCATCAGTACTTTGGTAATCCCGCCGGGAACGGCGGCCTGGTGTTCCAGGGCGGGCGCGATGCCCTCATAGGCAGGCCCGCGGATGGCGCAGATACCGGTATCCTTTTGACTTTCCTCGCCGCCAGTGCCCATGATCCCTTCTGTAACACCTTTGGCGATACTGGCGCAACCGCCAAGCAAGGGTAAGGCCAGGCAAAGCGGGATAAGGGGATTTTTCAGTAACATGGCATCGATCTCATAACCTTTAGAGTGAGTGATGAATGACGCTAACCCTCGACTGCGCTGTGTTTTCCTCCCTTTCTGGTTGTAGATACTCGTGTTTGTTGGCCGCCGGAATATCATGCTGACAGCACTCGATTCAGCCCTCATCCGCCACAAACATCCCATTAGAGAAACCGGCGCGCTTCCGCGAAAACGTCGGGTGGCGGGAGGATTTCGTGGCTGGGAAAGCGGATGAACAGGGCGATGAGCCGACGCTCTTCGGCCAGCACCATCTCGTCGAACGTCAGGGTGTTCGCGACCCGGCGTGAGTTGGGGGGCACCTTGGTGTTCATGTGGTCCAGGGTGAGCGAGATCGGTTCCAGTTGCAGAAAGTCTTCGGGTTTACCCAGGGTGGCGGCGACCTTTTCCAGATGCTGCTCCAGCGTGCCCGAATCCGCCCGCAACTGCTCCAGTTCGGTCTCGACGTCCTGAAGTTGCCGTTCGATAGCGTCCACATCGGTCGGTTCCGAGGTGGCCGGTTCCAGCAGCGCTTCCAGGCCCAGCTTGGCCGCCTTCATAAGACTGGCTTTTTTCTGGAACAGCAGTTGGTGCTGTTGCTGTTCCAACTGTTGCTTTTGGGCGCGAGTGGAAGCCAGTCCCTGCAGCGCTACTTCGATCAGGTAATCGAAGCCGCGCTTCATGAGTTCCCGGCGGGTGTCCTGCTCGTTGTCGGTGAGAAAGACGAGCCGGTGGTTACAGAAGTTGACGACGGTTTGGGGCACATCCCGCTGCAGCATTTCCCCATCCAGATCGATCCCAAGCACGGTCTTTTCGAGCCGGGTGACGCCGAGCGCGGCATACAGTTCCGCGGGCAAGGGCTTGTTGGCCTGTTTGAGGTAGTTGCGCGTACCGTCGCTGAAACTCAAGACCTCCTGCAGATGATCGGGCGAGACGAACAGGGCGCGCAGCCGGGGGTCGGTAATGTAAGCGTGTCGATCGACCGCGCTGGCGGGCGGCAGGGTATTGACGAACGTCACCACGTAGTCGAGCGCGTGCTCCACGGCGTCCCACAGCTTGCGGCGATAATGGCTCACCACCCGCAAACGGGGATCGGTGCCATCCACCACCCGTTCGATCGCCTTCAAGATCAGGCTCTTGTCGAATTGACCGGCTTGGGTTGGGGTGGTGGTGAAGAGGGATTGAAGGAAACGAAACCGCATGAGAGTTCTCCTGCCAGGTGGCTCTTCAGGGCCGCGATGACGGCCCCCGGGCTCAAAACACTTCGGGGATGAACTTGAAGGGATAGTCCGGTTCCCGATAGTCCCCGGCCTTTTGCCGCTTCGGCAGCTTCACCTTGTCGCGGGGCGCTTCCTCATAGGGGAGCTTGCTCAGCAGGTGGTTGATGATGTTCAGCCGCGCCCGCTTCTTGTCGTCCGAGCGCACGACGTACCACGGCGCCCACGGCGTGTCGGTCGCGGTGAACATCTCGTCGCGCGCCCGCGAATAGTCATACCAGCGACTGTAGGATTGCAGGTCCATGGGCGAGAGCTTCCAGAGCTTGCGGCCGTCCTCGATGCGCGCTTCGAGTCGGCGGGTCTGCTCTTCGGAATTGACCTCGAGCCAGTACTTGAGGAGCAGGATGCCGGACTCGACCATCGCCTTCTCGACCAAGGGGGCCATCTCCAGAAAGCGCTTGGCTTGCTCTTCGGTGCAGAATTCCATCACCCGCTCGACGCCCGCGCGGTTGTACCAACTGCGGTCGAAGATGACCACCTCGCCGGCCGCCGGCCAGTGCGGGGCGTAGCGCTGAATGTACATCTGCGATTTCTCGCGTTCGGTCGGCGCCGGCAAGGCGACCACCCGGAAAGCGCGTGGGCTCACCCGCTCGGTGATCGCCTTGATGGCGCCACCCTTGCCCGCGCCATCCCGTCCTTCGAACACGATGCAGACCTTGAGGCCCTTGTGCCGGACCCACTCTTGCAGCTTGACCAACTCCACGTGCAGCTTCGCCAGTTCCTGTTCGTAGTCCTTGCCCTTCAGTTTTTCGGGCGGCTGGGCGTTGTCGTGATTCTTTTTTGCAACTTTGGCATGACTCATGGTTTTACTCCTCCAGACCGCGAAGATTGTCAATCAGGATGTGAATGCTGATCAGGAACACCCACAGTGGGAAGACCAGTAAAATCCCCTCGATGTAGCGGCTGCTGAGCAGGAGCAGCAGCGCCACCGCATAGCCGAAGAACGTAATCCAGCGCGCGATGAACCCGGTGCGGATTCCGAGCGTGGACGTGGCGATCATGAACACCCCCGCCATCTTGATCGCGTAGATATTCATAATTTCATACGTGATGGCGCGGGCAAAAGTGGCGGCGGCCCGCGGCGCCCTCAAGCGCGTGCTGGTCAAGGTCGCTCCCGGCTTCATCACTTCTTCCGCAGAACTCATCGAACCCACCTGATTCGTCAGCGCTCGGTAACAATGTTACTCTATGGCTCGGCCCGCCGGCGCGACAGACCCAAGCCCTGCCGGTCTTCCTGCAGTGCCATCACCTGATCCTCGGCATCGAGAGTCGAGTGCTCCACCACGAGTTTCAAGTGGCTGAGATAGTGCTGCACCGCCTCTTTTCGCTCGGTCTCGGTCACGGAATCCGCCAGGCCCAGAAGGGCCGAGCGCAGCCGGCGCATCACCTGGACCGAACTGGCGCCATACTGACGGATTTCATCGAAGGCGAGCGTCAGATAATCTTCCCACGTCGGCGTCGGGAAGACCAGCCGAAGCTGACCCTGGTTATCGTTGGCGCAGCCGGCATCGAGTGCCCGCCGGCCGAGACGGTGCAGCAGATCCTCGATCTGGTCCAGGGCCTGGACCGCCGTGGTTGGATCGTTGATGGCCGGCGAGAGCTCGGCCAGGGTTACCCGGTGGCTGGAGGTCTGTCCCAATCCGCCGTTAATGACAAAGCCGGCGCCAAGACACCGGCGGCGATTTGCCTGGCCGCCATCATCATTGGACTGGTCTCTCTCTTCCTGACCGGTCTGTTTCGTAATCTGCCCGAGGCGGTACTGGCCGCCGTGGTGCTGGTAGCAGTCAAGGGGTTGATCGACGTCCGCGAACTCGGCCATGTCTGGCGGGTGAGCCGGTTCGAATTCTATGTGGCGATGGTGGCCTTGGTCGGCGTGCTCTTTCTAGGCATTCTCCGGGGAATTGTGCTCGCCTCGATCGTGTCCCTCTTAATTATTACTGCGGCGGACATCACAACCACACGTAGCCCTGCTGGGCAGGATACCCGGCATGGACCGCTTCACGGATATGGAAAGACACCCGACTAACGAGAGCATACCCGGCGTGCTCCTATTCCGGGTTGAATCCTCGCTGCTGTACTTTAATGTGGAGTACGTAGATGGCGCCGGATCAAGGCCCATTGTATTATAAGACTTGTGGGCAAAAATCACGGTTCTCAAGACCACGGCGGTATTCGTCGTCATCGCCGCTTATTATCTGACCGGTATTGTCTGAGGAAAATGCCACCATGAACGAACATCACCTGCACCCGTTGCTGAGTTCCCAGACGCCCGCCAACAAGGGCAAAGTCGTCACCGCCACGGAAGCAGTCCAGTTGATTCACGACGGCGATACGCTGGCGACCGGTGGTTTTGTCGGCATCGGTTTTGCCGAGGCGCTGGCGGTGGCCTTGCAAGAACGCTTTATGACGACCGGCAAACCGACCGGGCTGACGCTGATTTATGCGGCTGGCCAGGGAGACGGCGGTGAACGAGGGCTGAATCATCTGGCCGACGCCGGCTTATTAAAGCGGGTGATCGGCGGTCATTGGGGACTGACGCCGAAACTCGGCAAACTGGCTATCGACAATCGGATCGAAGCCTATAACCTGCCACAAGGTGTGCTGACGCAATTGTTCCGCGACGCCGCCGCCGGCAAGCCAGGCCTGTTGACCACGGTGGGTATGGGCACGTTCGTCGATCCGCGGCTGGGCGGCGGCAAGGTCAACGCCCGCACCACCGAAGATGTCGTCGAACTGCTGAACCTGCACGGCCAGGAGTACCTGTTCTA
Source organism: uncultured Pseudomonadota bacterium (assembly GCA_903844665.1). Taxonomy (GTDB): domain Bacteria; phylum Pseudomonadota; class Gammaproteobacteria; order Competibacterales; family Competibacteraceae; genus CAIMUS01. Next base: position 6,520 of record CAIMUS010000256.1, read on the forward strand.
CCGGACGCATCCGATCGATGTGGCGATGCTGCGCGGCACGACGGCGGATACCGACGGCAATATCACCATGGAGCGGGAGGCGCTGTTCCTGGACTCGCTGGCGATGGCCACCGCCGCCCACAATAACGGCGGCATCATTATCGTGCAGGTGGAGCGCATCGCCGACCGGGGTACGCTCCATGCGAAACAGGTGAAGATTCCCGGCGTGCTGGTGGACTGCGTGGTGGTGGCGGAGCCGGAGCAGCACTGGCAGACCTTTGCCGAGCATTACAATCCGGCGTTCAGCGGTGAAATCCGGGTGCCGATGCAGGCCATTCCGCCGATGGAGATGAGCGACCGCAAGATCATCGCCCGGCGGGCCGCGTTCGAGTTGAAGCCGAACAGCGTGGTCAATCTGGGCATCGGCATGCCGGAAGGCATCGCCAGCGTGGCCAATGAAGAGAAGATTCTGGACTATCTGACCTTGACCGCCGAACCCGGCGTGATCGGTGGACTGCCGGCTGGCGGTCTGAATTTTGGAGCGGCCAGCAATACCCAGGCGATCATTGAGATGCCGGCGCAGTTCGATTTCTACGATGGCGGCGGGCTGGACGTGGCCTTTCTGGGGATGGCGCAAACCGACCGCGAGGGCAACGTCAACGTCAGCAAGTTCGGTCCGAAACTGGCCGGCGCCGGCGGCTTCATCAACATCAGCCAGAATGCCAAGGAACTGGTGTTTGTCGGCACGTTTACCGCCGGCAAGTTACAGGTCCAGGTAGCGGACGGACGGCTGCGCATTGAAACGGAAGGAAAAGCGCGGAAATTCGTCGAAGCGGTCGAGCAACGGACTTTCAGCGGTTCCTATGCGACGCAACGGCGACAACCGGTGCTGTACATCACCGAGCGCTGTGTATTCCGTTTGACTGCGGCAGGGGTGGAATTGACCGAGATCGCGCCCGGCGTGGATCTGGACAAGGATATTCTGGCGCAGATGGAATTTCGGCCGCTGATCAGCCCGGCGTTGCAGGAAATGGATGCACGCATTTTCCAGCCCGGCCCGATGAATCTGAAAGCCGATCTGCTGGAAGTGCCGATCGCGGAGCGGCTGATCTACGACCCGGCCGAGAATCTGTTCTTCGTCAATTTCGAGGGTTTGGAAATCCGCGACGCCGCGACTATCGAGACCATCCGGCAGGAGGTGGAGGCCAAGCTGGTCGGACTCGGCAAGAAAGTGTACGCGGTGGTCAATTACGACAATTTCGTGGTGCCGCCGCACTTGCTGGATGCCTATATCGACATGGTCAAGGACGTCGTAGATCGGTTCTATTCCAATGTCACCCGTTACACCACCAGCACTTTCATGCGCATGAAGGTGGGCGAGGCGTTGCAGCAGCGCAATGTGGCGCCGCATATTTATGAGAGCCAAGCGGATGCCCGCCAGCATCTGCGTGATAAAGAGGCGGGACGGGTAGTGTTATAAAAGTGTAAAAGTGTTGCTTAGTCTTAACAACCGATTGATTTAGCTGACTAAAACCAATTGTACCAACACTTCTGCAACACTACCGATCCCGGTCATTCCCATTGACATGGTTCTGAATCTGGTTCGCCCTATAAGCTAAATAATTTAAGCTTTTCGCGAGCAAGCTCGCTCCTACAGGGCAGCGCTCAACCGCCACGATCGCTACGGCCCGCCGACCACGTAAACGGTGCGGCCATTACTGATATAAGGTCGATAGTAAACGCCGTTGGCGACGTAATAGCGGACGTCACCGACCGTGGTGACCGCCGCCCCCGTCGGGAGTACGGCAACCGTCGCGCCAGCCGGTACGCTGGGTGGCGCCACGACCATGTAACCGTTGTCGCTTGGTTGATAGTAGGTGCCGCCGCAATTCTGGTAAGCGACCCCGTTGGAATAGGCGGTCGTACAGCCTTTCGGTAGCGACGCCACCACCGCCCCGGCCGCCATCCCGGCGGCAACGGCCCCCGCGGGATAACCGGGCCGGTAATAATAGCTAGAGCCGCCATAACCGCAGTTGCGATTGTTACAGTAATCCTGCCAGTCTTCACGTGCGTTTTCGCGGTAATCCTGGCGGTTTTGCTGGTACTGATTGGCGGCGTTCTGGCGGTTCTGCTGGTACTGATTGGCGGCGTTCTGGCGGTTCTGCTGGTATTGATTGGCGGTGTTCTGGCGGTTCTGTTGGTACTGCTGGCGATTCTGCTGGGACTGACCGGCCGCGTTCTGGCGATTCTGCTGTAACTGCTGGCGGTTGCCCTGGACGTTCTGGACATTGCCCTGGGAAGACCTTTCTGCTGATCTGGCTCCGCCACCGCCGCTGAAACGCACGCTGCCGCCACCCATCCCACCGGAACGGTCGATATTAAGACTACGACCACCGCCGCCACCGCCACGGCCGCCGCCACCGCCACGGCCACCGCCACCTCGCCCGACAGCGGCCGCTTCTTCGCTGACCATCCCGACCAGTCCCGCCACGATCAGCACCACCACGGCAAGCTTGAAAGACGTCATCCGACTACGCTTCATCACATCACCTCATTTCGTCTTCTTCTTCGCTGCCGCCAGTGGCTTAGGCAGAAAGTCGATTTTTTCGGCCTTCTCCGGCGGCGTGAAAGTGAATTGATTGGCGCTGAATTCCGGCGCGAAATTCCATTGCGAATACAAGCCCGTATATTGCGGCATTTGCCTGATCTGCTTGTAGGTGATCACCAGCTTTCTGGGCGCCGGCTTGTCGCCCTCTTCTATCCAGATCTGCCAATCGATGTCCGGCTGGCTGAAGGCCAGATGGTGACAGGAAACGCCCTGTACCTTATGCAAGCCGGCATAAAAACCGGAGGTCACTTTTTCCATCAGCACTTTGTACGGATCGCTCATTACGAAATCCGCCGCGGGCAGATCCAGACCGTAGCGTTGCTGGATACGATTCAGCATCGTATCGAGGTCGCCGGATATCGGCGCCGTGGCGTAGTTATTGTTGGCGACATCCAGCAGGGTGATAGACGTACCGTCGTACCAGAACTGCCTTTGCAAGGTGTCCCCTTCGACGCCGACCTGTAAGTGATCGGGCCGCTGCACCGCGACCTGGGTGCTGGCCGACAATTGCAGCTTCTGGCCGCGCTCCAGGGCCTCGAAGGTGGTATCGATATGGAAGCTGAAGCGCGGCTGAGCTTTGAGAAAATCGCTCATCTGCCGCAGGATGTGCTCGGCTTGCGGTTCGATTTTGGGTGGCGCTTCCTTGCCAGAGCCAAGACCTGCATAACCCAACGATAAAACAGCCGTTAATAGTAACAACGTGGCTCTAAGGCATCGCATCAATACATTCCTCTCACTGTGGTGAATAACAACTTTGATTCGCCGCCGAACGACAGCGCAAACGGCGGCGGCGCCTGGCCTTTAGAAACAATGAGATCGAGGTCCTCACAGGCCGCGCTGCCTCGATGGCCGAAGCGGAGCCGTGCACCAGCAGGGTATCGTTCTCGGTCAACAGTAGATCGGGCCGGGGTAATTGGTTGACGCCGCCGACGCGCACCGCCGCGATCACGACACCTTCCGGCAATTCGCGGCTGATTTCGGCCAGCATCCGGCCGGTCTGTCGGCCGGTGATAGCTAACTCTGCCAATTGCAGTTTTCCGCCGGTGTCCTGTTCGGTAAAGCGCGGCTTCCAGCGCAGGTAAGCCAATTGAAAAATCAAGATTGGCACAATGACGCCGAAAGGATAGGCAATACTGTAGCCGATGGCCGGTTCGCTGCGCAGCGCCGCCCGTTCTGCCTCCGTAACCGACCCTGCTAAAGAGGCCATCGTCTGATCTTGGGCGGCAGCCAGGGCCGAGGTGCTCGTGCCGGCCCCGGCGAACAAACCGCTTGCCACCGTCATCCTGATTCCGAACGCGTGCACGGACAACAGTTACATCCGACAAGCGCCACTCACCAACTTTAAGTAGAACGCAAGATATGCTCCGGTCTTTATTGGATGTAAGGCATATTTTGCTCCGCTTCAAACTTCGCCAGTTCGACCTGGTAGCCGGGGAAGAGGGGATCACAATCATGATAGCGGGCTGGTCGGAAAATGGTGCAGTGGAGGGGGATGCTCACCCATCACGTACAGAACACGTCGCATATTAACCAATCCTTCGCGATTCAACTTTAGAGCTTCGACCGTGGCTCGACCGCTGGGTGATAAGCCAAGTATGAGGGTGTAATCGTCGTTCCAGGTAAAATGATCATCCCAGTATTGCTGACGTGGATGGAACAGCGGTACGGTTTCCCCACTGATTGGATCCTGTCCCTGAATCTTGTTGTACTTGTGGTTATTACAGCCCTGGCAGGATAACGCCAGATTATGCACCGTGGTCTCACCGCCCTTGCTGCGTGGAATGATGTGCTCAATTGAAAAAGCTTGAGTGGCAAAACGCGCCTGACTTCGACAATATTCGCAACAGCCCTGGGCGCGGGCAATTACCAAGGTACGCTGTTCGGTTGACAGCGGTTTGTCAGGCATAATCGGGCGGCTGGATGCCCAACGTTTGCATCAGTTCCGCCAGGGATGTCTGGCGCAGTCGGGCGAGTTCCGCCAGTGCTGTAAGACGCATAGCATCCAATTGTTCGATTTGCCCGGTCAGCCGCAGCAATTCCGCATACTCCTCGGAGTTCAAGGTTTCCGCCCGACGTTTCGCCAACAATGCCTCGTAGCGTTCGCGCAGTTCAGGGGGAATGCCGCGATTGATTTGCAGCAGCAGTTCTGATTCCGTGTGCTTGAGATGCGTTGCTGAGCGCTGGGCGTGCAGCAGCAGAATCCGTTTTACGAATCCCTCCCATTCCTCGGACGGCATCTGCTCCACCGCCTGGAGTAGCTGTGCAGAAGATAATTGGGCCTCTAATTGAATGACGGGCATAGCGTTAACCTGAGTTTCGCTCCGCTTCAGACCGTGCCGGTTCTACCTGAACTTCACCCTGGGCGGTCTGTTCGTTGGCGCACGCCTGCACGAACGGTTGCCCCAGCTCGCTGTCCGCCTTGAAGCCACCGATCCCGGCCCCATGCCCGGCACGCGGGTCGACCACCACGAACGGGCGTTTTTTCGGGTCGATGACCACTCCTTCCGGCGGCTTGATCCGCACCAGTCCGTAATTGACCGGCCGGTCGAAGCTCCGCCCGTCCAAGACCAGTTCGGTGTCGAAACTGAGCACATGTGGTACCGCTTTCGCCTTCTGCGCGGAGTATTGGTCGCTGCGTTGTCGCAGCACATCCCAGAACAGGATCGTGCGCTGCCAGGCGTCGACCCAGTAGGACAGCACCTGGGTGGCGAGATCGGGCATTATTGGCCAGGGGCTTGAAGAAGCTGTTGGCGACGGGGTATTGGATTCGGGAGATTGGGGCTGTTCAGACATAGGATGCCCTCCTGCTATTAAGCTAATATATTTTAACATTATTTTCCTAACAAAATTTTTAAATATTGATGGGTTATTTTCAGTACAGGCGTTAACCCTGACTTCAGGAGCCTACCTAAGGTCAGAGCATTTGCTATCGCCCTCGAGGCTAACCGAGCCTTGGTGTATTATGCTGATGATGGGTGATTTGTGGGTAATCGGGTGCACTCAAACGGCGCCGCGGGCGCCTCTGAACTCTGAACAGATGGGAAAAGAACGATGACCACATCGCAGAAAAAATGGTTGATCAGGGCCGCCGTGGCGCTGGTCATGGGCATGCTGGCCGTGGTGGCCTGGCAACGCTATGGCGGCAACGGTCAGGACAGCGGCTTCGCCAGCGGCAACGGCCGCATTGAAGGCACCGAGATCGACGTGGCTGCCAAATTAGCCGGCCGAATCAGCGCCATTTTCGTCGATGAGGGCGACTTCGTCTCTGCCGGCCAAGTGGTGGCCCACATGGACACCGCGACGCTGGAGGCGCAACGGCGGGAGGCGCAGGCACAATGGCGCCTGGCGCAGCACGCGGTGGAAGTGGCGCGCAGCACGCTGGCCCAGCGCGAGAGCGAAAAAGCGGCGGCGCAGGCGGTGGTGTTGCAGCGCGAAGCGGAGTACGTTGCCTCGCAGAAACAGTCCATACGGTCGAGTGGCTTTGCATAACTTTTGTATCTGGTTCAATGAGCAACTCGGCCGTAACCGTTCAGACCCCCCACCCCAACCCTCCCCCACAAGGGGGGAGGGAGTTATTGCAAAACAGCTACTTAGCGTATCCCCCCTCCCCTTGTGGGAGGGGGTTAGGGGGAGGGGGTGAACGCTTACACTCGGCCGCCCGTGCTTGGCGTTTGCCGATTTGATCGATTGGTAGGTCATCATTCACACCAAGCGTTTAAAATTGAGTGAACGGTGAGATGATATGGATCACACTACCCAAGTATTCACTGACGTCGTGCGAGTACGCTTCGCCACATTCGAGCTGGATGAGGCGAATGCATCGTTGCTACACGAGGGAAAGCCTGTCCCTCTCGCGCCAACGCCATTCGCTGTACTGTGTACCCTCGTGCGGCAACCGGGGGCGTTGCTCACCAAGCACGCGTTACTCGATGAGGTGTGGGGCCACCAGTTCATCAGCGAATCGGCCTTGAAGACCGCAATCAGCGAACTCCGGATGGCCCTGCAGGACGATGCCCGGCAACCGCGCTTCATCGAAACGGTGTCGCGGCGAGGCTATCGGTTCATCGCCGTTGCGACCGCGATATCCACCACGCGACCGGAGCGGGCGAGCGTCTCGGAAATCCGCTCGTTGCACAGGGCATCCTTCATCGGTCGCGCAGAAGCGCTCTCGCGACTTCGCAGCACCTGGGATCGTGCCTGCACCGGTCACCGCACGATTGTCTGGGTTGCTGGTGAACCGGGTATCGGCAAGACTACGCTGATCGAGCATTTCGTTGCGGGCCTCGACGACGTTGCTTGCGCCCGCGGCCCCAGACCTGCGACGAGCTCGCGCGCGAGCAGCTGTGGCTGAATGCTCCGCGTGCCGAGGAAAGGCGCGATGCGCCAGATCTGCCGTATTCGTTCAGGCACGCTCTCTTCCGACAGGTGCTGTACCAGCGCACGGCCCGGTTGGCCCGCGCGCAGCTCCACCGCAAAGTCGGCGCCGCGCTTGAATGGGAGCGTGCCGCAGGCGTGCCGGTCGCCGCTGCGCAGCTCGCCATGCACTTCGAGCGCGGCCGCGAGCCGATGACCGCACTGCGCTATTACGTCGAGGCGGCGGAAGCGGCGCTACTGCACTTGAGCCCGGCTGAGGGCATGAGCCTCACCGAGCGCGGGTTGACTCTTCTCGATCAGGTGCCGGAGGGGACGGATCGCAAGGCGCTGGAGATCGCGCTCGCAACGCTTCGGGGCGTATCGGTCGCCCATTTGCTTGGCGTCAGCTCCACCGAAGCGAAGAGCGCCTTCCAGCGTGCGTACTCGCGACTCGCCGACGTTCCCCAACACCCCATGCGCGGACTCCTGCTGTACGGCTTCGGTTTCGTGCTTTGCCAGCGCGCCGAATATGCCGACGCGCTCGCTCTGGCGGAACGAGCCGACGCGCTTTCGTCCACGACTAACGATCCGGTCTTGCTGCTCGCCGCGTGCACCGTGCAGGGGGACGTACAGATGCTGCGGGGGCGGCCCCGTATCGCCCGTGAATGGATCGAGCGGGGTCTTGCTGCCAAGGAGTCGCTCGATGCGGCGCCGGAACAGAGCTTCATAGCCGACCCGCAGGTCACGCTGCTCGGGCTGCTCGCCATCCAGCTGCTTCACCTCGGCTTGGTCGAGACGGCGCGCGCGGCTGCAGGAGGCGCACGCCCGCGCGCCAGCTGGGACAACCCATGGCGCGGATGGTCGCAATCTGGCTAGACGCGATGTTCGAGGTGCGGCTCGGCAACGCCGATCGTGTCGCAGCTCTTGCCGACGAGATGCAGGCGCTCGTAAACGACTTTGCGCTCGCGCAGGGTCGCATCGCGTGCCGGTGGTTTCGTGGTTGGGCGGATGCCCGAATGGAAGAACCGCGTGAGGGCTATCGCCGGATTCGAGAGGCGTACGAAGAAAATACACGGCTCGGGATGCTGGCGGGAGGGAGCGAGACCCTGGGGTATGCCGCGGAGGCGCTCTTGCTCGCCGGCGACTGGGATGCGGCCCAACACCAGCTCGAGGAAGCACTGCAAATCACGAGCACGCACGGGGAGCGCGTGTATCTGCCGCAGCTGTTCCTGATCGAGGCTGCGATCGCCCGTGGGCGTGGCCAGTCCGCTGTCGCCCTCGCCTGGGTTCGGCACGCGGTCGCGGAAGCGAGAGCACAGGAGGCGCCGTGGCTCGAGTTGATGGCGCTGCTCGAGCTCTGCGAACGCGACGGTGCAACGGCCGAAGATCGACACGCGCTGGCTGCACTCGTCGATCGACTTCCCGAAGCGATCGGTACAACCGCCTTCACAAGGGCGCGAGTGCTGCTCGACAGGGCCAAGCCCGCCTGAAAGCGCTCGCGTCTGCGCGGCACGCTGCGGCGGGGGGGCGTGAGCGTCGCCGGTGCACCGCCTGTTCGCTAGCCGCCTCTTTCCGGTCCCTGTCATCAAGCACCGGCTCTTTCACGGGCGTCGCTCGCCGCTTGTCCGGCGTGGCCATGCACACCACATTCAGACCAAACATTGACGTTTCGCTTACGACTCGGCAAGCGGATGCCACTACACTGTCCCCAAGTTTCGTTGCGGACACCTGTGATGGCTCTCAACCCTGAATCCAAGTACCCAAGCCGACGTGCGTACGTGTTGAAAATGCGTGGCGATGCGAAGCCCGACGCGCTTGCCGGTCGTCTCGAAAACCTGGTCACCGGCCGGCAGCGCGAGTTCGCCTCGGGTCAGGATCTGCTCGAATCGATTGCAAGCGATCTCCAGGCGAGCACCGACAAGCCGTCGGGCAATGCAACGGGAAAGTGATCGATGTTTTCATCACGCCCGGGCGATATCCGCGGCACGCAGCGGCTCGCCGTTACTCAGATATCTCGCCTGGCAAGGCTGGAGCCCATTCGCTGTGCTGAAGTGTCAGCGCGCGGCGTCGCGGCCACGCTTGCCACGTTGCTCACGCTCGCGCTGGCCGGTTGCGCCACGCCCGTCCTCCAGCCCTCACTGGAGGTGCCCGGCCGATTCGCGACGACCCCGGCATCCGACGAGGAGCCCGAGGTGGCCTGGTGGGAAAGCTTCGGTGACCCCGTGCTGTCCGACCTCGTCCGTCGGGCGGCGCGTGAGAACCGGGACTTCAAGGTGGCCGTCGAGCGCGTGCGAGCGCGTGCGAGCGGCGCGAGCCGGAGAGTCCATCAGCCGGTCGTGGCTGTGGCCGAGCATCGACCTGCGCGCCAACGGCATCGATTGGCATACCAACTTCGGCTCGTCCGTCAAGGGGGTCACCCCGGACGTCCCCGACATCAGGGCCGCTGCCGGCGGCATCGACGTCTCCTGGGAAATTGACATCTTCGGTCGCCTGCGGACGGGCGCGGCGGCTGCGGCAGCCGACACGGTCGCAGCCGAGTACGGGGCAAGGGGCGTACGTCTGTTGGTGCTGACCGACGTCGCAGCCAATTACTTCACGATCCTCGAGTTGAACGGTGACCACGTCGGTACTGCGCGCTTCCTCAACGCGGCCGCCCTGATGACGATGCCGGTCTTCAATGCCGGGCGCACGCAGGCGCTCAACGACATCGCCGAGAGCGGCCAGAAGGAAGCGGTCATCCGCTACGAGGACGCGATCGTGCGGGCGCTCGAGGATGTCGAGAACGCGCTCGTCGCGCTCCGGGACGAACGACAGCGGGCACAGGATCTGCAGAGCGCCGCAACCGCGGCCGATGCGGCGCTGGGCCGCGCGCAATCGCTCTACGACCGCGGGCAGACCGATCTCCTGCCCCTTCTCGATGCCCAGCGCGCGCGCCTGGCCGTAAGGGTGAGCTTGAATGAGAGCAATACCCGATTGCTGCTCGACAGCGTGCAGCTTTACAAGGCGCTGGGCGGGGGGTGGCAGGTGTTCGAGCCGTCCGCCGGGCCGGCGGCGTCCGGCGCGACCCAGTCTCCGAATTCCCGAAATACCGCCGACCGGCGCGAGGAACCGCCGTGAAAACCTCTCTCGCAGTGACCTTTCCCGCCGCACTCATCGCCGCGATGCTGTCCGCGTGCACACCAGACAAGCCGACAGGCGAGACGCTTCGACCGGTTCGCACCATCGAGCTCCGCTACGACAAAGCCCAGGAAACGCATCGCCACTTCGGCAGCGTGCAGGCGCGTCACGAGGTGGACCTGGCCTTCCGCGTCGGCGGCAAGGTCGTGGAGCGCCGAGTGGACGTCGGCGATACGGTGCGCGAGGGCAACGTGCTGGCGGTGCTTGACGACACCGATTACCGGCTCGCCGAGGAAGCGGCACGGCAGCAGCTCATCGCCGCCACGGCCCAGGCCCGGCAGGCCGAGTCGGACCGACAACGGCTCCAGGCGCTGAAGGCCGATGGCTCCGTCAGCGTGTCCGACGACGAACACGCCCACAGCAACGCGGTAAACACCCAGGCAGCCGCCGAGTCGGAGGCCAGGAAACTCGAGCTGGCCAGCAACCGGCTGAAGTACACCGTCCTGCGTGCGTCGCAGAGCGGTGTCGTCTCAGCCGTTCGGTTCGAGATCGGGCAGGTTGTCGCCGAGGGGCAGCCGGTGGTGTCAATCGCAAACCATGGCGAGCCCGAGATCGTCGTCGATGTGCCGGAAGATCAGCTCTCGTCCTTCAAGAAAGCGCGGTTCAAGGCATCGCTCGCGAGTGCGCCCGAAGAACAGTTCGACGTGGTCCTGCGCGAGCTGTCGCCACAGGCGGCGCCGCAAACGCGAACCTACCGGGCTCGATTGAAGCCCGCGGCCGCACGGCGGCTGCCACTCGGCGCGACCGCGACGCTCGTGGTCGAGCGCGCCGTCACGGAAACGCCGGCGGCGGCGATCCCAGCCGCCGCGATCACGCAAAGCAACGGCCAGCCGGCACTGTGGGTCGTTCGTCGTGCAAACACGGAGCCGGTTGGAACCGTCGACCTGATCCGCGTCGCAGTGCATGGGTATCGCAACGACGCGGTGCTGGTCTCCGGGCCGCCGGCCGGCGAACTCGTCGTCATTGCGGGCGTGCAGAAGATGGCGCCCGGATTGCGCGTGGCGCTGCCCGGCGCCACGCGCAGCACAGCGCCGACCCAAGCCACCCAATGAAATCGTTCAACCTCTCCGAATGGGCGCTGAACCACCGCGCCGTCGTGCTGTTCCTGATCCTCGTCATCGCGGTGGCGGGCGTGCTGAGCCTGACCCGGCTCGGGCAGCTCGAAGATCCGAACTTCTCGGTGCCGTCGATGACGGCGATCGTCCTTTGGCCCGGCGCGACCGCGCAACAGATCCAGGACGAGGTGCTGAACCGCATGGAGAAGAAGTTCGAGCAGCTCGACCACTTCGCGTAACTTTTGCGCAACCAGAAGCCAAATCACTCAATTACTCGAAAAATGATGATTGGTAAGCGGTGGCAAAGTCAATGGGCATCCAGCGGTATCCGCCAAGCGAATGACGACTCCGTGAAAACTGCTAAGTGGGCTGAAGCGGACCCGCACGTGTCCATTGGAATGATCGATGG
>CAIMUS010000257.1 GCA_903844665.1 uncultured Pseudomonadota bacterium
AAGCGGACGCGCGGGTGGCAAGATAACCTGTGGAACCACCCCATCAACCACCCCGGCGCTTACGCGCCACCCCTCCTTGAAAAGGAGGGGAAAGCAGCAATACCTACCTTTGCAGATATGCAAGCAGGGGGGGGCTAAACGATTACACTAAATGGTATAGTTCAACGGGTTTTCACGCCGCGCCTGGGAACGAGAGAGGCAACTGCGTCGCAGCGGTAGCCGGAACCTTGCGCTTATTGCTACCATTATCGAATCCTGCCGGGTTGGCGGGCGCTCGACGCAAAATCGCCGTCCGGCCAGGAATCATCCAGTTTCCTGCTGTTTTCCGTGAACCGGGCTGGGACAGGCTGGGGCCAGAGGCGGCTGTGTCGGCCACTATCGACTCATCCTGGGCTAAGGACGCTGCACGGAAAGCATGGTATTGTGCAACCCTGACATATCGCACCGAGGCAGCCATGAACATAAAAACTATCGCCACTCAACCCTTTCAAGACCAGAAGCCCGGCACCTCCGGCCTGCGGAAGAAAGTACGGGTATTCCAACAGACGCCTTATCTGGAAAACTTCGTTCAGGCCATTTTCGACAGCCTGGAAGGCTACCAGGGCAGGTCCCTGGTGCTCGGGGGGGATGGGCGCTACTACAACCGCGAAGCGCTGCAAATCATCCTGAAAATGGCCGCCGCCAACGGTTTCGGCGAGGTCCTGGTGGGCCGTGGCGGCCTGCTATCGACGCCGGCGGCTTCTTGCGTGATTCGTAAATACCAGACCTTCGGCGGTATTATTCTCTCGGCCAGCCACAACCCAGGCGGCCCGACGGAAGACTTCGGCATTAAATACAACATCGGCAACGGCGGCCCGGCCCCGGAAACGGTCACCGATAACATTTATGGGCGCAGCAAGCAGATAAAAGAATATAAGATTCTGGAAGCGCCCGATCTGGACCTGGATCGCCTGGGCGAAACCCGACTCGGCGCCATGCGGGTCCAGGTGATCGATCCGGTGACGGATTATGCCGAATTGATGGGGCAGTTGTTCGATTTCAACCGCTTGCGGGAGTTTCTCGGCAGCGGCCGGTTCGACCTGCGGTTCGATGCGATGAACGCCATTACCGGTCCCTATGCCCGCCATATTTTGGAGGAGTTGCTGGGAGCGGCGCCCGGCACGGTGATGCGGGGCGATCCTCTGCCCGATTTCGGCGGCGCCCATCCCGATCCCAACTTGGTCTATGCCCACGAGCTGGTGGAGCTGCTTTATGGCGACGGGGCGCCCGATTTCGGCGCCGCTTCGGACGGCGACGGCGACCGGAATATGATCCTGGGCCGGCGCTTCTTCGTCACGCCGAGCGACAGCCTGGCGGTGCTGGCCGCCAACGCCACCCTGGCGCCGGGCTATGCCCGGGGCGTCAAGGGCGTGGCCCGCTCCATGCCCACCAGTCAGGCGGTGGACCGGGTGGCCGAAGCCCTGGGACTGCCCTGCTTCGAGACTCCCACCGGCTGGAAATTCTTCGGCAATCTGCTGGATGCCGGCAGGATCACCCTGTGCGGCGAGGAAAGTTTCGGCACCGGTTCCGACCATGTCCGCGAAAAAGACGGGCTGTGGGCGGTGCTGTTCTGGCTGAACGTGCTGGCGGCGCGGGGCGAGTCGGTGGAGGCTATCGTCCGCGCCCACTGGCGGCGGTTCGGACGGAATTATTATACCCGCCACGACTACGAAGGGGTGAACGCCGAGCGGGCCAACGAATTGATGGCCACTCTGCGCCAAAGCGTCGGCGGGCTGGCCGGGCGGCGGCTCGGCAGTTACGAGGTGGCCACGGGGGATGATTTCAGCTATACCGATCCGGTGGATGGCGGCATCAGTCAGCGCCAGGGCATCCGGGTGCTGTTCCAGGGCGGCGCGCGGATTATCTTCCGCCTGTCCGGCACCGGCACCGAAGGGGCAACCTTAAGGGTCTATATCGAAAGTCATGAACCCGATCCCGCCCGCCACGACCGGGATCCCCAGGTCGCGCTGGCGGAGCTGATCCGGCTTGCCGACGAACTGGCGGGGGTGAGGGAGCGCACCGGTCGCGTCAAGCCGGATGTGATCACTTGAGGCAACGCCAAGGGGCGGAGCCGCCGCCGGGCCTTTGTCGGCGACCACCCTAACCATGGGAGAATTCCTCGATGTCCACAGTGCCGGAAAGACCCTGTCTGGTAGGTGATATCGGTGGCGCCAATGCGCGCTTTGCTCCGGCGCTGCGCGGTGCGGCAGCGGCTCTGGCGGATTGACCGGCGATGGCCGATACTCCCCAAGACGGCGCCGGACAATACTCCCCCCAGTTATGGAAAAAGGTGGTCGATGCCGGCCGTTATGGCATTATGCTCGTCGCTGCCGAACCGGCGGATAATCCGATCATCTATGTCAATCCGGCTTTTGTGAAGATGACCGGTTACCCGGAACAGGAAGTGGTGGGAAAAGGCTATCAGTTTTTACTCGGTGAAGATCGCTATCAACCCGTGCTCCAGGAACTGTGCGCCGCCCTGCGGGAACAGCGGGAGTGCCGGGTGGTGCTGCGGAGTTATCGCAAGGATGGCAGCCTGTTCTGGAATGAACTGACGCTCGAACCGGTACCGGATGAGGCCGGTGCGGTGACGCATTTTATCGGAATTTTAAGCGATATTACCGAACATACCAGCTACGCCGCGCGGTTGACGCAACTGGCCAGTTACGATCCGGTGACGCAGTTGCCCAACCGCCTGTTACTGGAGTCGCTGCTCAAACAGGCCGTCGCCCGCTGCCGTCGTAGTGGCCATAAAATCGCCCTGCTGTTACTGGATCTGGATCACTTCAAGCGCATCAACGATACCCTGGGCCATAGCCTGGGTGATGCCCTGCTGCAAGCGGTGGCGACACGGCTGACGAATTGTCTGCGGGCCGGCGATACGCTGGGGCGGTTGGGGGGAGACGAGTTCGTGGTCCTGCTGGAAGGTTGGCAGTGGAATGAGCAGGTCGCCAAAGTGGCGCGTAAGATTCAGGGAGCGCTGGCGCCCGGCCTGAAGCTGGAGGAGCAGGAGGTGTTCGTCACCGCCAGTATCGGCATCAGCCTGTTTCCCAAGGACGGCGATGACGGTCTGACCTTGTTGAAAAACGCCGACATCGCCTTGTATCGGGCCAAAGCCCGGGGGCGCAATGAGTTTTGCTTTTATGAGGCGGAGATGAATGCACGCGCCATCGAGCGGCTGGCCATGGAAAACGATCTGCGCCACTCCCTTGACCGCGGCGAACTGGAGCTCTATTACCAGCCGCAGTTGGAGTTGCTGCACGAGCGTACCCTCGGAGTCGAGGCGCTGCTGCGCTGGCGGCATCCTAAACACGGTCTGGTGGCGCCGGCTGAATTTGTGCCCCTGGCGGAGGAAAGCGGGTTAATCGTCCCGATTGGAGAATGGGTGCTTAGAACCGCCTGCGCCCAGGCCAAAACCTGGCAGGAGCAGGGGCTGCAGCCCCTGCGAATGGCGGTCAACCTGTCGGTCGCGCAATTCGAGCAACCCGATTTCACCCGGTTGGTGGCGCGGATTCTGAGCGATACCGGCTTACAACCGGACTGTCTGGAACTGGAAATCACCGAAAGCCTGCTGATGAAAGACGTCAATACCACCGTGGCCGTATTGCGTACCCTCAAGGAAATGGGCGTCAAACTGGCGATCGACGACTTCGGTACGGGTTATTCCTCACTGAACTACCTCAAGCGGCTGCCTATCGACCGGCTTAAAATCGATCGCTCTTTTGTCCAGGATATTTCCATCGACCCCGATGATGCCGCTATCGCACTGGCGGTAATCGCCATGGCGCATAGCATGAATCTGCGGGTCGTCGCCGAGGGGGTGGAAACCGACGCTCAACTGAGTTTCCTCCGGCTGCGGGACTGCGATGAAATGCAGGGTTACTACTTCTCCCGTCCCCTTCCGGCCGGGGAGGCAAAACACTGGCTGGAAGAGCATGGCCGCCGGGAGCTGCGTCGGGAAGCGCCGGAAGACCGGCTCCAAACCGTGCTACTGGTGGATGACGATCCGGGTATCCTCAAACTCCTGGAGCAGGTGCTGCGACGCGATGGCTATCGGGTGCTGACTGCCGCCAACGGCCGCGCCGGTCTGGAGTTACTGACCGGCTATGCCGTGCAAGTCGTCATTTCCGATCTGTTCATGCCGGAAATGAATGGCGTCGAATTTCTCAAGCGCGTGCGCAAGCTCTATCCCGGCGCGGTGCGGATCGCGCTGAGTGGTTATGGCGAATTGGATGATTTGATCGCTATGATCAACGAGTGCGCCGTCTTCAAGTTTCTGGCCAAGCCCATCGCCCTGGACGCACTCCGGGATGCGCTCCGGCAAGCTTTTCTATGGCACGAACTCCATCCTCTCCAACACCGCTTACAGTAAACTGGATCGGGTAAGCGCCGGCCTGTCGCTCGACCGGTCGACCTTAGGCCAGGCCACCTGACCTGCCGTCCGCTCCAGGCGCGTTCCTCACCAAGGCTACCCCGTTATGACCGTTCGCAATCTCGAATACCTCTTCAAACCCCGTTCCATCGCCCTCCTCGGCAGTGGCAGTGAAAGCGACAAGCTGCTCATGCGCAACCTGCTGGACGCCGACTTCGCCGGGCCGGTGATGCCGATGATCACCAGCCGGCAGGCTTTGGAAGGCGTGCTGACCTACCCTGATGTCACCAGTCTCCCCTTGCCGCCGGACCTGGCGGTGATTTCCCGGCCGCTCCAGGATATACCCGCCCTGATCGGGCAACTGGGTGAGCGCGGCACCCGCGCCGCGCTGATCGTCAGCGCCGCCGACCCGCGGCTGGAAACCGGCGAGCGGCAGGCGCTCCAGCAGGCCATCCTGGCCGCCGCCAAACCTTATCTGCTGCGCGTCGTCGGCCCGGATTGCCTGGGCGTGGCGGCGCCCGCCGCCGGCTTGAACGCCACCTTGAGCCGATATCGGCCGACCGATGGCTACGCCGCTTTTATCACCCAGCCCGGCGCCGTTGCCCGGGCGGCACTGGACTGGGGCGTCCATCTGGGGATGGGTTTCAGCCATCTGCTCAGTCTGGGCGACGCGATCGATGTGGATATCGCCGATATTCTGGACTATCTGACCACGGATCTGCGCAGCCGGGGCATTCTGCTCTATCTGGAACAGATTCCCAATCCCCGTAAGTTCATGTCGGCCGCGCGCCGCGCCGCCCGCGTCAAGCCGGTGGTCGCGCTCAAACCGCGGCGCCATACCCATGGCAATACCGGCGACGCCGTCTATGAAGCCGCTTTCCGGCGGGCCGGTATCCTCAGGGTCAGTGACCGCCATGAACTGTTTACCCTGGTGGAGACCCTGACCGCCGCCCAGGCCGTCGGTAATGACCGGCTGGCTATTTTGAGCAACAGCCACAGTCTGAGCCTGCTGGCGGTGGACACCCTGGATCATTACAGTGGCCGGCTGGCGCAGTTGGCGGAGGACACGCAGCAGAGCCTGCGCGCGCTGCCGGGCCAGTTGCTCAGTCCGGTCAATCCGGTGGAGTTGAGCGATGCGGCCGGCGGGGAACTGTACGGCAAGGCGCTGGATATCCTGCTGCAGGATCGCAGCGTGGACGGCGTGCTGGTGATCAACGCACCCGGTCCTTTCAGCGATCCCACCCAGATCGCCGACGCCATTATCCAACGGCAGGCGCGCACCAACCGCTGCATCATCGCCAGTTTCGTCGGTCCGCTCGCCGGCCAGGCGGCCCGCCATCGCACCATGCAACGGCAGGTGCCCACCTATGAGACCTCGGATGAGGCGGTAAGGGCGTTTATGCGTCTGGTGCAGCATAAACGCAATCAGGCGATGCTGATGGAAATTCCACCTTCGATACCCGCCGCCTTTACTCCGGCTATCGAGGCGGCGCGGCGGATTATCGGCGGCGCGCTGGCGCGGGGTTCCGGTAAACTCGACGACATCGAGGCCATGCAGTTACTGAGCGCCTACGGCATTCCCGTGGTGCAGTTTCACCAGGCGGACGATCCGGCGGCGGCGGCGGAAATCGCCGGCCGGCTGGGGCGCTCGGTGGCGCTGAAGATCATGTCCCCCGATATTCCCCACAAGCATCGGGTCGATGGGGTGATGCGCTACCTGGACTCGCCCCAGGTGGTGCGCGAAGGGGCGGAGTCGCTGCTGCAGCGGGTGCGGGAACTGGCGCCGACGGCGCGAATCGACGGCTTTCTGCTTCAGCCCATGGAATACCGCGGCAATGCCTTCACCATCACCGTAGGCGTACGTTCCAGCGGCCCTTTCGGACCGGTGATCTACTTCGGCCAGGGGGGTACCGAGGCCGAGGTGATAGACGATATCGCCTATGGCCTGCCACCTTTGAATATGAATCTGGCTTATGAAATGATGGCCCAGACCCGGATCTATCCGGTATTGCGCGACAGCCTGCTGCGCAAGGTGGATCTGGATGCCCTGGCGCTGACCCTGCTCAAGGTGTCGCAACTGGTGATCGATCTGGGCGAAATCGTGGAACTCGATATCAATCCCCTGCGGGCCAGCGCCGGCGGAGTGCTGGCTCTGGATGCGCGGGTACGGGTGGCGCCGTTTACCGGCAGGCCCGCCGACCGCCTGGCTATCCGCCCCTATCCCAAGGAATTGGAAGAACGTTTCGGCCTGCCCGATGGCCGCGAGTTTCTGATCCGCCCCATCCTGCCGGAAGACGAACCGCCCTTGCAGGCCCTGGTGCGTCGTACCCCGCTGGAGGATCTGCGGATGCGCTTTTTTCAGCCGTTGCGCGAATTGCCTCGTACCCTGGCCGCCCGCCTGACCCAGATCGATTACAATCGAGAGATGGCCCTGGTGGTCACGGCGCCGGATCTGCCCGGCAAGGCGGATATTTACGGGGTGGTGCGGGTCAATGCCGATCCCGACAACGATAAGGCGGAATATGCCATTTTGGTGGATCATAATATGACCGGACTGGGGCTGGGGCCGATGCTGATGCGCCGCATCATCAACTACGCCCGCGCCGCCGGCACCCGCGAGATCGTCGGTGAAGTGCTGCATGAAAACGATAGAATGCTCCGCATCAACGAAGCGTTGGGCTTCACCCTTAGCCGTTGCCCCGACGATCCCGAGTTGGTGCTCGTTTCTCTTAAGCTGCAGGACCGGTGACCGCTGTGGGAGCGGCGCCCTCGCCGCTCCCACAGGTTATTCTTAGAAGCTGTATAAAAACTCCCTCCCCCCTTGTGGGGGAGGGTTGGGGAGAGGGGTTGAAAACGGCCCACAGAATGAACGGTTGCGGCGGCGCCCCACGCTTTACCCCCCACCCTGTCCCTCCTGTATGGACCGGAGAGATAGGTA
>CAIMUS010000258.1 GCA_903844665.1 uncultured Pseudomonadota bacterium
GACCTGCATGATGAAAGCCAGTCCCAGCACCGGCTGCTGGTGGGTACGCGCGGCATGGGCAAAACGACACTGCTGCGGCGGATCGCCGGCGCCGTCGAAGAAGACCCGGAATTGAGTGCGCGCTGGCTGGCCCTGACCTTCCCGGAGGAGCAATACAACATCGGCGCCGACAGGCTGTCGGATTTGTGGCTGAACTGCATCGACGCCCTGAGTGACGTGCTGGAGCAGCAGGGTAGAAAAGACCAGTCCGTGCGGCTGGACGCCGCCGTGGATGCTCTGCCGGATGGCGACGAGGGGCAACGCGCCCGACAATCGCTCCAGTTATTGCTCGATGAAGCGAACCGGTTTGGCAAGCGGCTGCTGCTGCTGATCGACAACCTGGATATCGTATTGAAGCGACTGGAAGCGGAACACTGGCGCTTGCGGGAAGTGCTGGCGCACGAACCGCGCCTGACCTTGATCGGCGCCAGCGTCGAGGCGATGGAGGCCACTTACGAATACAACGGCGCTTTCTACGAATTTTTCCGTATTCATGAACTCAAGGGGCTGAGCGAAACGGAAATGAAAGCAGTGCTGCAGAATCTGGCGCGGCTGGGCAACAATCGCAGGGTCGAGGAACTGGTCGATCGGGAGTCGGCCCGGTTGCGCACCCTGCATGTGCTGACCGGCGGCAATCCACGCACCATTGTCTTGCTCTACAACGTGCTGGCGCAGCAGCAGAACGGCGATGTGCGCGCCGATCTCGAAGGACTGCTGGATCACTGCACCCCACTTTACAAGGCCCGTTTCGAGGCCCTGCCCGCCCAGGCACAGCTGGTGGTGGATGCGCTGGCGTTGCACTGGGACCCGATCACGGCGGGCGATCTGGCCGACAAGTTGCGCCTGCCGGTCAACACGATTTCGGCGCAGTTGAATCGCCTGGTGCAGCAGGGCGTGGTGGAGAAGGTCGAATACGAGCCGAGCACCCGAACCGGGTTTCAGATCGCCGAACGTTTTTTCAATATCTGGTATCTGATGCGTGCCAGCCGGCGGCTGCGGCGACGGCTGATCTGGCTGGTAGAGTTTATGAAGCTGTTATATACAGAGGAGGAACTGGCGGAACGGGCCAGGAAGCATTTGCAAACCATGCAGGCATGCGCGCCAGAACAGCGGCTGTATCAGGCGGAACTGGGTTTTGCCCTGGCGCAGAGCGTGCGCAGACCTTCACTGCGTCATGCCCTGGAGAGGACGGCGCTGTCCGCCCTGTTAGAGAGTGATGCGCGTGGCTTGGCGAGCCTGCTGGATTTCGAGGGAGCCGATGCGGAGTTGAAGCCACATAAGGAAAGGCTTGAACTGCTTGTTCAGATTCGGGAAAAAATTAACCATTTTCAGCCGGATTGGGCGACGTGGTCGGCAGAAGAATTCTGGCGTTTGCTGGGTGGTTCGCCGGTGATGAGTCTGGAAGAAAAGCTGCGCATTGCTGAAAAGCTGGAAAACTGCCAAGAGGGTGAATTTATAGCTATCAAAAAGGAAATGGAGCAGAAGAAACGGGAAGTGTTTAACGCTATCCGCTCCGAAAAAACACTCGATCAGCTTTATGAAGCCGTCAGTCGTGGCTTGATGGAACGGCTGGACGATATTGACGGCGCGCGGGTGGCGGCGGAAGCATTGGAAGATGCCAGAGATTTGGTCGTGGTCGCTATAGCCGCTCGGTTTGATAATACCTTTAAGGATTGCAAATTACTCTACGCCACCATCCTGACCCACAACGGCAAATGGCCGGAAGCAGAGGCTCAGATGCAGCTTTTGCTTGCGGAAAGCGATGATTCCACAATGGAGATGGAAATGATGCTGGACTTCTTTCGGGAAGCCCATCAAACCGGCCATGCCGCCGATGCGGTCGGGCTGTTGGACAAAACCGGCGCCGGTGAACGGTGGCGGCCCTTGCGGGAAGCGCTCAAAGCGCTGGCCGAAAACAATCCTCGTTATCTCAAGCGCGTGGCGCCGGAAGTCAGAAAGCCGGCTGAGCGGTTGCTGGAAAAACTCAATGAGAAATATGAGCCAGCGCCACCCGGATCGGCACGCACAGCCGGTCAAGCTCCCGGTACAAACGCTGTCCGGAAATAGGGAGGGGCGCCGATGATAGGGATACCGTTGGCCGCTCTGTCGCAAAGACCTTTCCTAAAAACATGCTACCATGCGTTTTAAACGCTTTTCGCAAGTCCCGGTGGGTTCCTCCGCTTCGCTCCACCTACCTTACAACCTTCCTGACGAGGCGCCAAATGCTTGCTGGCAGGCTGGATACGCTCATCGACGAACAGACATTGCAAGACCAGGACCCGGAAGACCGTTACATTACCAGCGGAATCAATTGACAGAGCTATGAATCCTTGCTGGACAGGCTGGGTGATAATTGGCCGGCATCAGCACGGTATTGCGCGGCGGCGCGGTTGCATCGGCCTGGGGGTAATCCAGGGTATAATGCAGCCCCCGGCTTTCCTTGCGGGCCAGCGCACTGCGGATGATCAGATCGGCCACCATAGCCAGATTGC
>CAIMUS010000259.1 GCA_903844665.1 uncultured Pseudomonadota bacterium
CATAGCCCAGGCCAACGGCCTGGGTTAACCGGTCATGTCGATGGAATTTAGCCCTGAAAGGGCGATTCAATGCACCGGTTCGGAAGTGGTGAACGCCGCCAGCGCGTCGGCGTTGGTGACCGACTTGTGTGTAATCGACAGGGTTTATAGTCCAACCTAAGCCGCTGCTGTCTTATAGAACCAGTGCTGGTCTTTGTCAAGACCTGGGTCGTTCGTTACGATCCGCAGGAACTCGATAGCGAGCTGGCTGCGCTTGGCTGAACGCATCGTCACCAAATCAGCAGGAGTTTGGACAAGCAGGCAAATGTTGTATATACTTCAACGTATATCCAATCTTCAGGAGGCTCATCTATGCCGACTGCAAAGGTCTTTAAATCCGGTAACAGCCAAGCCGTCCGCCTGCCCAAGGAATTCCGTTTCAACACTGACGAAGTGGAGATTTTCCGCCGTGACGACGAGATCGTCTTAAGGGAGAAGCCCCGCTCTGCTGCTGAAATTTTGGCCATTTTCGAGTCTTTTTCCGAGGATTTCATGGCTGACGGTCGTGATGACCAGCCACCGCAAGAGCGCGAAGCGCTATGACACGGCTGCGTTATCTCCTCGACTCCGACACGAGCATTTATTGCATTAAACACAAACCTTTTTCGGTAGCTCGACGTCTTGCCGAGTTGCCTCCAGGCGCCGCCGGCCTATCGGTGATCTCCTATGGTGAACTCTGGAGGGGAGTGCAAAAAAGCCAACAGCGCGAAAATAACCTGACCGCACTCATGCAACTGGTGTCAATCCTACCAGTAGACCCACTGCCAATCGAGGCGGGTATGTACTACGGCTATATTCGCAGTGCCCTGGAACGCGCCGGCACGCCCATCGGTAACAATGATCTGTGGATTGCCGCCCACGCACTGGCGGAAAACCTGATTCTCGTCACCAATAACGAGCGTGAATTCGCCCGCATCGATGGCCTGCGTATCGAAAACTGGGCCACCTGAGCAACCAAAAAAGGAGGAACCTGGATTGCGCTTCGCAAGCTCCGCTCCATCCAGGCTACGCCGGCTGTTTACGGTTCGCGACCTGCGGGAACGCACTGGTGAGTTGATCCGAGATGCCGAGGCGGGCAAGCTTTCTGTGTATGCCGGATGATACTCTGACGCGCCCCATGTCCGACCAGCCACCTCCGTTCGATTCCAAAGCCTTTCTCAAGACCCTGACCACCCTGCCCGGCGTCTACCGGATGTTGGATGCCAAGGGTCAGGTGCTTTATGTCGGCAAGGCCCGCAATCTTAACAAGCGGGTGTCCAGCTATTTCCGCGGTAACCCCAGTTCCGTCAAGGTGCGCAGTCTGGCAGCGCAGGTGCGGGCGGTCGAGATCACTGTCACCCATACCGAAGGGGAGGCCTTGATTCTCGAAAGCAATCTGATCAAGCAATTCCAGCCACGCTATAACGTGCTGTTAAGGGATGACAAAAGCTATCCCTATATCCATCTGTCCGCCGGAGACTTCCCCCGCCTGTCGCTGCACCGGGGGGCCAAGCATGTGCCGGGCCGCTACTTCGGTCCTTACCCCAATGCCCGCGCGGTGTACGAAACCCTGCATTTGATGCAGAAGGTGTTCCGCCTGCGGCAGTGCGAGGACAGCTTTTTCCGCAACCGCAGCCGTCCCTGTCTGCAATATCAGATCAAACGCTGTACCGCCCCCTGCACCGCGCTGATCGACCGGGAGGGCTATCAGCGCGACGTCCATCATGCCGTGCTGTTCCTGGAAGGCAAAAGCCACGAGGTGATCGATTCCCTGGTGCAACGCATGGAGGCGGCCTCGGCCGAATTAAAATTCGAGGAAGCCACCGTTTACCGGGATCAGATCGTGCAATTGCGGCAGATTCAGGAACGTCAGCATGTCAGCGGCGAGAGCGGCGATCTGGATGTGGTGGCCTGTGCGGCGCGGGAGGGGGCGGCCTGCGTCCAGGTGCTGTTCTTCCGCGATGGCCGTCTGCTGGGCAATAAGGGTTTCTTTCCCCGGCTGCCGGCAGATGAGGAAGAAGATAATGGTCAGATAGTGAGCGCCTTTCTGGCGCAGTATTATCTGGACAAGACGCCGCCGGCGGAAATTCTGGTCGATCAGGACCTGGAAGACGCCGCTTTGCTGGCGCAGGTGCTGCAGGAACGCGCCGGGCGCAAGGTGGTCATTAGCGCGCGGGTGCGGGGGGAGCGCGCGCGCTGGCTGGAACTGGCGCAGCAGAATGCCGAACAGGCTCTGCAATCTCACCTGTCCAGTCAGGCCGGCATGCAGCGCCGGTTGCAGGCTCTGCAGGCGGCGTTGGAATTGGACGCCATGCCCACCCGGCTGGAATGCATGGATGTCAGCCATACCCAGGGCGAGGCCACGGTAGCCTCCTGCGTGGTTTTCACCGAGGCGGGGCCGCTCAAGACGGACTATCGGCGCTATAACATCGATGGTATTACGCCCGGCGATGATTACGCCGCCCTGCGGCAGGCGCTGACCCGCCGCTACACCCGCTTGCGCACGGGCGAGGGCAAACTGCCCGATATTTTGCTCATCGACGGCGGCAAGGGCCAGCTTGCCCAGGCGCGCGCGGTGCTGACGGAGCTGCAAGTGACGGGAGTGACTCTGATCGGCGTCGCCAAAGGCCCGGAGCGCAAGCCCGGTCTGGAACTGCTCTACCGGGCGGAGTCGGCGCAACCGCTGATTCTGGCGGCGGATTCGCCGGCGTTACATCTGGTGCAGCAAATTCGCGATGAAGCGCACCGCTTCGCCATCACCGGCCATCGCCGGCGGCGGGCCAAGGCCCGCACCACCTCGACGCTGGAAAGCATTCCCGGCATCGGCCAGAAACGGCGTCAGGCCCTGCTCAAGCAATTCGGCGGCCTGCGGCAACTCTCCCGCGCCGGTGTCGAGGATATCGCCGGCGTCGCCGGGATCAGCAAGGATCTGGCGCAACGCATCTACGACAGCTTCCATGGCGGGAATTGAAATTATCTGTCACCGCCGCAAATCCCGACTGAATCCTAAGCCTGAGTTTGCTATGCTTTAGCTCAAGTAGGGGCGGTTCGCGAACCGCCCCTACTTGAGCGAATCGCCCCTACTTGAGTAGGGGCGGTTCGCGAACCGCCCCTACTTTGTTGAACCAAGCCCACCCCAGGGAGCAGGGAATCGTTCACCGCAGCGACAGTAGGGGCGGTTCGCGAACCGCCCCTACTTTCATCCAGATAAATACATGATGGATACAGCACCTCCCTCTATGCCGGCAGAGCCGGGCGCCACCCTCCTTACGCACTGGCCGCCGCGGGTCTGGGCGGTGCTATGCTACCGTTCGGGCGACAATACCCAGATTCTCTCGCTCACGGAGGCGCTGGGTTGGCCTTTCGAAATCAAACGCCTGGCTTATAAACAGCGTAAGGTTGCCATCAATCTACTGCGCGGGACCGGACTGGCGGGCATCGACATAAATCGCTCCAGTCCCCTCGTCCCGCCCTGGCCGGACCTGATCATCTCCGCGGCGTTTCGTAACGAGCCGGTCTGCCGCTGGATTCAGCGCCAGGCGGACCATACAGTCCGCTATGTCCATATCGGCCGGCCCTGGGCCCGGTTCGATAATTTCGACCTGGTCATTACCGTGTCGGAGTACCGCCTGGCGCGCCATCCGAAGGTGCTCCATAACGACCTGAGCATTCATGGCGTGACGGCGGCGCGCCTGGCCGAGGCGGCGGCGCAATGGGCGCCGCGCCTGGCGGAACTGCCGCGACCTTATATCGCCGTGCTGGTGGGAGGTTACAGCGGTCCCTATACTCTCGATCGCCCCACGGCGGAGCGCCTGGGCCGGCAGGCCAGCGCGCTGGCCTACGAACTCGGCGGTTCGCTCCTGGTAACGACCAGCGCCCGCACGCCGCGTGCTTCCGCGGCGGCCCTGCGGGCGGCAATCGATGCGCCGGTCTACTTTTTTCAATGGACCCGGCAGGCTTCCGACAATCCCTACTACGGCTATCTGGCGCTGGCCGATTCCCTGATCGTCACCTGCGACAGCGCCTCGATGCTGACGGAGGCCTGCGCCACCCGCAAACCAGTCTATATCTTCGATCTGGATGAGCATCATACCGCCAGTAATCCCGCGCTCGGGCATCCTGGCGCTATCCAATCCTCCGCGGGCTGGCGGGACTGGCGCTTCCATCATCTGAAAGCCGCGCTGTACCAGCAGATGATGCGGTTGCCGCTACCCCGATTGTCGCGCGATATCAGATTGGTGCACGAATATCTGATTACCTCCGGCCGCGCCGTCTGGCTGGGCCAGCCGTTTCCGCCGGGACCGCCGCTACCGCCCCTGGAGGATACCCAGCGCGCCGTCACCCGGATTCGGGCTCTGTTCAAGCAGGCGGCCGGGTAACTGACCTGTAGGCTGCTAACTTCTCCCCTCGATACCTGAGCGGAGTCGTTACCTTCCTGCCTGCTTGGGCGGCTCAGGCTGGAGTGACAGGCGCCGGGCGGGACAGGTATATTAGAAAAATCCAAACTATTGAGGTAGCCGCTTACCAAAATGATCATGAAGACGGAAGCCATTTATCGCCCTTCCTGGGAACTGATGGATCTGCTCTTTCTGGGCTACCTGGGAATCATCATCGTTCTGCTGTCGAGATTGGAGTTCACCCTGCCACCGCATCGGGTCGTGCTCTCCCAACTTATCGTCCTGCATCTGGCGCTCGCCGCAAGCGTCATGGGTGCGCGCTGGCTGCCCGTGTTCTGGGACCATGCGCTGGCCCGGTTCCTGCGCTGGTGGTATCCCGCTTTACTTTTCACCTTCTGTTTTGAATCGGTCGGTAAAATTATCCATTTGCTTAACCCGCCGCTGCTCGATCCTCATTTGAACAACGCCGATCGGCTTGTGTTCGGCCTTGAGACCGTCACCTTGCTCCAGCAATACGCCCGTCCCTGGCTGACCGAACTCATGTACTTTTGCTATACGAGCTATTATTTTTTCATTCCGGCGGTCGGTCTGGGCCTATACCTGCGGCGGTGGGACTCGTCTGGGCATAGGCCCGGTCCGGCCTTTCGGGAATTTATGCTGGCGGTCTCGTTGACCTTCCTGTGCTGTTATCTGCACTTCCTGGTCACTCCGGCGGGCGGTCCTGTCTTTTGGCCCGACTATCCGGGTGGCGTGTTGAAGCTGCACGGTGGACCGATTACCGCGTTCGAACAGTGGCTCTTCGAACATGGTACTATCATCGGCGGGGCTTTTCCTTCCAGCCATGTGGCCGTTGCCGTGGTGGCCACCGGCTATGCCATCCGCTTTCGGGTAGCTCCCTTTGTCTTTGTCCCGTTATGCATCGGTCTGGCCATCAGCACCGTCTACAACGGCTACCATTTCGGGATCGACGTACTCTACGGAGTCGTGATCGCGCTGGTGATGATCGGCGTGGCGCCACGGCTGTTCGGGTGGTATGCGGAACGGTTGGCCAGTCCGATAGCTGTCGAGCAGAGTCATCTGGAACAACCTCTACCCGGCGAACATCTGTCGAGCGGGCGCTGAGCGGTCAGAGCCGCCAGCGCGGTAAGCGCCAGCGATGCTCCTGACATCCAACTCCCATGTCGGGTTACGGTGCGCCCGCCAAATTTCTGCTGTCTCCAGGCTTGGTGGAAGGGCGCACCTAACCCGACCTACGGGGATTTTTACATCAAAACAGTGGGTTCAAGCCATGACTATTACACAACATTGGGTTCGATTAAGACGCCGTTTCGTGATGAATTACGGCAGGCGCCTGTTATGGGCGATGGATAATTTTATAGGCCGGCAGTCGACGATCGGCGACCAGCCGTTCTTCGAGGCGGAGCAGTTTCCCTGGGTGCAAACCCTGGAAGCCAATTGGCGGACGATACGCGCCGAACTGGACGAAGTGATGAAATTCCGTGAGCATGTTCCCGCCTTCCATCAGTTATCGCCCGATCAACAGCGGATCTCCAAAGGCGACAATTGGAAGACCTTCGTCATCTATGGCTTCGGCAACCGGGCCGAACGCAACTGCCGGCTGTGTCCCGAAACCGCCCGGATTCTGGCCACTATCCCCGGCTTGCAAAACGCTTGGTTCTCCATCCTGACGCCGGGTTATCACATCCTGCCCCATCGCGGCGTGACCAAGGCGCTGATCCGCTGCCATCTGGCCCTTCTGGTGCCGGAGCAGGCCGAGCAGTGCTGGATTCGGGTGGATGATCAGCGCCGCCACTGGCAGGAAGGCAAATGCATGGTGTTCGACGACACCTACGATCACGAGGTCTGGAACCAGACCGATCAGGATCGGGCCGTGCTGTTTATCGATATCGAACGGCCGTTGAAGCTGCCGGGCCGGTTGCTGGCCAAGTTCCTGGTCCGGGGGGTGCAATGGACCGCCTATGTGCAGGATGCGCGCAAGAATCTGGCCACCTGGGAAGACCGGCTGGAGGCGGCGGTGCAGCGGGCGGAGACTTATCAGTATGCGGATGCAGACGACAAACCTCAGGGGTCGCCCGACAAGCCCACGAAATAATGCTTGTCGATATCGTAGGCCGGAATAAGGCCGACAGGCCGTTTCCGGCAAGCCCCCAAGCGCCGGAAACGCTCCGCTGGCTCCGCTGGCTCCGCTTATTCCGGCCTACGACAACTATTTTTGCCCGGCCGGAGGCGCAAACAACGCTTGCACTCGCACCGCCGCCCGCGCCAGATCCTCCAGCGGCGGTAGCGGCGGCCCCGGCGGAAAGGGTTGGCCCAGCCAGACCGCCCGCCGGGAGGCGATCAGGAGGCGATGGATCTGACCTATATCGCGCCGTAACTGGCGCAACCCGAGGCACACTCCGAGCCGGTGGAGCAGGGCATCGAAACGCAGCCGCTCCCAACGCTGCCGCCAGCCTCCCTCCAGGCCGGGCACAACTTCGTCTGGAGCGAAAATATAGACCGGTTTGCAGGTGGAGCAGGCTTCGGTCAACATGGAAATGCTGTCGCCGGTGACGATGAAGGCGTCGGCCAGGGCCAGATAGCCAAGATAGGGATTATCGTCGTCGTTGTGCGGTGTCCACTGGAAGCAATAGGCCGGCGCCTTGACTGCTGCCGTCAGCGCCGCGGCCGCCGGCCGGGGCGTGCGGGCGCTGGTCGTCACCAGCAGGGAACCACCCCCCTGCTCCGCCAGCTTGCTGGCGGTCTGCCCCAGGTAGGCGGCGGTTGCCCGATCGAGGGTATAAGGACCGCTGTTGCCACCGACCAGCAAGGCGATACGCGGAGGTGGCAAATGCGCCAGGCACGACTCCCACCGGCTCGCCGCCGCCGCCAGCCGCTCCGCCGTAATCCGCTGTAGCGGCAAGAGGTTATGCAGCACATTGGGCCGTTCCGGCAACTCGTACTGCGGGGTGGTGACGATCAGATCGAACTGCTCCAGCCGTGCCCAGGGCCGACCCATATGAACCAACCGTACCCGCCCGCCTGCCTGGCGGCGAATCCAGCGCGCCACCGGCTCGTTGCGCCGCCCCGCTGAAATCACCACATCGGGCCAGGGTGGTGCGAGAGGACTGGATCGACTCTCGATGATCCCGGCCAAGGTGGGGCCCAGCAGGACGTTAGTCAACAGCTCGGTTCGGCGATACACTATATGCTTGCTGTCGAAGGGCCAGCCCAGCGCTGCCGCCAGCGCCTGAATCTGGGCGTTATCTCCCGCTTTGTACCCCAGCAGCAGCCAGATGCGGGGCGGCCAATGGTCCAATTCCGTGCCGGGCATGGGGGACTGGAGCGGCGGCGGTTCAGCGACCATCATTCACGGGCGTCGCCGTCCAGAATGCCGGCCTCCAGCGACCAGAGTGCGGATTGCAGGAGGCGTGATCTGGTGGCGGCAGCGCGCCGGCTGTGTCCCAGAAATAACTGCGCCAACGTGGCTTACTCCGTTGTTAGGATTGGAAATTTCTAAAATAGTACGGACCGGACGGCAACCGGCGATCGCAACGGTCGCGGCGCTCTCACCCCGGTCGGCTTCCCTTGTCGGGGAAGGACCGGCTCATTATACTGACAAATGAGCCGGTAGCCAGTCCTGACCCGATGACCGCGGCATGCTCATGGCTGGGCAGCGCCACCATCGAACTGGAGTGGCTATAACCCTGGTGTTGGCGATCCCTGGCACCACACCGGAATTGCTTTCATCGCCTCTGCGGCAGGGTGGTAACGCCCGGCTCCAACGCCGTCGTGATGATTTCCACAGCAACGACTTACAAAGACGAGCTTCCATGCAGTTTAACCTGCCCACCGTTTTTACCCTGCTACGGATTGTATTGATTCCGGGTTTCGTGGGCATGTTTTTCCTACCGGTGAGGTGGGCCAACACCGCCAGTGCGGCCATGTTCGGGATAGCGGCCCTTACCGATTGGCTGGATGGCTATCTGGCCCGGCGCTGGCAGCAAACCTCTCACTTCGGGGCTTTTCTGGATCCGGTGGCGGATAAACTGATGGTAGCGGCGGCGCTGGTGCTGTTGGTACAAGCCATTCCTTCTCCCTGGATGGCGATTGCGGCGGTTGTTATCATCGGTCGGGAGATTACCATTTCGGCGCTGCGCGAATGGATGGCGCAGATAGGCAGCCATACCACGGTGGCGGTTTCTATGATTGGCAAGCTCAAGACCACCGCCCAGATGGTGGCCCTGCTGCTGTTGCTGTATCGCGAACCCTTGGGCGGCTTTCCCACCCGGCAGGTGGGCCTGGCTTTGTTATTGATAGCCGCCGCCCTGACGCTGTGGTCGATGACGCGCTATCTGATGGCCGCCTGGCCGGTCATGCAGGAGCGCATGAACGCTTGACGCTAAAGTTTTTCATTCTATAATGTGGTAACCGTTCAGACCCCTCTCCCCGACCCTCCCCCACAAGGGGGGAGGGAGTTGTTGCAAAACAGCAGCTTAACCTATTCCCCCTCCCCTTGAGGGAGGGGGTTAGGGGGAGGGGTGTGAACGTTTACATAAT
The DNA here is from genome assembly GCA_903844665.1 of uncultured Pseudomonadota bacterium. GTDB lineage: Bacteria > Pseudomonadota > Gammaproteobacteria > Competibacterales > Competibacteraceae > CAIMUS01. The sequence goes on from CAIMUS010000259.1 coordinate 8,973, forward strand.
GTGCTTTTACTGTTTAGCGGGAATAGCTCAGTTGGTAGAGCACAACCTTGCCAAGGTTGGGGTCGCGAGTTCGAGTCTCGTTTCCCGCTCCAGTTTTCTGTTTCAGACCTCGACCCGGTCGGGGTCTTTTCGTTTATCCAGCCGCCTTCGGGAACCGTGCTGGAGTTGATTCAGGGCTAGGTGGCAGAGTGGTCATGCAGCGGCCTGCAAAGCCGTGGACGCCGGTTCGATTCCGACCCTAGCCTCCATAATTTATGAAAGCGCCGACCTAAACAGGCGCATCTGGAATTTCATCCGCATAAGGAACCCGTAGCAACCGGTCAGGCGGGGGCGAGTGGCGGAACAGGTAGACGCTATGGACTTAAAATCCATTTTCCGAAAGGAAGTGCGGGTTCGAGTCCCGCCTCGCCCACCAGTTTCTTCTGGGATGGTCCGGGTTGATCGCGGCGAGGACGCCGCTCCCACAGGTTGTTCCTGTTAACTTTATACCTCTACCTGGCCCCGTAAGCCCTTGTGGGGGAGGGAGTTTTTATACAGACTCTGAACCGCATGAATTGGCAGGCGCTGGAAAAGGTTCTGACGGTGCTGTGGATCGGCAGCCTGTGGACCATCGGTTATCTCGTGGCGCCCACGCTGTTTCGCCTGCTGCCGGAAAACCGCGCCCTGGCCGGCGCCATTGCCGGACAGTTGTTTACCATTGAAAGTTATCTGGGGCTGGCCTGTGGCGGCGCCCTGCTGCTTATGGCGATCAGCCAGGCCGGCCGCTCTATCACTTGGCGCATCGCTGTACCGGGCGCGATGCTGGCGCTGATTTTGCTCGGTGAATTCGGGATACGCCCGCTGCTGGCCGAACTGAAAGCCCAGGGGCTGTCGCAGAGCGCGGCCTTCAGCCGCTGGCATGCGGTCAGCGCCGTTCTCTATCTGGCCAACAGCCTGCTGGGACTGGCGTGGGTGATATTGACCGGACGCCGTCAGGGCAGATGAATGAAAACCTTCACAGTAGCGCCCAGCCCCTTCAATAGCGTCAAATTCGAGTTAGGCGTTATTCTGCTCGTCGGCCTGCTGCTGCTGTTGCTGCTGGCGCACGGCCGGATGATCGATGCGCCCAGGCTGCAATTATTGCTCCTGGTGGCTTACGGGCTCATCGGCATGGTATGGTTGCTTGTCCGCACCCGCTGGATTCTGCTCAGGCAGCAGACCGCCGCCGCGCGGCATAGCCACGATGAGCCGCAGTAAAAGCAGCGCCCGCTGGCTGCGGGAACATTTCACGGATGAATATGTCACCCTGGCCCGCGAACAGGGTTATCGTTCCCGGGCCGTCTTCAAGCTGATGGAAATCCAGAACCGGGACCGAATCCTCAAACCCGGCATGACGGTCATCGATTTGGGCGCGGCGCCGGGGAGCTGGTCCCAGTTTGTCACGCGGCAGGTCGGCAGGCAGGGCAAAGTCGTCGCCCTGGATATTCTGCCCATGGAGCCGCTGGCGGCGGTGGAATTCATCGAGGGCGATTTTCGCGAGCAGGAAACGCTCGACCGCCTGCTGGCGTTGCTGACCGGCCGGCCGGTAGACCTTGTAATTTCCGATATGGCCCCCAATACCAGTGGTATCAAGGCAGTAGACCAACCGCGTGGGATTTACCTGGCGGAACTCGCCCTGGATCTGGCCCGGCAATGTCTGCGACCCGGCGGCGACCTGCTGCTCAAAGCCTTCCAGGGCGAAGGTTTCGATAACCTGCTGCGGGAATTACGCCGCAGTTTTGCGACCGTATCGAGCCGCAAGCCTAAAGCCTCGCGCCCGCGCAGCCCGGAGGCTTATCTACTGGCCAGGAACTATCATTTGTAGTAAGGTCTAAATTCGACGATGTGCAATAACTGAACCTCTGTAACAGTGCAGCAGACGGTTTAGAAGATTGATATCGCACTGATTTGAGGTACCCGCCCCTTGAACGACATGGTCAAAAATATCCTCTTGTGGGTCGTCATTGCAGTTGTTTTGATGGCCGTGTTCAATAGTTTCGGCCCCCGGGCCGTGCCTTCGGCCCCGTTGGATTATTCACAATTTTTGGAAGAGGTTAAAAAAGGACAGGTCAAACGAGTGACCATAGACGGCCGCACGATTCAGGGAGTGACTACCAGTGGCGAGAAATTTACCAGTTACAGTCCGGAAACGGATAACAGCGCCATGATCGGCGAGTTGCTCAACAACAAAGTCGATATCGAAGGCCAACCGCCGGAGAGACAATCTCTGCTGATGCAGATCTTTATCAGTTGGTTCCCCATGCTGTTATTGATCGGCATCTGGGTCTTTTTTCTGCGCCAGATGCAAGGCGGGGGAAGCGGCCGGGGAGCCATGGCTTTCGGTAAAAGCCGGGCCCGCCTGATGAGCGAGGATCAGGTCAAGGTGACTTTTGCCGATGTGGCCGGCGTGGACGAGGCCAAGGATGAGGTCGGGGAACTGGTGGAGTTTTTGCGGGATCCCGGTAAATTTCAGCGCCTGGGCGGCAAGATTCCGCGCGGGGTGTTGATGGTCGGCTTGCCCGGCACCGGCAAGACTCTGCTGGCCAAGGCGATCGCCGGCGAGGCCAAGGTGCCGTTCTTCAGTATCTCCGGCTCGGATTTCGTCGAAATGTTCGTCGGCGTGGGCGCCTCCCGGGTACGGGATATGTTCGACCAAGCCAAGAAGCATGCGCCTTGTATCATCTTTATCGACGAGATCGACGCTGTGGGCCGGCATCGTGGCGCGGGTCTGGGCGGCGGTCACGACGAGCGCGAACAGACGCTGAACCAGTTGCTGGTGGAGATGGACGGCTTCGAGGGCAACGAAGGGATCATCGTGATAGCGGCCACCAACCGCCCCGATGTTCTGGACCCCGCGCTGCTGCGGCCGGGACGCTTCGACCGGCAGGTGGTGGTGCCGCTACCCGATGTCCGCGGGCGCGAGCAGATTCTGCGGGTGCATATGCGGAAAGTACCGCTGGCCACTAATGTCAAATCGTCGGTGATCGCGCGGGGCACTCCTGGTTTTTCCGGAGCGGATCTGGCCAACCTGGTCAATGAGGCGGCCTTGTTCGCCGCCCGCGGCGACAAGCGCGAAGTGGACATGATCGACTTCGAACGGGCCAAGGACAAGATCATGATGGGCTCCGAGCGCAAGTCCATGGTGATGAGCGAGGAGGAGAAGAAACTCACCGCCTACCACGAGGCCGGTCATGCCATCGTCGGGCGACTGGTGCCGGCGCATGACCCGGTTTACAAGGTCAGCATCATCCCCCGCGGCCGGGCCTTGGGTTTGACCATGTTCCTGCCCGAAACCGACCGCTACAGCTTTAGCCGGCAGCGCCTGGAAAGCCAGATTTCCAGCCTGTTCGGCGGGCGCATCGCCGAAGAACTGATCTTCGGCAACGAGGCGGTGACGACCGGGGCGCAGAACGACATCCAGCGGGCCACCGATATTGCCCGCAATATGGTGACCAAGTGGGGTCTGTCCGAGCGTTTGGGACCGTTGACCTACAGCGAGGATGACGGCGAGGTGTTCCTGGGACGGACGGTGACGCGCCATAAGAATATCTCCGACGATACGGCCCATACCATCGACGAGGAAATCCGTTCCGTCATCGACCATAATTATCAGCGCGCCGAGCAGATTCTGCGGGATAACATGGACAAACTCCAGGCGATGGCGGAAGCCCTGATCAAGTACGAGACCATCGACAGCGAACAGATCGAGGACATCATGGCAGGCCGGCCACCACGTGAACCGCAGGATATTTCCTCCGATCAGCCGCCACCCAAGGTGGGTGGCTCCGAGGATACCGATCGCGGCAAGAGCCGCGGCGAGGGCGCTATCGGTGGTCCCGCCCGGCAGCACTGAGCCTGTCGTGCTGGAGTGCGCAGGGAAGCGCCTGCTGCTGGAGCGGCCATCGATCATGGGGGTGCTGAATGTCACCCCCGATTCATTTTCGGATGGCGGCTGGTATACCGCGCTCGATAAGGCGCTGCAGCGGGCCAGCGAAATGGTCGCGGAGGGGGCTGATATCATCGATATCGGCGGGGAATCCACCCGCCCCGGCGCCCCGGCGGTTTCGGTACAGGAAGAATTGGATCGTGTGCTGCCCGTGGTGAAACGGGTGGCGCGGGAGTTGCCCGTGACCATTTCCATCGATACCAGCAAGCCGGAGGTGATGCAGGCGGCGCTGCGCGCCGGCGCGGGCATGATCAACGATATCCGCGCCCTACAAGCTCCCGACGCGCTGGCGATAGCGGCCGCCAGCCGGGCGTCGGTCTGCCTGATGCATATGCAGGGGACGCCCGCCACCATGCAGGTCGAGCCGTATTACGAGGATGTGGTCGCCGAGGTGAAAGCCTTTCTCGCCGGACGGATCCGGGCCTGCGAGGCGGCCGGCATCCGCCGGGATCGTATCCTGATCGATCCCGGTTTCGGGTTCGGCAAGACGCTGGAACATAACCTTCTGTTACTCAAGCACTTGGGCGAATTCCGCCAACTCGGCGCAGCGCTGTTGGTGGGCCTGTCCCGCAAATCCATGATCGGCAAACTCCTGCACGATGCACCACCGGGCGAGCGGCTTTACGGCAGCCTGGCGGCCGCCGTCATCGCCGCCTGGCAGGGGGCGCAAATTCTGCGCGTGCACGATGTCGGGGCGACGGCGCAAGCGTTACAGGTATGCGCCGCCGTCATGCAGGCCCCTGCCCGGCCTTAAACAGTTCTTTACTTTTGCAATCCGTGGCGTTCCCCTTACAATACCGCCTGCTTTTGGTTAATAGCGCTTGGTCACCCGGCGGTTAAGCTGGCTGGCAGCCCCCATGTCGGGTTACGACGCGCCCGTAACGTTCTGCTATTTGCTGGCTCGGTAAAGGGTGCGTCTAACCCGACCTACGGGGATTTTCGTGGTAACTTATTCGGGAGGTTTTGTGGAAAAACGGTATTTCGGCACGGACGGGATTCGCGGCAGAGTGGGAGAGTATCCGATTACAGCCGAATTCATGTTAAAGTTGGGTTGGGCCGCCGGTAGGTCGCTGGCCTCGCCGTCTTGCAATAAGATATTGATCGGCAAGGATACCCGTATCTCAGGCTATATGTTCGAATCGGCCCTCGAAGCCGGCCTTTCCGCGGCAGGGCTGAACATCGCCCTGCTGGGACCCATGCCCACCCCCGGCATCGCCTATCTGACCCGTACCCTGCGCGCCTGCGCCGGCATCGTGATCAGCGCCTCGCACAATCCTTATTTCGACAATGGGATCAAATTTTTTTCCAGCGCCGGCGCCAAGCTGCCGGACGAACTGGAGTATAAAATCGAGTCGATGCTCGATGCTCCCCTGGAAACGGTGGAGGCCGCCCAACTGGGCAAAGCCGAACGGGTGGTGGACGCCGCCGGCCGTTATATCGAATTCTGCAAGAGCACGATTCCCTCCAGCATCGGCCTGAACGGTCTTAAGCTGGTGGTCGATTGCGCCAATGGCGCCACTTACCATATCGCGCCCAACGTATTTACCGAACTTGGCGCCACGGTAATTCCCATGGCGATGGCGCCCGATGGCTTGAATATCAACCTCGATTGCGGTTCCACCAAGCCGGCGGTTTTACAAGCGGTGGTCAAGGCCCATGAGGCCGATCTGGGCATCGCCTTCGACGGCGATGGCGACCGGGTAATGATGGTGGATCATCAAGGCGAGCTCGTGGATGGCGATGAACTCCTGTTTATCATCGCTCGCGAGCGGTTGCAGAGCGGCAAGCCACTGGGCAATGCCGTGGTCGGCACCCTGATGAGTAACCTGGGGCTGGAAATCGCCTTGCGGGAACTGGGGCTGGGTCTGCATCGAGCCAAGGTGGGCGACCGCTATGTGATGGAATGGCTGCTGGCGGAAAAATTGCTGCTGGGTGGCGAGAATTCGGGGCATATCATCTGTCTGGACAAGACGACGACCGGCGACGGCATCGTCTCGGCGCTGCAAGTCCTGGCGGTCATGGTGGTTACGGGGGAGAGCCTGCATACGTTGAAGTCCGGCATGCAGAAATTTCCCCAATTGATGATCAACATCCCTCTACCGCGCCGGATCGATTTGGAGCACTGCCCCTCGGTCCAGGATGCGGTGCGATCGGCGGAAACCCAATTGGGCCGGCTGGGGCGGGTGCTGTTGCGACCTTCGGGAACGGAGCCGGTGGTGCGGGTGATGGTGGAAGGCGACGATGTCACCCAGGTCAGCCGTCTTGCCCAGGGGATTGCAGACGTGGTGGGAACGGCGGTTGCCGCCTGAGCCCCGCCGGCCGCGATCATTGCTTTTCAGGCACAGGCTGAGTAAGCTTTTGCAAAATAACTCGATGCTATTCGGAGCAACATGACATGCGAATTCCCTTAGTGGCCGGCAATTGGAAAATGAACGGCTCTTTAAGCAGTACTCAGGAGTTATTGGCGGGCATCAAACAAGGTATCGGCGCCATCGGAGCAGGCGTGGAGTGCGCGGTTTTTCCGCCATTTGTCTATCTGGCCGAGGTGGAACGGCTGCTCGGCGGCACGGTGATCGGCTGGGGTGCGCAGAATGTATCCGAGCAACAGCCCGGCGCCTTTACCGGCGAGGTGGCGACCGCCATGCTGCTGGATTTCCATTGCACCTATGTGATCGTCGGCCATTCCGAGCGCCGCACCCTGTATGGCGAAACCGATGCCATCGTCGCCCGCAAATTCGCGGCGGCGCGCAAGGCCGGCCTGACGCCGGTGTTATGCATCGGGGAATTGCTGGAGGAACGGGAGCGGGGGGTCACCGAAGAAGTCGTCGCCCGGCAGTTGGACGCCGTGCTGGAACTGGAAGGCATCGAGGGGATCGAAGAGGCGGTCATCGCCTATGAACCCGTGTGGGCCATCGGCACCGGTAAGACCGCCACCCCGGAGCAGGCCCAGGAGGTACATGCCTTTATCCGCAGCAGGCTGGCCCGGCACGATGCCGCGATTGCCGCGGCCACGCGCATTTTGTACGGTGGCAGCGTCAAAGGCTCCAATGCCGCGGAGTTGTTCGCCATGCCGGATCTCGATGGCGGACTGGTCGGCGGCGCCTCCCTGAATGCCCAGGAATTTCTGACCATCGCCAAGGGCGCCTGAGTCGTAATGCAAGCTGTTATTCTGATTGTGCATGTTATAATCGCCATCGCGTTGATCGTTCTGATCCTGTTGCAGCATGGCAAGGGTGCGGACGCAGGCGCGGCTTTCGGTAGCGGCGCGTCGTCGACTGTCTTCGGCGCCCGTGGCGCGGCGTCTTTCTTAAGCCGCGTCACCGCCGGTCTGGCGGCGGGCTTCTTCGTAACCAGCCTGCTGCTCGGATACTCGGCGACCCGCGCTTCCGCGCCGAGCAGCGTGGTGGAACGGGTTCCGGCCATTCCCAGTGAGCAAATAGTGATCAAGCCCGGCGAGCAGATTGTGGTTAAGCCTGGCGAGCCGGCGGTCAAACCTGGTGAACAGGCGGCTAAAGAAGAGCCGGCGCCGCAGAGCAACGCGCCGGCGGCGCCGGCGGACGTACCTCAAGCGCCGCCGCCGCAACCCGCGCAATGACAAAGGCCGATGTGGTGGAACTGGTAGAC
>CAIMUS010000260.1 GCA_903844665.1 uncultured Pseudomonadota bacterium
GAATGCTTCACTGCGGCGACGGAATTCGGCCTATCGACGCAAAACGAATACCTATGCGAAAAAGAAAACGGGTTTGCAAAGAACCTTAGATGTTTTTTGGATTGTCCATAATTTTATTCGCAAGCACTTTACGACTCAGCACGTGCCTGCCGTTGCTTTGGGCATCTTGAAAGAGGGTCTTTCATGGGCGCAAGTATTGAGAATTCAAAGGCTGCCTATCTTCAGTATTTGATTAACAATTAATGAGTTGGAGGATAATCAGACTGAACCAGTACCGGCGACATACAAGGGGTCATTACCGCACCAGGCACAACGCTTGTGTTCGATATATTCGTCCATCAAGCCACCTCGTTCAGCGCCAGCGTCAAGCCGCCCGCCGTCTCCAACGCCTGCTCCTGCTGTCGCCGCATCCAGTCATAGACGACCCGCTCGCCGATCCCATAATCCAGCAATACCGCCGCCGCCAGGTCCAGCCCTTTCGGAATGCTCTGGATGATCACCGCTTTCATGCCCAAGGCGTCGAATCTGGCTTTCTCCTCCGCCGTATCGACCGCCACGAAGCGGGTCAGATGGGGATACCGATCCCGCAGGATGGGCGTCAGTTCCTGGGAAATCTCGTAGCGGGCCAGGGTGATCACCATGGTCATCCGTTGGCCGATTTGCAGGGTCTCCAGCAGGCGCAGATCGGCCAGATCGCCGAACGCCACTACGTAGCCATCGGCATTCGCCCGCACGAACCGACCATGGGCCATTTCCAGGGCCGTATAGGCAATATGGTGCGACTCCAGGGCATCGGCCACACAGCGGCCGACCTCGTCCATGCCGAAGATCACCACGGGAGGGAGCTCCTGCGGGATGGATGATTTGATACCCTGCTGGCAGGCGGCCATTTCCTGGCTCGCCAGCCGTTTGGCAAAGCGGTAACCCCACTCGGTCAGCGCCGGCGTCAGCGCCAGGCTGGCGGCGACTCCCGTCATCGCCACCGCCACCCACTCCGGGCCGAGCACGTTATGCAAGGCCGGCATGCCCAGAATCACGAAAGCGAACTCGCTGCCCTGCGATAGCAGAAAGCCGAGTTGCAGGGCGCCCTGCAACGGCACACGTAGCAACCGGGCGGTCAGAAAGATGAGTACGGTCTTGAGGCTCAGCAGCAGCACCAGGAATAACACAATCTGCCCCCAGGAGCGCAACAGCACGGTGGTGTCCAGCGCCATCCCCACGGTGATAAAGAAAAAGCCGAGCAACAGCCCGCGAAACGGCTTGACCTCGGTGCGAATCACATGGCGGTAAGGGGTCTCGGAGATGATCATGCCGCCCAGAAAGGCGCCGAGCGTCAGGGAAAGACCCCATAACCCGGTGGCTCCCGCCGTCACCAGGACGATCAGCAAAGCGGTGGCGGTAAATATCTCGCTGTCATTGGTCTTCGCCAGTACCTTGAAAAGCGGCCCGATCAGCAACCGCCCGATCAGGATCGCCGCCGCGAAAGCCAGCACCGCCTTCAGGGCGGCCAGGGCCAGCGCGTTGCTCAGGGGAATCGCCGGATTCTCCAGGGAACTGGCCAGAATCAGCAGAAAGATGGCGCAGATATCCTGAAAGACCAGCACGGCGGTGGCCGTAATCCCGATCGGGCAACGCTGCTGCCCGTGCTCCGTCAGGGTCTGCACGGCGACCGCCGTGGACGAGAGCGCCAGCGTGGCGCCGAGCAGGACGGCGTAGGCGAAGCCGAAACCCAGCAACAGCGCCAGGCTCCCCAGGCCGAGGGTGCAGAGGCCGACCTGCAGCGGTCCGAAGCCCAGAATGGCGCGGCGGGCTTCCCACAGATGACCCAGCGAGAAATGCACCCCGATATCGAACAGCAGAAACACCACGCCCAATTCGGCCAGCAGATGGGTCGTCTCGTTTTCGGCGACGACGCCCAGGCCATGCGGACCGATCAGTATGCCGGCGAGCAGATAGCCGACAATGGGACTTAACCCTAACGGCCGGGTCAGCAGGATCGCCAGGATACCGATGACCAGCAGGATAATGACGGGTTGCAGTGCAGCGACTTGTTCCATAATCAGAAGCGATCTAATCTGACGTTCATGGCTCGACACCACTCGCAAGGTAATGGAAAACCTGGGGACCGCCCGGCTCCAGCAGGCATTGGTTAATCTGTTCCTGTACGGCGCGATCCGCCACCGTGACCCGTTCGTGCTGGCGCAGGTGTTCCAGCCAGGATTCCGCCATAAAGCATTCCAGAAAACGGTCGGCGGCGGCGGCGTCATGGAACAGACCCCACATAAAAGCGCCATCGCGTCGCCGCGTCTCGCCCAGTTGTTGCATCAGCGCCAGAAATTCCTGCCGCCTGATCGGATCGATGCGGTATTCCAACGTCACCAGGACCGGCCCCCGGTCCGGTTCAGGTTCCTGTTCGACCAGAGGCACCGGCCAATGCAACGACGGCGCGAAATCGACCGGTTCACCACCGCCCAGGCGCAACCGCCAGGTCAACAAAAGGCTGATAAGCGCTCCCAGCGCCGCCAGAGTCAGTGCGGCAGGAATACCGGCCAGCTTGGCCACCTGTCCCCAAAGCGCACTGCCGCCCGCCAGGCTGGCCATGAACATTACCATAAAGAGCCCCAGCCCGCGCGCCCGTACCCATTCAGGCAGCGCCAGTTGCGCCGTCACCATCAGCGAGGACATGATGGTCAGCCAGGCGGCGCCGCTGAAGAGCATGGCGATACCCAATAGATAAATGTTCTGTATCGTGGCCAGCGCCAGTAGCGCGACGGCATAGAGCAGTGTAGCGATTCTCAGCAGCGCATCCCGCGTGAGGCGGGATCGCAGCCGGGGCAGCAATAAAGCGCTGGCGACCGCGCCAATGCCGATACAGGTCGTCAGACCGCCGTAAACCTCGGGTCCGGCGCCCAGTTCGCGGCGGACCACCAAAGGCAATAACGCCCACAGCGCACTGGCGAACAGGAAAAAAGCGCCACCCCGCAGCAATACCATTTGCAACTGTGGCGCATGACGGGCGTAACGCAGACCGATTCTGACCGCGCTGAAAAAACGCTCCGCCGGCAGGGTGCTCTCGCGGGGCTGGCGGCGCCAGCGCAGCAGCACGATCACGATACCCAGGAAAGACACCGCATTAAGCAGGAAGACGCTGCCCGGTCCGGTGGCCGCCACGATCAGGCCGGCCAGCGCCGGGCCGATAGCGCGGGCGACATTGAAGCCCATGCTGTTCAAGGCAATGGCGCCGTGCAATTGCGCCCGCGGCACCAGTTCCGGCACGATCGCCGACCAGGCCGGTAAGGTCAAGGCAGTGCCACAGCCCAACGCAAAGGTGAACGCCAGCAACCACCAGGCGGTCGTTATCCCGGTCACGGTAAGGACACCCAACAACCCGGCCATCAGCAGCATCCAGAGTTGGGCGCCGATCAGCAGACGGCGGCGGTCCAGGATATCGGCGAGCGCACCCCCCGGCAGCGACAGCAGCATCGCCGGCAAGGTGGTCGCCGCCTGCACCAGGGATACCATCACCGGCGATGGCGAAAGCGAAGTCATCAACCAGCCGGCGCCGACATCGTGCATCCAGGTGCCGATATTGGAGACCACGGCGGCGATCCACAGCGCCCGAAACAGGGGCTGGCGCAGCGGTTCCCAGGCGGAGATCTTGTCCGGCGGGCGGGTAGCTAGCGATTGGCTTGGGCTGGTCATTGCTTGGCGGTAAGCTCCGAGGGTGTAGGCGCCGTAGGATTGTACAGCAGCGTAAGCCTGGATGGAGCGGGAGTAGGGGCGTGATTAATCGCGCCCCTACCTGGTGAAGCGCAATCCGGGTTCACCCCAAATCCCGGATTCCGGCCTTCGGCCTGCATCCGGGCTACCACTTCTCAGACACGTTGGATTTGGCACGACAGCTACCCTGAAGTGCTATCATAAAGTCGCTGAATTGTTGAGGTAACGCCATGTTGGAGCACACAGAAGTCATTTTAGAACAAGCTTTGGCGCTCTCGCCGAAAGACAGAGCCGCTTTGGTCGAAGAGCTTTTGGCCAGTCTCGATCAACCTGATCCGACCGTCGATGCTCTCTGGGCTAAGGAGGTAGAAGATCGAATCAACGCCTATGAAGCTGGAGAATTAGAAGCAATTCCGGCTGAAGCCGTGTTTAAGAAGTATAAGAAATCGTGAAGATTAGATTTTTACAGCCGGCTGAGCGCGAGCTAGGCGAAGCTGTCGAGTACTATGAAGCTCAAGAGCCGGGTTTGGGCTTTGAGCTTTTCGAGGA
>CAIMUS010000261.1 GCA_903844665.1 uncultured Pseudomonadota bacterium
GGAGACCGCGATCAAGCACGTGCTGGCCTGGCAGATCGACCAGGCGATGAAGCAGCAGCAGCTTTCCAAGGTGGAAATGGCGCGGCGGATGAAAACCAGCCGGTCACAACTGGACCGCCTGCTGGATCCCGCGCATACCGCTGTGACCCTCTACACCATGCAGCGCGCCGCCGCCGTGTTGGGCAAGCGGCTGCGTCTTGATCTCGTCGATGTTCCAGGCGATAGCCATTCGCCTCCAGCAACTCGGGAATCATGACCTTGAGTTTGGCTATCAACTTCTCGACAGTGTCGGCCTCGGTCGCCAGCCCCGGAACATCCTCGCTGGTCGCTACCCATACGCCCGCCTCGGCGTCCCACATCGCATAAACCATTAACTCGTTCATCGTCTTACCCAACTTTTGCGCTTGAGTTCAACCACGTCAGCCGTCTCCCGACCGTGAAATGTTGGGGTTCGTACCTCACCCCAACCTACGAGATCTACGAGCTGAAAACCAGGCGATTGACTTTCCTGGCTTGATGATCGGGCATCAATGTCCGACAATGGGCGCCATGAAGGGGAACGAATTCATTAGGAAAGTCAAAGCACTGGGTAAGTGGCGCGGCATACCGGTGGTGCTGAATGCCTCCCGCGGCAAGGGAAGCCATGTTATGCTCTATTATGGGAGCCGTAAAACGACTGTCCGTAACCCCAAGGATGAACTCAAGACCGGCACCTATCACGCCATGCTCGATCAGCTTGGCATTACCGATAAAGATTTGCACGAATCGGAGACAGAATGAATCGCTTTGAATACCCTGTCCTACTCGCCCCGGCTGAAGAGGGTGGCTTCGTGGTGACTTGCCGGGACCTGCCCGAGGTCATCACTCAGGGAGAAAACGTGACGGACGCTCTGGCGGAAGCGGCTGATGCCATGGACGAAGCTTTCGCCGCACGGATGCAGGTGGATGAGTCCCTGCCGCTCCCTTCGAGCCCGTGCGAGGGCGAATATTTGGTATCGCCACCTGCCGAAACAGTGGCGAAGGCAGCACTCTATATCGCGATGCGCGAGGCGGGCGTCACCAAGGTGGAACTGGCGAAACGGCTGGGGGTGGATGAGAAAGAGGTGCGCCGGATGTTGGATCCTCGCCACGGGACCAAGTTGCCCCGGATCGCACAAGCCGTGTGCTTATTGGGCAAACGGCTGGTCATCGGTCTGGAAGGGACGAACAACAGGTAAGCGCCTGCTTAAAGTGGGTGAGTGGTGACTGTTCGCGGGGTTGCTCCAGATTTCATGATCGCCCTTGCCAGGACGGACAAAGTGACGCCCTACTTGCTGCAGCAATTTCTTAAGAAGGGGTGTGAAGTTTTCCATTCAGACCACGCTCGCGCGTTCGGTGCGCGCCGCTTCCAGGCGGAAAGGAACCTCAGCTTCCAGGGGATAACCATTCGCCTCCAGCAGCTCGGGAATCATGACCTTGAGCTTGGCTATCAACTTCTCGACGGCGTCGGCCTCGGTCGCCAGCCCCGGAACATCCTCGCTGGTCGCTACCCATACACCCGCCTCGGTGTCCCACATCGCATAAACCATTAACTCGTTCATCGTCTTACCCGACCTTTGCGCTTGAGTTCAACCACGTCAGCCGCTTCCCGACCGGGAAATGTTGGGGTTCGTGCTTCACTCCAATCTACGAGCCCCGTTTTTGATATTATGGATAAGTGTTGTAAACTACACGTCGTTGCAAACATCCGCAGTGAAATGAAGTGATCAGAGGGTATGAGTTATGCAAGCCACTAAAAGCTTTATCAGTCTAATTCTCGTCATAATGCTCGGGATGATGAGCCACATAAAACCCGTGTCGGCTCAAGAGGCGGGCCCGTCTGCCGGATCGAAGAGTCTCCCGTTTCAGTCCTCTGGGTTGAAAGCGAACATCACGAGCGCCACGCTCATTGAAAACCAAGTCCTTGTCCAAATGCTCCTTGAAAATACGAGGAAAGAGGGTCTTTACGCTGTCTTAATGCGGTGGGGCCAAGGCTCGACCAACACGGGGAGCACACTGGATTTTAATGGAACGACGGACTTCCCGATTTGTAATACCAGCAACTACGATTGTGTAAATCTAATGAAAGAGGCCGAAAACCGAGAACAATATACATTCATGGAACCAGGACAATCAGTCATACTGGTTGTTAAGTACTCTGGTAAGCCTAAAGGCTCTCCGGACACGTTTACGTTTGTTCTCAGGTTCATAACACGTACCGCTGCTGCGACGAATGCACAAGATGCGGCGGGAAAGCCCATGGGACCGGCTGCAATCGTTCCAATTAACTTCCCACTAATACCTTTCAAAAAGGATTAGCGGTCATGGCTACTTCTCCGTCTGGTTCTGAAACGAGCCAACTATAGCGTCAATGGTCGTGTCCGTGGCTGCATCTTTGGCCTCGTCAATACTTTTTCTTTTCTCGGTCTTGACGACCGGACCTGAAAAAATATCCTTGCCGTTTACGGTCCAATAAGCACGAATGTCGGCGCGGACGGTGGCGTTACACAGTATGCCGAAGCCAGGCGAGTAGCAGCTTGGATCTCCAACTACCTGAATCGTTACTTCCACCTTAACGGCAGCATCAACGGAATAGCGATTTTCCAGAACATTATAACCTGCCTTGAGCAGCTTTTCGTGCAAGCGAGAGCCCACGCGTAGTTCCGGATTTGGAGTCTCCGTGGGCGACACGAAAATCGGTGTGGCTTTTGTCAAACCGTGCTCGGGGCCACGCACGATCGCCTCATATCGGGAAAGCATATCCCATGCTTCTTGGTGCCGCTGCTCAAAACGCCTGCGATCGAATGATGTAATCACATGCAGGATATCGAAGATACTGTCGTCTGTGGATGCGCCTTGTTTCTGCAACCGTGATGCAGCGTCAAGCAGTTGCTGCAGGCGCGGATCGCTATCGGCAAGGATGCCAGCGACTTTTTCTGCTTGTTCAAGCAAGCGTTGTTGTTCTTCAGTCCGCCCCTCTGGCGGGGCATTTTTCAGAATCTGATAGATATCCGCAACGGCGTGGTAATTGGCAGAACTATCGTCATGGCTCAGGGCCTCCAGTCGCTGTTGGAGCAGAGTCCAGGCTAGCGGTATAGCAATCGATTGCGCATGTTTTAGCACGCTTTTTTGTTCAGGAATGCTCACAGCCTCGTCGAACGCAGTGATTGTCACCAGCGCCGCAATCAGTTGTTGCAGTGCGGAGGTACTGCGTTCCTGCTCCGCTTTGGTGACAAGCGGTGACAAGTGCAAGATGTGAGCACGGCTTTTAATAACCCGTTGGACAGCATCGTCGACTCTCGCCAAGGTAGACTTTTGGGCGTCGTTCAGCCGAGAGTGATCGAAGTCCGTTATCTGACTCACGGCATCATGAAGCCGGACATAGGCATCCGGTGATCTATCGCGTTCGAAATACGCCGCCTCGCGCATGACTGTCGCGATCCGCGTATTGCTCGCGTCCCAAGCCTCCGCGAATTCTCTTGCCTCCGCGATTTGAGGCTTCTCTTGGCTAGAGCTGGACCGATCGAAAGCATCGAGCGCATTGAAGGCGTCCGCGGCGTCGCCGACAGCCTTCGGGGTTGGGCTCGCTTCCGCCACCCTGACGGCCCTGTCAACAGCGCGGAAATGATCGTCGCTCTTGGAAATGTCCTCGCTACAGATCCTACCCTCGATCAAGGACGCGATCCACTTTTCGGAGGAAGAAGAGTCTTGGCCCAGCTTCTTGTCCTCGTCGCTGAGCCTATTGAAGGCAGCGCCCAACATCTCGCACCGCCTTCCGGCCTCCTGAATCTTGGCTGCTGCCTCATAAGCGGCTTCATAGACCTTCAGCCGAGCTTCGGTGGCTGGAGGTATTATTTGCGGAACTGTGCTCGGAGAGGAGTGTATGGGATGCCGGAAAGATAAATAAAGCTGAACTCCACCGATTATCACACCGGTTATCGCACCGATTATCGCAAAGGCAGAAGCGATAATTGTTAGCCAGTAATAAAGAAACTGTACTTCTTTTTTTAGCGGATCGAAACGCTCCCAGAATCTTCGCCCCCTGATGCCGGTAATCAGCCGATCCAGCCCGTCGTCGGTCAATCCGTCGCGCAGATCGACCCAGGTGAAGGCGCGGCGGAGGAACAGCGGCAATTCCGGTTTGACGGGTGCGCCGGGCAGCAGCACCGGAATCACCGGCAGATGACGATTCACGAATTCCGACAGACAGGCGCGCATCTCCGGGTCTTGCCAGGGACCGAGGCCGTCCTTGCCGACCAAGACGGCGGCAGTCCGTATCGTTTGAATGACCGCTTCCAGCGCCTCCTGCCAGGGCCGTCCCGGCACGAGTTGCTCTTCATCCAGCCAGACTTTGAGACCGCGCGCCTGCAGCGCCTGAGCCAGTTGCCGCACCGTCGGTTTGTCTTTGCTGTTGTGGCTGAGGAAAACGTGGAATGACTCGCTCATTCTGATTATTCCTGATGTCCGTGAGCTGATTGCATCGCTGATATTGTAATATCGACTCGCCGTTTGAGCGGGAATTATCCGTGATAGATGGTCAACTTACCACCTGTCAGGTTCTCATGACTTCATAAATAGAGCGAAACAGCGTCCGAACGATTCATCGCCTTGCAGGTAAAGTGGTTGGCATGTTTTACTATGGTAAAACTTATTGGAGGTAACCTCGATGCCAACTGCCGCACTGCGTCGCTCCGGCGGATCGTTGATCGTGACCATCCCCCAAGCCTACGCCGAGCAAAACCGTCTCGAAGCGGGCTCCCTCGTCTGCATCGAGATCAATGGAGACGAGTTGAAGCTCAAGCCCGGACGGCAACGCCCCAAACTGGTGGAACTGCTGGCGGCTACGCCACCCGGCCTTTGTCGCGCCGAAGGCTGGGATGAAATGCCGGCGGTGGGGAATGAGGAATGATTCCCGAACGCGGTGACATTCTGCACCTTCAGTTCGACCCGGCAAGCGGCCAGGAGATGAAGGGTAATCACTTCTGCCTGGTCGTCTCCCCACGCAGCTTCAATCAGCGGTTCCGCCTGGCGCTGGTGTGTCCCATTTCCGGAGGAGCCGCGGAGGTTGCCCGTAACAGTGGATTTCTGATCTCGTTGCTGGGCTTCGGGCTGCGCACCGATGGTTCAGTGCATGTCCACCAGATCAAGTCTCTCGACTGGGCGGCCCGCAAGGCCAGCTTCGTGGAAAAAGTACCTGACGTGATCATCCGGCAGGTACTGGATTGCCTTGCCGCGGTTTTGGAAGATGATTGACCGCCAGCAGGCGAGAGGAGGGAACGTTTACCAAAAAATCACACGCCGTACCCAGTCGCTCGCAAATGGGTTCGCCGTTGCGTTTTTTCTCAGCGGCGGCATGCTGATCGAGTGCTGGCGCGATCCGTCCCGGAATGCGCCTGGCCAGTTCGGGCGAGCAAAAGCCGTAGGTCAGCTCGATCATCCCGAAATACTCGATCACCGGATCGAGAATGTTGACTGTCAGATCGTGCAGGGCCGTATAGCTGTCCGGCTCCCGCGGCCGGTTCGGCAAGCCGGTGCGGGCCTGGGTTTCGCCGCATTCGATAAGCTGCCGATAGCTCAGATAGCGCCCGCAGGGCGCATCCAGAGTCGGAATCGTCCGGCTGCGCACCAGCTTGAATCCTTCGACCGTCCAGCGGTGATTCTCCAGGGCCTGTAAAAATTCCGCCGGTTGGGGATCATAGCCGGACAGATCGAGCCAGGGCAGTAGCCGGCTTGTTACGGTATTAGAGAGTGGAGCCGGCTTCCAGCCGGCTTGTCACTGTCGGTAAAAAACCTACTTTCCCCCTTTCTGCATCACCCAGCACAGCAAGGCCCACTGGAAACCGCTTAACCAGGCAATAACGAGGGCCGTAAGGAAGTAGTCGAGCGGCCACCACCGCTCGAGCAGTCGAGGTTGATAGATCGCCACCAGCAGGAAGGCTGACCAGTGGCCGAAACAGTAGCCGCAAGAGACGAGTTCGCCCAGGAAGGAATTCTTCCCCTTCATCCATTCACGGAGGTGGTGGAAAAGCTTGGTTTCCGTGACAGTGAACGCAATAGAGGCATTGGCCATGGACAGCCAGGTTAACTGTTCCAGTAGCGCAGGCATCGGCGACTCATTCTCTTGCGGCTAACGAGGGCAGCCGCTGCGACAACGCGCTACCGGCCTCAGCATGTACTTAATGGTCCAGGTACTCGGGTGCATAACAACCTCTATTTCTCGGTTTCGACAAGTTAGGGTTCTAAAGCGGTCGCAAGCCGTCGCCACAACAAAGCCTGCTCCCCTCCGTCGGTGAACGCTACCGGTGGTTCGATGAAGTTTCGGCTTGCCTGGGTCTGCAATCAGGCCACGGTTACGCCGCTTATCATGATAAGTATTATACTTCGCACCGAATTTTCAACCTTCCTTACAAAATTCCCTGAGAAGACGCTGGCTGAAATAAGACTTTGGCAAGCCTTGAATCGGGCGCACGGGTGGCAAGAGAAACTGTGAAACCACCCCAGCAACCACCCCGGCGCTTACGCGCCACCCCTCCTTGAAAAGGAGGGGAAAGTCAATCCCTACCCTTGTCAGCCCTGCAAGCAGATGAGAGGGGGCTAAACGGTTACCTTTAAGCCGTGACGAACTCCGGTGAACTTCTTACAATGCCAGCCGTTACCGTATCTCACCAGGAACCACCCCATGAAACTCGAAACTCTGGCCATTCACGGCGGCTACAAGCCCGAACCCACCACCAAGGCGGTCGCCGTGCCGATCTATCAGACGACCTCCTACGCCTTCGACAGCACCCAGCACGGCGCCGATCTGTTCGACCTCAAGGTCGAAGGCAATATCTACACCCGGATCATGAATCCCACCACCGCCGTGCTGGAACAGCGGGTGGCGGCGATGGAAGGCGGCATCGGTGCGCTGGCCTTCGCCTCCGGCATGGCCGCCATCACCGCCGGCATCCTGACTATCGCCGAAAGCGGCGACAATATCATCGCCACCAGCACGCTCTACGGCGGCACTTATAATCTGTTCGCCCATACCCTGCCGCAGTTCGGCATCGAGGCGCGTTTCGCCGATTACCGGGATATGGCCGGCATGGCCCGCCTGATCGACGGCAAGACCAAGCTGATATTCTGCGAATCGTTAGGCAATCCGGCCCTGAATGTGACGGATCTGCAAGCCCTTTCCACCATGGCCCATGCCAACGGCGTGCCGGTGATGGTGGACAATACTGTCCCGACTCCCTATCTGTGCCGGCCTGTCGAGCACGGCGTCGATATCGTCATGCACTCGCTGACCAAATACATGGGCGGCCACGGCACCAGCATCGGCGGCATTCTGGTGGATTCCGGCAAGTTCCCCTGGGCCGACCAGAAGGACCGCTATCGCCGGCTTGGACAGCCCGATCCGTCCTACCATGGCGTGGTGTTCACCGAGGCCATGGGGGCGGCCGCCTATATCGCCCGCGCCCGGGTGGTGGCCCTGCGCAATACCGGCGCCGCCCTGTCACCCTTCAACAGCTTCCTGATCATGCAGGGCATCGAAACCCTGCCGGTGCGGATGGACCGTCACTGCGATAACGCCCTGAGGGTGGCCAAGTATCTGCAAACCCAGCCGCAAGTCACCTGGGTGAAATATCCGGCGCTGGAGGACAGTCCCGAAAAGCCGCTGGTGGATAAATATTTGAGCGGACGCGGCTCCGGCGTCATGAGCTTCGGCATCCAGGGGGGACGGGAGCAGGGCGCGAAATTCATCGACGCCCTGCAACTGGTGACCCGGCTGGTGAACATCGGCGACGCCAAGTCCCTGGCCTGCCATCCGGCGACCACCACGCACCGCCAGCTTTCTCCGGACGAACTGGCCCAGGCAGGGGTTACCGCAGATCTGGTACGGCTGTCCATCGGCCTGGAACATAGCGACGATATCCTCGCCGATCTCGATCAGGCGCTGGCCGTCGCGCGCGGTTGAGCGGGGCGCGGCGTGAAGCGTGATCTGTTAAAACTGTTGCAGCAACTCCTGCGCAACAGCCTGAGTCAGGCCCGCCGCCACAAAGGCAGCGGGCCTTTGCTGATCGCGGTGCTGACGATCGCCGTGTTTGCGGTCACCCAACTGCTGCATGAACCGAATTCGCCGATGCCGGCGAAGGGAACCAGTCTGGGCTGTCAGCTTATCGATATACACGATGGCGATACGGTTACCGCGCGCTGTCCCGAAGGCAAATTAAAGGTGCGACTGTTCGGCATCGACGCCCCTGAGATGGGCCAGAAACCCTGGGGCGAGCAGTCCCGCGAATTGCTGCGTGGGTTGTTGCCCAATCCCCATATCAAGCTGGAAGTGATGGATATCGATCAGCGCTACGGCCGTGTCGTCGCCCGGATCCTGAACGGCTACCAGGATGTGGGCCTGGAAATGGTGCGCCGGGGTGGCGCCGCCGTCTATGAGCAATACAACCAATCCAGGGCCTATCAGGTGGCCCAGCTTCAGGCCAGGCAGGACCGGTTGGGGATCTGGTCACAACCGGGCGCCCAACAGACGCCTTGGGAATGGCGCAGGCTCAACCCCAGATAGGTGAAGCTGACAGTCCTTTGAGCCGGCGAATCAATTGTACAGGCCGAAATGTTGGGGTTCGTGCCTCACCCCAACCTACGAGCTAACGCTAGCTGCTCAGGTAAGCACGGATGATCTCATCAAGAGCGGCTAATTTCCCATCCACATTATCAGTCTTCAGACTGTCCACTGCCCGCTTGAGTGGAATTAATAAGGCGTCTTGCAGTCGTTGATGGATCGTGGTAGAGGTAACCGTTCAGACCCCCCACCCCAACCCTCCCCCACAAGGGGGGAGGGAGTTATTGCAAAACAGCTACTTAGCGTATTCCCCCTCCCCTTGTGGGAGGGGGCTAGGGGGAGGGGGGTGAACGCTTACTGGTAGAGGTCTTGTCTTTCAAGCGTTGACTGCAACTTTTTCGCCAGTTCTTGCATGTTGATTAATCCGCGGGAAATCGCTTTTCCTGAAGATGGCGCGCACAGGGACCCCAAACTGCTCAGAAAGCCTTTCTGCTCCGCCCGCTTCCCGATCGATCAGAGCAATGATTCCCACAACCTCATAGCCCTCTTCCAGGAATTTTTCTCCCGCCAGCTTGGTAGAGTTCCCTGTGGTAATCACATCATCGACCAATACGATGCGAGTCCCGGCTGGCAATTCGTTTTCAATGTGGTTGCGGGTGCCGTGCTTTTTGGGTTCTTTTCTTACGATTGAACCTTTAATCGTTGGCAGTCCTTTCTCAAAAGCCCTTAAGGCCACGGCTGCCGTGATGAAATCAGCGCCCATTGTTAAACCGCCGATAGCCGTAGGTGGCGAAGGTAATTTAGCAATTTCTTCCAGACAGGCATCGGCGATCAGGCTCAAGCACTCACCATCTAACGTCACCTTCTTGCAGTCGAAGTAGAAAGACGAGACAGTTCCGGTACTTAGCGTCAAGGCTGCAGCTGTGATCAGGCAGCGTTCGTCGATCAAATCCCGTAGTCGTTCCCGCTGCGGGGTCTGTAAAGAAATCATGATGTTGCTCCTTGATAACTCCAACAGTATGGTTAAGGGTTATGTTCGAAGCTTAGTATACAGCAGGCAGAAGTGGTGGCGCTCATGGTGTGCAGGTCTGCATCCCTGAATAGGCGCTCCTCTCTTTGCAAGCCCCTAACAGACGGGCTACGCACCTCAAGGCTACCCATACAACCGCCTCGGCGTCCCACATCGTATAAACCATTAAGAGCCTGTATAAAAACTCCCTCCCCGCTTGTGGGGGAGGGTTGGGGTAGGGGGTTGGAAGCCGGCTGGAAGCCGGCTCCCAAAGTGAAAAGCGCGGATCCTGCCCTCCGGCCAGCTTTTCTCCGTCACCTCGATCCAGCCCTGGCGGTCGATCCGCAGAACCATGGAGGAGCGGGTGCCATAGCTGGGACTTTCGATAAACAGCGGCGAGAGCAGGCGCTCCCACTCCAAATCGACGCCGGTATTCGGCAGCAGGTGATCGGGAGCGCGGCGGCGGTCTTCCAGCAAGCGCAACAAGGCGGCGGCGTCCGGTTCGGTCGCTTCACGCAACAGGCCGGCCAAACCCTTGATACCCCGCTCCACCTTGGGCCAGGGGGTGCTCAGCAGGTGATTGCTCAAACCGTAAAGACCCGGTTCCAGCGCCCGTGGCGCACCACCCCGATTGGAGTAATAGTACAACCCTTCGGCGTCACCCAGCAGCAGGTTGAAGC
Organism: uncultured Pseudomonadota bacterium; assembly: GCA_903844665.1. Taxonomy (GTDB): domain Bacteria; phylum Pseudomonadota; class Gammaproteobacteria; order Competibacterales; family Competibacteraceae; genus CAIMUS01. The sequence goes on from CAIMUS010000261.1 coordinate 10,262, forward strand.
CGTTGTAAACCGCCGCCCTGGGCAGTAGGTTTTGCAAATACTCCCGGGCCGATTCCCGGCCTCGCAGATAATCGCTCACCAAAGGACCCCGCGAGGGCGCATCGGGGCGCAGCGTGCTGGGATCACGGTAATTGGTGATGGCCGCAAAGCGCCCGTTACGGGTGACTCCAAACCAGGCGCCACCCGCCGCCAGATCCCGCCCGGCCAGCAGCTCCGGCGCGTCCTCCCAAAACGCCATGGGCGCCGTGGGACGGTCATAGTACTCATCACGGTTGCCGGCAAGCAGCAGTTCATATTCCGGATGAGAGCGATAGGCGAACAGAATCAGACACATGGACGTCACTCAGCGCTCCCGCCGCGATACCCGTCCAGGGCCGGAGGCGACATTATCCATCGCGCCGAGGGCGGGGCTTATACCCAAACTCACGCATAACTGCTCAGCCGTACCGGCAGGCGCCGGGAGCCCCAGTGGCCGGGACGGGCGTCGAATACGCCCGCGCAGGCAGCACCACAGCGGTCACAACGCCCATCGGCGGTCAGATGCCAGTCCGTCAGCACATACCAGTTCCGTCCGATCAGCTTATTGCCACACTGATGACAATAGGTGCTGCCGCCATCCTCGTCGTGGACGTTGCCGGTGTAGACATAGCGAATGCCGTTATTCAGCGCAATCCGCCGCGCCCGTGTCAGGGTGGACGCCGGCGTGGCCGGATGGTCCAGCATCTTCCAGTCGGGATGAAAGGCGGTAAAGTGCAGCGGCACATCCGGCCCCAACTGGGTCATTATCCATTGGGTCATTTCCTCCAGTTCCTTATCGGAGTCATTTTCGCCCGGAATCAGCAGGGTGGTGATTTCGAACCAGACCTGAGTCTCACGCTTGAGATAGACCAGGGTATCCAACACCGGTTGCAAATGGCCGCCGCAGATCTTCCAGTAGAACGGCTCGGTAAAGGCCTTCAGGTCCACGTTGGCGGCGTCCATATAGCGATAGAACTCGCGGCGGGGTTCCTCGCACATATAGCCGGCGGTAACCGCCACCGACTTGATGCCGTATTCCCGGCAGGCTTTGGCCACGTCGATGGCGTATTCCATAAAAATCACGGGATCGTTATAGGTATAGGCCACGCTGCGGCAGTCCAGATCGCGCGCCGCCCGGGCGATCTGGTCCGGCGAAGCGGCATCGGCCAGCGTGTCCATCTCGCGGGACTTGCTCATGTCCCAGTTCTGACAGAACTTGCAGGCCAGATTACAGCCGGCGGTGCCGAACGACAGAATCGGCGTGCCGGGTAGAAAATGGTTCAGCGGCTTTTTCTCGATCGGATCGACGCAGAAACCGCTGGAACGACCATAGGTCGTCAGGACGATCCGATCCTGCTGCCGGGCGCGGACGAAGCACAAGCCCTGCTGCCCCTCGTGGAGTTTGCAAAACCGCGGGCAAACGTCGCATTGAATCCGTCCATCCGCGAGCTTATGCCAGTAGTGAGTGGGGAAATAGGTTTGGGTGTCGATTACGGTAGCCATAACAGCCTCCTAATGGCTGTGATAACGGGGTATCCACTTAAGTCGGGACGCTTTACAGGCTGAGCCCGTAGGGGCGGTTCGCGAACCGCCCCTACGGGGATTCACTAGGAGCGCCGGCATTTTGCCGGCTGTTGACTGGCGTCGATGCCCTGGGGCCGGCGAGGACGCCGGCGCTCCCAGGGTCGGATTGTCCCGCCTTAAGTTGGTAGCCTGATAACGTAATTGGTAATTATAGTGTATGCAGGGTTATCGCGCAGGAAATGGCGGTATACCGGTATACCCGCTTCGGACCCGCCACGCTGGCCCGGTTCGATCACTCCCAACGTCACCTGTAGACAGGACCCGCTGGCCACAGTCCCGAGATAATGATAAGGTTGAACCCGCCTAAGTCCACCCGCTGTCCTGATGCCATGCCTTATATTTTCAGCACGATCGGTCTGATTGGAAAATACGGCGACCCCAGCGTGGCCGGCGCACTGGCGCAGCAGATCGCCGCCTGTATGCGGCGGAGCGACCTGCGGGTGCTGCTGGATGAGTCCTCCGCCGGCCTGATGCCCACCGACGGCCTGGAAGTGGCGGACCGCCAGACGCTGGGGCGACACTGCGATCTGGTCATCGTGCTGGGGGGCGATGGCACCATTCTCAATGCGGCCCGCTCGCTGGTGGATTTTCAAGTGCCTATTCTGGGTGTCAATCTGGGCCGGCTCGGTTTTCTGGCCGCAGTCTCCCCCGGTGAGATCCCCACCAGCCTGGAGGCTATCCTGTGCGGTCAATTTCGCGAAGAGGAACGCTCGCTGCTGCATGCGGACATCCTCCGGGCGGGCCAAGTCATCCCCCTCGCGGATGCGTTGAACGACGTGGTCGTGCACAAGCGCGACGTGGCGCGCATGATCGAAGTGGATACCTATATCGATGGCCAGTTTCTCAATGCCTACCGGGCCGACGGTCTGATCATTTCCACCCCTACCGGATCGACGGCCTATGCCCTGTCCGGCGGCGGTCCGATCATCCATCCCACCCTGGAAACGGTGCTGCTGGTGCCGATCTGTCCTCACAGCCTGACCCATCGCCCGATCGTATTGAGCGCCGACAGCCAAATCGAAATTGCGTTGAGTGTCACCAATAACACCCAAACCCAGGTGACCTGCGATGGCCAGATCAGCCTGCCCATCGAGCCGGAGGACCGTATCGTGATCCGCAAAAAACAGTGCAGACTGCGCCTGATCCATCCCGCCAATCATGATTATTTCCGCCTGCTGCGGGCCAAGCTGAGTTGGGGAGCCGTTCCCGACGTCTCGCCGTTCGCGGCGGAACCGCCCACCTTGCCGAAGCGCTAGCGGCCAGCCGAAGCCCCCTTACCTTGCCACCCGCCGGGAAGCAAGTATGTTGACCCAACTACAGATTCGTGATTTCGTCATCGTCGAACACCTGGAATTGGACCTGGATACGGGGATGAGCGTCCTCACCGGCGAAACGGGGGCGGGCAAGTCGATCATCGTCGATGCGCTGGGTCTGCTGTTGGGGGATCGGGCCGACAGCAGCGTGGTGCGCCACGGCGCCGAACGCGCCGATATCAGTGCCATCTTCGACCTCGGCGAGCTGCCGGAGGTGCGCGACTGGCTGGCAGAGCGGGAACTGGGCGGCGGCCCGGAGTGCCATCTGCGCCGGGTGATCGGCAGCAACGGTCGTTCCAGGGTTTATATCGACGGCATTCCCCAGCCCTTGCAGGCTCTCAAGGAACTGGGCGAGCAACTGGTGGATATCCACGGCCAGCATGAGCATCAGTCCCTGCTGAAGCGCGAGTTGCAACGGCGGCTGCTGGATGATTACGCGGCCAATCAACCCCTGCTGACGGAACTGGCCGGGCATTACGACACCTGGCGTGCCTTGCGGCAGAAGCTGGAGCAGTTGCGCCAGGCCGGGCAGGAGCGGGATGCGCGGCTGGATCTGCTGCGCTATCAAGCCGGGGAATTGCAGGCGCTGAACCTGCGGGCGGGCGAGTTGGCCGAACTGGACGAGGAACAGCGCCGTCTGGCCAATGCCGGGCGTTTGCTCGTCGCCGGCCAGCGCAGCCTGAACTGGCTGTACGAGAACGATGAGGTATCGGCCCACGCCTTGCTGAGTCAGGCGCTGCACGAACTGCAAACCCTGTTTAGCGTCGATACCCGGTTGACCCCGGTCGGCGAGTTGCTGAATGCGGCGCTGATCCAGTTACAGGAGGCCAGCGACGAGCTAAGGCAGTATGTGCAGACGCTGGAACTGGATCCGGCGCGGCTGGAGTGGGTGGAGCAGCGCCTGGCCGCTATCCACACTCTGGCGCGCAAACACCGCCGCAGCCCGGAGGAATTGCTCGATCACCTGGAACGCTTGCAGGGCGAATTGGCGGAACTCGATCACAGCGAGCTAAGGCAGGAGGAACTGGAACGGCAGATGGAAGCCGCCTTGCAGGCGTATTCGCAATGTGCGGCCACGCTCGGCGCCCGGCGGGCGACGGCGGCGGCGGAACTGGCCGGCAAGATCAGTGTAGCCATGCAGAACCTGGGCATGCCGGGTGGACGGTTTGCCATCCAGTTGGAACGGCAGGCCAGGCCCACCCCCCAGGGTCTGGAAACGGTGGAGTTCCTGGTCAGCGCCAATCCCGGTCAGCCCCTGCGACCGCTTAACAAAGTCGCCTCGGGCGGCGAACTGTCCAGGATCAGCCTGGCGATTCAAGTGATCGCCGCCCACGGCGCCCGTATTCCTACCCTGATCTTCGACGAGGTGGACGCCGGCATCGGCGGCGGCACCGCCGAAGTGGTGGGACGGCAGTTGCGCACGCTGGGCAGGACCTGCCAGGTGCTGTGTGTGACCCATTTGCCTCAGGTGGCGGCCCAGGCGCATCGGCATTTCCAGGTGAGCAAGCAGACCGATGGTCATTCGACCTGCGCCCGGATTGCCCGCTTGAACGATAAGGAACGGGTACAGGAAGTCGCCCGCATGTTGGGCGGGGTGGAACTCACCGCGCAGACGAAGGCGCATGCCAGAGAGATGCTGCAGGTGGCCGGCAGGGATAAGTTAGTCGAGCCAGGCATCCGCGATGCCGGAATAGACCGGTGACTCCTGCTCAACAGGTACAGCCCATCTTGCTCGAACCGACTGGGCGCCACCGGTTGGGACTGCTCAAATCAGTATGGTTCAATGTTTTAGGATCAGACGCATGACGACAGTACAGATCACCTTGCCCGATGAGTTGGCGCAACAGGCGACCAACGCCGGCTTGTTGTCGCCCGAAGCGATGGAGGCGATATTGCGCGAGCAGTTGCGCCGCTGCGCCGGTGAGAACCTGCGTGCACTGTGGGAGCGCCTACCGCAAGAGGCGCTGACGCCCGAAATCGAGCAGGAGATCGTCGCAGCGGTTCGTGAAGTACGTGCCGAGCGACGGCAGCGCGGGGCAAGTTGATCGGTTCGTTCCCCACATGGGCGCCGTTGCGGCTGGTGCTCGATACAAACATCGTCATAGCCGGGCTGTTGTGGAACGGGCCACCTCGGCACTTGCTTGATCTGGCCATTGACGAGGCGGTAGCGCTTTATAGCAGTCCGGTGTTGCTCGATGAGTTGGCGCATTCGCTCCGCTATCGGAAGTTCGCTCCGCGCATCGAACGCTTTGCAACCACCGTTGAAACATTGGTGGCGCGTTATGCGGCGCTGGTGACGGAAAGAGAAATCGGGGACAGACCACGATTTTCTGATGATCAAGCCAAATATGTTTCAAGTTTCGCGTCTGTTTCGTGTGGTCGGCTGAAGGTCCTACAAACATTGAGATCGTTGACTATCACTGATCGAGCACCATTTATGCGTAAGGTTCCTTACCCACATCCCGGTGAAATTCTCATGGAAGAATTTCTCAAACCTATGGGTATCACGCAGTATCGCCTCGCGAAGGAGATCGGAGTTCCCCAGCGTCGCATCGGAGAGATTGTTGCGGGTACTCGTGGCATCACAGCCGACACGGGCCTACGCCTCTCCCGGTTTTTCGGCATGTCTGAGGGTTTTTGGATTGGCTTACAGATGGACTATGACGCAATCCTGGCTAAGGACGCGCTTACAGAGACTCTCGCCAAGATCAAGCCTTGGAGGCATGACCAGAATGATGGGATCGAAGCCCCACAAAGCGCTCCAGCGGACGCTCGTACCTCGCGCCGCTGAGCTTTCGCGTTAGGCATTCGACAAAGGAGAAAGTGCATGAAAAAGATAACAGTTGTTTTTCTTGCTGCGGTTATGGCGGGGTGTGCTGCTGCGCCCCTAATCCCGGGTTCAGAGCGTGTCAGAATCACTAACTCCGAACCTGGTAAAGAGTGCAAGCAAGCGTAGGGCGCAATAGCGACAGCGTATTGCGCCGAATGAGATCCAGCGCGGATAGTGAAACCTATTGTTCCATGATTCACTGTTTGAATGGCAACCGTACGTTCCTGGTATTCGGCGTCTTAATGGGCTCCAGGCAGCGGATTAATCGGGGACAGATCACGATTTCTTTCACCTCTTCGGAATGCACAAAACGTGGTCTGTCCTCTATTTTTTACCCTATTTTTTACCGATGTCTCCCACCAGGCAAGCGCCATGATGAAGATCACACCAATTGCCATAATTAGAACCGCCCATTTCCCAAACCAGATCAGCAGTGCGATTTGAATTAGAAAACTAATAATGAGAATAATAACCATCGAGTATCTCCTCTGTACTTCAGAAAAACAAATAATATAAACTTTACTTTGAATTACCTGTGAAAATGTCCAATCAATTAAATACTATGGTCCCGATAATGGTTATCCAGACATTCGTTGCCGCTGGCACCCTGGGAGCGCCGCACCCCAGTGCGGCATTGTAATGACGCCAGTGGCAAGTGGTGAGAGCCGCACTGGGGTGCGGCGCTCCCAGGGGTGGTATTTGCGCGGCTACAGCTTTAAAATCAACCGCTGGTTTCCCCTGATGAACGGTTGCTATTTGCCTTCATTTGTAAAACATTGTGGCTCTCTGGTAATTCGCGTTGCCGATTATTGGCCTTAAGCTATTGATAATTTAGCAAATTTTTCATAGCCTGTCAGATCGATAAAGAGGCGCTGGAATAAGTGACCGACATTGA
>CAIMUS010000262.1 GCA_903844665.1 uncultured Pseudomonadota bacterium
GGGGGAGGGAGTTATTGCAAAACAGCTACTTAGCGTATCCCCCCTCCCCTTGTGGGAGGGGGCTAGGGGGAGGGGGGTGAACGCTTACCCCGTAAAATCAGAGTTGGAAAGCCTGACGGAACAGGGCCGCCAGGCTTTTAGGGATTATTGGCTGCTGGTTATGGCTTACGGTTGCAGCTTCGTGATCTTCGACCCCTGCAGCGAGATGCCGCCCATCAGACCCGTCTGGCCGACGACAAAGCCGAGGATAGGCTGGTTAAGTTTCATGGTATCCACGGAAGCGCCGGCGGCCAAGGTCACCAGGGTAATGTTGCCGTCGACGCCCACCGTCCAACCCTGGCTGTTCTGGAAATTATTGAGGGCGTTCTGATCCATAAACAGAATGATGATATCCTTCTTCTGGGCGCCGAGTTGCAAGCCGAACGAGGCGGCGGCAATGCTGTAATAATTGACGGTCCTGCCGCCGATGCGCAGAGCGCCTTCGCCATACTCGCCGCCTACTATAACGCCGCCCTGGACGACTCCCGGAAAAACCAGCGCGCCCTTGGCGGAGCGGACCAGCTTGTCGGCGCCTTTCAGGTCCGCATTGAAACGGGTTAAAGAGGCATTGACGCTCTCGTCGATCGCCTTGGCTTTGTCCGGTGCGGGAGCGCTGCTGGCGCAGCCCAGAACGAAGGCAGTAAACAGCAGGATTAGAGCCTGAGCCCAAATCCCGATGGCGGTTGGTTTTAAGTTCTTCATGATGTTGTCCTCTTGGTTCAATATGGCCTCGATGATCAGCCATCCCCGCCGCGTAATTCCCAAGCACCCACTTCCGGGCGTCGGGGATTTTCAGAGAGGCTGACTGAAACGTAACGACCACCGGTCACAGTCACAGCCGATGACTCTATCTGCCCGACCTGACCGGCAATCGTAGGAATCTTAGCAGAGGACTGATTCGGTTGGCGAATAAGTGTGAGGCGCCTTCATTCTTGCTCTGGCCTTCCTGGGAGCGCCGGCGTCCTCGCCGGCTTCCTGAAAACGCCGGCCAAAGGCCGGCTATGCCGACGAGGACGCCGGCGCTCCCAGGAACAGATCCTGTTAACTCCAAAACCCTAACAGTATCTGGGCAAAGCTACTGCCGCAGAGTATATTGAGCAAAATACGTGGCCGTCGAGGATCCAGCATGTACGAGTTTCTAAAATATACGGTGAAGGATGCGATGACGCCTTCGCCCCTTACCACCACCCCTGACACCCTGCTGCGGGAGTTGGAGAAAATCTTCGAAACCCACGACTTCAACGGTATCCCGGTGCTGAATCATGAAGGGCGACTGGTCGGCATGGTCACCAAGTATGACCTGCTCAAGGCATTTATCTTCACTCCGGATTCGCCTATACCCCGTTACGGCTTGATCATGGACCGGCCGGCCAGTTCCGTGATGAGCCTCGATCCGGTGACAGTCAACCCGGATATGCCGCTCAGCCGGCTGCTGCAAGAACTGGTGGAACTGCAAACCAAGAGCTTCCCGGTGGTGGAAAATGGTCGACTGGTCGGCATCATCTCCCGCGAAGACGTGCTCAAGGCCCTGCGCCGCACCACCGCAGCCTGAACCAACCGCCCGAGGAGGCTTCTATGACCACTCTGCTGTATAACCATCCGGTTTGCATGGAGCATGATATGGGATACGGCCACCCGGAATGCCCGGACCGGTTGGTAGCCATCTACGGGGCGCTCAAGCAACCGGCCTTTGCTGCGCTGCAGTGGCGGGAAGCGCCGGCGGCGACCCTGGAGCAGTTGACCCGGGTGCACCCGCAGCGATACCTCGATCGCATCATGGCCGCAGTGCCTAAAGACGGGTTACGCGCCCTGGATGGCGATACCGCCCTGTGTCCCAGTTCCGGCGAAGCCGCCCTGCGCGCCGCCGGCGCCGCCTGCGCGGCGGTGGATGAGATTATGGCCGGCGAGGCGGATAACGCCTTCTGCGCGGTGCGACCGCCGGGCCATCATGCCGAACCCGGCCGGGCGATGGGTTTCTGCGTATTTAATAATGTGGCTGTCGGCGCCGTCCATGCCCGCAAGGTTTACGGCCTGGACCGGGTGGCGATCATCGATTTCGACGTCCATCACGGCAATGGCACCCAGGCTGTGTTCGAGCATCAGCCGGAGTATATGTACCTTTCCAGCCATCAATCGCCGCTCTACCCCGGCACGGGACGGAGCAGCGAGCGGGGCGTGGGTAATATCGTCAATCTGCCGCTGCCGCCCTACAGCGGCTCGGAGGAGATTCGCAACGGCTGGGCCACTCTGCTGGCGCCGGCGCTACGCGCCTTCCGCCCGGATTTCATCTTTATCTCGGCGGGTTTCGACGCCCACCGGCTGGACCCGCTGGCGCAACTTAGTTTCACCGAGGAAGACTACGCCTGGCTGACCCGCGAGATTCTGGCTATTGCGGCGGAATTTTCCAAGGGGCGGGTGGTATCGACCCTGGAAGGCGGTTATAGCCTGTCGGCTTTGGCGGCCAGCGTGGCGGTACACGTTAAAGCTTTAATGGAGGCGCCAGCGCTGGCGGCGCAGGCGGCGGCCCGGATCGCCTAATTATGAGGAGTATTAAACCGCGTCTATTTCGAAACTTATGGTTTTTCCGTAACCGTTACCCTTCAGTTCCCTCCCCCCTCGCGGGGGAGGGAATCGGTGGATGTAACCGAATACTTACGGCAACAGCAAAGTGGACCCAGTGGTCTTGCGGGCCTCCAGATCGCGGTGCGCCTGGGCGGTATCCGCCAGCAGATAGGTCTGATGGATCTCGATTCGCACTACGCCGCGAGCCACCACCTCGAACAACTCGGCCGCGCCCGCCACCAAGTCTTCCCGTTTGGCCGTATAGTGCATCAGGCTGGGCCGGGTCAGGAACAGCGATCCCTTGGCGGACAACAGGCCGGGCTCGACCGGCGGCGCCGGCCCGGAGGCATTGCCGAACGTGACCATCATGCCCAGGGGACGGAGGCAATCCAGCGAATCCATGAATACGGTCTTACCGACGGCGTCGTAAACCACCGCCACCCCCTGCCCCGCCGTGATGTCCTTGACCCGTTGTGCGAAATTTTCCCGCGTATAATTAATCGTGTGATGGCACCCCTGGGAGCGGGCGAGTTCGGCCTTGGCGTCGCTGCCCACCGTGCCGATGACGGTAGCGCCCAACTGGCGCGCCCATTGACATAAGATCAGACCGACGCCGCCGGCGGCGGCATGCACCAGAATCGTGTCTCCCGCCTGTACCCGGTAGGTACGCCGCAGCAGATAATGGGCGGTCAGACCTTTCAACAGCATGGCCGCCGCCGTGCGATCGGTAATGGCGTCGGGCAGGACCACCACCCGGTCCGCCGGCATCAACCGCACTTCGGCATAAGCGCCCGCCGGCGGCGAGGCGTAGGCCACCCGGTCGCCTGCTTTCAGGTCGGTCACGGCGCTGCCCACCGCCTCCACTACTCCGGCGGCTTCCAGGCCCAGTCCGCTGGGCAGAGATGGCAGAGGATACAGACCGGTGCGATGATAGATATCGATAAAGTTCAGGCCGATGGCGCTATGGCGGATGCGGACTTCCTGCGGGCCGGGGTCACCCACAGCGACCTCCTCCAGACGCAAGACTTCGGGACCGCCGTAGGCGTGAATGCGGATGGCTTTGCTCATCGGGTTGACTCCTCAAAGTATGTAGGGGCGGTTCGCGAACCGCCCCTACTGTCATGGCATGATCTATAGTATGTAGGGGCGGTTCGCGAACCGCCCCTACATAATTCCCAAAACAGGCGATACTCACATGAATCGGTTAATGATTTTATTACTATGCCTTCTTCCCTGGAGCGTTATGGCTGATCTCAGTGAAATGAAAAGCACCGCCGCCGACCAGACGGGCCTGGCGTTGACGGTCTATAACAACGATCTGGCGCTGGTGCGCGATACCCGTAAGTTACGCCTTCCCAAGGGCATGTCAAGGCTGGCCTTCGCCGATGTCAGCGCGCGGATGCGTCCGGAAACCGCGCGCCTGTACGGCGATCTGCAAGTGCTGGAGCAGAATTTCGACTTCGATCTGCTGTCACCCCGCAAGCTGCTGGAGAAATACGTGGGGCGGGACATCGGCCTGGTGCGGGTCCACCCGCAGACCGGCGAGGAAAAATACGAGCGGGCCACCCTGCTGAGCGTGGCTGAAAACCAGGTGGTGTTTCGGTTCGGTAACCGCATCGAGACCGGCGGACCCAATACGCCCTGGCGCTTCGTGTTCGACGATGTGCCGGCCAATCTGCGGGACCGGCCCACCCTGACCATGCTGGTCAGCAACCCGGACGAGGCCGAGCGTCAGCTCGAACTGGCTTATCTGACCCAGGGTTTGTCCTGGGAGGCGGACTATGTCGCGACCCTGGCGGAAGACAAGATGGATTTGACTGCCTGGGTGACGCTGCACAATACCAGCGGAGCGACCTATCGGGAGGCCCGGTTACAGCTTCTGGCCGGCGATGTCAACCAGGTGAGGGAACCGAAACTGGAGCGCGCCGACCGCGCCGTGATGATGGCGGCGCCATCGGCCCCCATGGAGCGGGAGGAATTATTCGAATATCACCTCTACACCCTGGCCCGACCCACCACCATCGCCGATCAGCAAACCAAGCAGGTATTGCTGTTGCAGGCCGAAGGGGCGCCGGTGCAGCGGGAGTACCGCGTCGATGCCGGCGGTTCCTATGGCGCCTTCCGGGCCGACAAACAGGAACTGAACGCCCAGGTGTATCTGCGCTTCAAAAACGAACGGCCGGCCCTGGGCGAACCGCTACCCGCCGGGGTGATGCGTTTCTATCAGCGGGATCGGGCCGGGGCCACCCAATTTATCGGCGAGCAAAGAATCGAGCATACCCCCGAGGGCAGGGAACTGGAACTGCAAGTCGGTAATGCCTTCGATATCACCGCCACCCGCCGTCAGACCGGTTTCCGCAAGCTCTATGGTGAGGAGCGCGAATCCAGTTGGGAAGTGGAAGTGTTCAACGCCAAGGCGGAGCCGGTGCAGGTGCAGGTATTGGCCCATTTTCCGGGCGAATGGAAAGTCATCGAGGAAAACCTGCATCACGAGTTGCAAAGCGCGAGCACCGCCCGTTGGACCGTGGGAGTTCCGGCCAAGGGTAAAACCGTATTGAGCTACAAGGTTTGGATGCGGTGAGTGAGTGAGCTGTCTCATGTCATCGGCTTCGACGATGCACCTTTCAGTCCCGACCATCGGGGCGATGTGCTGGTGGGTAGCCATTCAGCCCCTTCTTCAGTATGGACTTCTCTAAAATTTGTTGTTTGTCATAGTTGCCTGATTGCAACAAAACAACAAATTCTGCTCTGCCCTGCTTCCATGGAATAATTAATTTATTTTCAATAAGTTATTATTCATCTTTGAGATTCGTACCGATTCTCTGGTCGTCTATCGCTGTTGTCGTTCGGCAACAAAATTGCCATTTTGTATTTTTTTTGAAAAAACCAGTTGCATTTCTGCGTCAAAGTAGGTATAAAGTACCAGAAGAAAATCAGTCTGTGACTTTTTCACAACAACGCAGGAGTCCGAAAATGAAAAGATCCACCATGGCGCTGGCGATCACAGCCGCTTTGGGGATTTCTTATGCAGCGCAGGCAGACACCACTCTGTATGGTTCTGCGCGGGTATCCGTGGACTGGACCAAGCCCAACTACAACAGCCGTGTGGCCGACATCGTCGGTCAGAAGGACAACCAGTACCTGCAGGTCGTCAATAACACCTCCCGGTTGGGTGTGCAGGGTTCCGAAGACCTGGGCAGTGGCATGAGCGCTATTTATCAATATGAATTTGGTGTGGATGTGCCGGGTGGCGATAACTATTGGAATGATAACCGTCCTCGCTGGGTGGGACTCAAGAGCGACTTCGGCGCCCTGACCCTGGGCACTCAATACACCCCGTTTTACAACGTGATTGGCTATACCGACAACTTCGAAAGCGTCAAGAGCTTCGATTACTACCTGGGTGGCAACACTATATTGAACCTGCCCACGTTATCCAGCAAGGGTAACGCTCAACTCCGCCTTGGAAGCTCCGTGGTTTACACCACGCCGGAATGGTACGGTCTTTCCGCCCAGGGCCTGGTGGCAATGAACGGCGCCGCCGGACCGAACAATGTCGATGACTGGCAGGCCAACATGACTTACAAAAATGGCCCCTGGTTTGTGGGCGCCGTTTTCGAGAACACGAGGGACGTCGTCGCCAATGAACTGGTAGACGCCGTGGCGACGGAGAATAAAACCAAGACCAAGCAATATGGTGCGCTCATCGGTTGGGATAACAAAACCTTTTCTCTGACGGGCAGTTGGCAGCAGTACAATCCCGACGACAAGGTCAACGCCTTTATCGTAGACGGCACGTTCTATCCCGGCCAGCACAAGGTTAACGACTATACCGTACAGGGCCAGTACTACTTCGGCAAGGATGTGCTGCGTGCGACCTATTCCTATATGAAATTCGACAACGTGGATACCAAGGTCAACTACGTCGAGTTGGGCCTGGAGCACAATCTGAGCGAGCGCACCCGCCTTTGGGTCGAGTATCTCCACTCCAAGAATAACCTGGATAACGACAAGCTGGGCGCCGATACAGGCGATCCCTCGACGAATATCGTTTCGGTGGGCGTGCGCCATGACTTTTGACGGAATTGACCGACAGGTCTGAACTGGCATCGCCTCGGGAAGTCGCGCCGTTCAATGGCTTCCCGAGAGATGTAAACCGAGAGTACAGGCAGTGAGACTGCTTGAGTCGAAAAAGTGAGAGATGAGCACATAGAGTGGGTGGCTTTGAAAACCGTTTCAAGCTCACCCGGGGGTTTTTCCTGTAACCATTCTGTAACTACTAGGAGTTACATCATGAAGAAATCAGCGATTGCAATAGCGGTTGCCGCCGCTCTAGGTACTTCCGCCGTGGCTCTGGCCGAAACCACCCTGTATGGTTCCGCCCGGGTATCGGTCGACTTTACCAACCCGGATTTAAGCGACACCTATAAGAATGGGATAACGGTCAATGGAAAGGACTATCAAATCCGTTATAATGGTAATTCAGTCAATACCGAGAAGTTTACGGAGGTCTGGAACGACGCCTCCCGTCTGGGTGTGCGCGGTTCCGAGGACCTGGGCAGCGGCATCAGCGCCATTTACCAGTACGAGTTCGGCGTGGATGTACCGGGTAGCAAACAAGGTGATAAGGATATCGGTACGACAGGTACGAATTATTGGGATAGCAACCGTCCCCGCTGGGTGGGCCTCAAGGGCGACTTCGGCGCCCTAACCCTGGGCACTCAGTTCACCCCGTACTACAACGTCATCGGTTATACCGATACCTTCAACAGCAACAAGACCTTCGACCGGGACTACTATCTCCGCGGTAGTAACACGCTGAGCACCCCGGTGTTCTTCCAGAAAGGTATCGCCCAACTGCGCAGAGGCAGCAGCGTGGTTTATACCACCCCGAACTGGAATGGCCTGAGCGCCCAGGGCATGGTCACGATGGATGGTACGCCGGGTGCGAACAATGTCGACCAGTGGGAAGCGAACCTGACCTATGCAAACGGCCCCTGGTTCGTGGGCGGCGCCTTTTTACAGGACCGGGACCAGCAATATGGAACTCCTAATGCAAACGGAACGACGCCCAAGCAACACGACAATCAGTATGGCGTTGCGGCAGGCTGGGATAACAAGCAGTTTGGCATAGGGGGTAGCTGGCAGCAGTACAAGCCCGATGAAACCGTTAACACCTTAAACCTCACTGTTACTCCTGGGACCGCTAGTACTCCTGGGACTGTTAATATTACAGGGATAGAGTATGCGAAGGTGAACGCCTATACCCTGCAGGGCCAAGTCTATTTTGGCAGCGAGGTTTTCCGTCTGACGGGATCCTATGTCAAGCCTGACAACATCGATACCAAGGCCTATGTATTTGAAGCTGGTCTCCAGCATAACCTGAGCAAGCGGACCCGGTTGTGGCTTGAGGGCGTCTACACGAAGCAGAGTTTCGACGACGCCAAAAAGACGGTTGGTGGCACCACTTATGAGATTAATCCCGACGATGCCAACATGTATCTGGTTTCGGCGGGTATCCGTCACGACTTCTAAGCGAGTCTCGTAAGGGATACAACGATGGGCGCCCACGCGGCGCCCATTTTTTTGGGGGGGGTTGTTCAGCGCCGCAGTTCCTTTACGCTATCCGCCGTGCCCAGCAGCAAGATGTCGGCGGGCCGCAGGGCGAACAGGCCGACGGTGACGATACCGGCGATATCGTTCAACTCGGCTTCCAACTTGGCGGGTTCGAGGATCTGGAGGTTATAGACATCCAGAATCAGGTTGCCCTGATCGGTTTTGAAGTTCTCCCGCAGCACCGGCTGGCCGCCACGGCGCAGCAGTTCCCGTCCCACATAGCTGCGGGCCATGGGGACGACTTCGACGGGCAGGGGATAATCGCCCAACACGTCCACCAGCTTGGTCTCATCGGCGATGCAGATGAATTTTTCACTGGCCGCGGCGACGATTTTCTCGCCGGTCAAGGCGCCGCCGCCACCCTTGATCAGTTGTAGAGAACGGGTGGATTCATCGGCTCCGTCCACATAGATGGGCAGGGGCCACACGCCATTCAGATCCAGTACCGGGATGCCACGGGCCTTGAGGCGTCGGGTGGTCTCCACGGAACTGGATACCGCACCTTCGAGCCGGACCTTGATTTTGGCCAGCGCTTCGATGAAATAATTGATGGTGGTGCCGGTGCCGACGCCGACCACCGTGGTATCGTCATCGATAAACGCTAAAGCCGCCTCGGCGGCGCGCTGTTTCATTTCTTCTTGGGACATGATGGGGGTTCCTTCTATCAACGTAGTAGGGGCGGTTCGCTGATTTAGGGGCGGTTCGCGAACCGCCCCTACCTGGGGCCGGTAACCACATTATGTAGGTAGGGGCGGTTCGCGAACCGCCCCTACCTGGGGCCGGTAACCACATTATGTAGGTAGGGGCGGTTCGCGAACCGCCCCTACCTGGGGCCGGTAACCAC
>CAIMUS010000263.1 GCA_903844665.1 uncultured Pseudomonadota bacterium
CGGTTCGCGAACCGCCCCTACGGGGATTCCCTAGTAGCGCCGGCATTTTGCCGGCTGTTGACTGGCGTCGAATGCCCTGAGGCCGGCGGGGACGCCGGCGCTCCCAGGGTCGGATTGTCCCGCCTTAAGTTGGTAGCCCGTTTCCTGTGCGTAAGCCACTGATCTGAGATAATATGTGTATCCGGTTATCAATCAGCGGCTCTATACCATGCTGCAAAACATCCAACTGACAGACGAACAAGCCAGGCAACTGCGGGAACTGGCCGCGGCTGAGGGGCGCTCCATGGCTGAGGTGGCGCGCGACGGGATCGATTTACTGTTGCGCAGTCGACGATGTCCGGACCGTGAGGTGATCAAACGCCGTTCCCTGGAAGCGCTGGGCCGTTTCCATTCCGGTGTCACGGACCTGGCCGTCGCACATGACCGTTATCTTGACGAGGCATTTGGGGATTGATTGGTAGTGGTCTGACGCAATGATTTTGATAGGTAACTTCCATGAAAAATTATTATTTATCAGATATATGGACATCAATCTACCTGTCAAAACTTCTGCGGCAGCTCAGTAGCCCGGATGCAGGCCAAAGGCCGGAATCCGGGTTTTGGGAAAAACCCGGATTGCGCTTCGCATGCTCCGCTCCATCCGGAGCTACGGTGGCTAATCCATTTTCACGGTAATCGCAGAGAAATCAGGTAGCGACCTCACGATGTGACTTGCGATACCTGACAAGACTTATTCCAGCCAGTCCCAGGCTAAAAATGGCGAAGGTGGCTGGTTCAGGAATAGCGGAAGCAGGGGAAGCCACGAAACCATGATAAGCGCCCGTGGCATCGCTGAAAAAACCTGTCACCTGGCCGCTATCGTTGAGGCCATAGGCATTGGTGAAACCAGAAGTTGCGTTGGGATCGTCAAGGGTGATCCAGCTGCTACCGTTGTAGATGAAACCATGGAGACCCGTGGCGTCGCTGAAACGTCCCGACATCTGTCCACTGTTGTTGATATCAATGAGAGAGGTTTGACCAGGTAATGCGTCGGGATCGTCAATGGTGGTCCAGCTGTCGCTGTTGTAGTTGTAGATGAAACCATGGCTACCACCCGTGGCGTCGGTGAAAGATCCCGCTACCTGTCCGCTATCATTAATGCCACTAGCATAGGTCTGACCAAGTAATGCGTCGGGATCGTCAAGGGTAGTCCAGCTGCTGCCGTTATAGATGAAACCATGGTAGCCCGTGGCGTCGAAGAAATATCCCGCTACCTGTCCGCTACCGTTAATGCCAGAGCCACGGGTGTTACCAGGCGCTGTGTTGGGATCGTCAAGGGTGGTCCAGTTGCCACCGTTGTAGATGAAACCATGAGGATTCGTGTAGGAGTATTCGTAGAAAAATCCCGTCACCTGGCCGCTATCATTAATACCACTGGCAAAGGTGTTACCAGGCGTTGTGTTGGGATCGTCAAGGGTGGTCCAGCTGCCATTGTTATAGATAAACCCATGGGCGCTGCTGATGTCCGTAGGGTCGCCGAAAAGTCCCGATACCTGTCCGCTATTGTTGATGCCAAAGGGTATGGTTTCAGTTGCGTTGGGAAAGTCAAGGGTGGTGTAGGTATAAGGCGTGGCATAAACCGCTGGAGCGAGGGTTAGAAGGAGACCAAGCACCACCAGTGCTGGCGTAAAATACCTTACTAAAATATTCATATATAACCTCCAGAGAGATATAAAGGATTTGTTAAGCAATAAAACATTGCCTAACCTGTGGTGTCAATTCACTGGTTCTTCAGCTTTCCTTGTGGAGCAGGCCCTTGGGAGCGCGGCCATCCCGCCCCGCCAGCGGCCAGGATGGCCGCACTCCCAGGCTGCTCCACAAAAGTCCTTGAAGAACCATATTTTTGAATCTTCATCGAAATTTTCCTCCTAACTTAATCTATGGCCTAACAGGAAATTATAAAGTAACATAAAAAAAACCAATAAAAATGTGGAATTATTCATTTTTTAGATATGGAATTTTTTAAGATATTGATTTTTTGAAAAATAAATCATAAGCTTATAAAACGCTTGGCTTTTTAACAATTTGCTACAATTGTGTTAAACGGGTAGGAACGGTTTAGCCCGTAAGTTGGGGTGACGAAGAAACCCCAACGTTAACCTCTGGATATTTCGGGTCGATTTCCATGAACCACGATCAAAATTTCAAGAACCTGATCCTGGATTATCCCCGCCAGGCGCTGGAGCCCGTGTAGTCTTGCAGGGTGGGCACGACGGCCCACTATTCAAATCAGGGTTCACGGGAAAAGGTGGGCCATGCCCACCCTACCGGGCTACGCCGCAGTGCTCGCCCACGGCTTGATCTTCACCAGCGTATCGGCGAGAGGGCCTCTTCCGCCACTTCCGTGTCGTAGGCCGCCTGGGCCCGCAGCCAGTAGCCGTTGGACAGGCCGAAGAACCGGCACAGGCGCAGGTCGGTATCGGCCGTGATGGCGCGCTTGCCCGCCACGATCTCCCCGATCCGCTGGGCGGGCACGCCGATCTCCTTGGCGAGACGGTATTGCGAGAACTCCATCGGGATGAGGAACTCCTCGAGCAGCAATTCGCCAGGCGTCACGGGCTTGAGCTTTCCCATGGTCTCTCTCCATTAGTGGTAGTCCACGATCTCTACGTCTTCCGCACCGGCGGCCGTCCAGCGGAAGCACACGCGGAACTGGTCGTTCACGCGGATACTGTGCTGCCCGGCGCGATCACCTTTGAGCGCTTCGAGCCGGTTGCCCAGCGGCACGCTCAGGTCTTCCAACCGGCCCGCGATCTGCAACTGCCGAAGCTTGCGCCGCACGACCGACTCGATGTTCGCGAACCGCTTGACTCGTCGGCCGCTCGCAAGAGCCTCGGTGTCTGTGTTCTTGAACGACACAATCATGATGGTATAGTAACGCAGTACGTGATTAACGTCAAGCGTGATGATCCAGCAGCGTCGGTGTCGTCAGGCGGCAAGCGGAATTTTGAGATCGATTTCATCCCATGGCACCTGTACACAGTCCCGTTCGTCCCTTTCGATGACGCCCCACTGTTCCAGGGCTTTCACGTCGGTATGCACATTTTTGTAATCACGACCCAGTTTTTTTGCCAGTGCATAAACGGTCATCGGACCCTGGCGCTTGAGTTGTTCAATCAGTTCCAGTCGTTTGGGACTCAGCGTAGCGAAGAGATCTTTAATGCTCTCGAAGCCAATTCCAGAATAAGGCGCTGTCGTTTTACCCTCTATAGTCTGCTGAAGGTAATCACCAAACTGGTCCAGCGATTCTTCCAGCGTGGAAACTTCAATATGTAATGTGCGTTTCATCGGTGTTTCCTCACATCGTTCAGAAAATCCTGGATAAGGGTCTTTACATCCACAAAGCGATATTGCTGTTTCTTATAGAAAACACGCTGGGCTTTCATAAAACGCATTGTGCCAGATATAATATGGTACGAAAAGCCATATACGGATCGTGTTACGCGATTCTTTCGTCACCTCAACCTACGTACTACCCTGTCCCTGACGATGGCGCAGAGCAATTTATTTCCAGCAGCCAAACAATGCCTTGATGCGAACGATCCGGTAGAAAAGGTAGCACTGACGACGGCGCTTTACCAGGCATGGCAAGCCGGTAAGCTGGCTTTGGCCGATGATCGGCAGATACAACCTATCGGTCCGCCCGGACGTCCGGCACGGCCCCGCCTGGTATCACCGCGCGAATTACCTCAGCGCCGCCTGCACACCGAATCCGGCAGGGCGGCGCTGATCCATGCGGTCGCCCATATCGAATTCAATGCGATCAATCTGGCGCTGGACGCCGTTTATCGCTTCCGCGGCATGCCCGAGTCCTATTACGACGATTGGCTGCGTGTCGCTTTCGAAGAAGCCCACCATTTCAGCCTGCTACAGGAACGGCTGGACGAACTCGGCTATAGCTACGGTGCTTTCGACGCTCATGACGGCCTGTGGGAAATGGCGCTGGTGACGGCTCACGATCCTCTGATCCGGATGGCGCTGGTGCCCCGTGTACTGGAAGCACGGGGGTTGGACGTCACTCCGGGCATGATCCAGCGGCTGAAGGATGCGGGTGATAACCGGACAGTGGCTATTCTGGAAATCATCCTGCAAGAGGAGGTCGGCCATGTGGAAATCGGCTCACGCTGGTTCCGCTACTGTTGCGAGCAGGTCGGCCAGCCGGTGGAAGAGACCTTTCTAAAACTGCTTCGGACTTATTACCGGGGTCGGATCAGAGGGCCGTTCAACGAGGCCGCCCGGCTTGCCGCGGGTTTCACCGCCACAGAACTGGCGAGTTTGAAAGAGTTGGAAAAAATGATCTGAAAAATAAAAAACCCCCGCTCGGCGAGCGGGGGGTTTGGGAGAGGAGCCTGGCGGTGACCTACGTTCACATGGGGAAGCCCCACACTAGCATCGGCGCAGCGTCGTTTCACCGTCGAGTTCGGGATGGGATCGGGTGGTGCCAACGCGCTCTGGCCGCCAGGCCAAACCGGTTATGCAAGTCAGTCGGTGTCGCGATTATCTGAACTGTCACCCAAACGTCTTGGGTGTTATATGGTCAAGCCGCACGGTCCATTAGTACGGGTTAGCTGCACGCGTTACCGCGCGTCCACACCCCGCCTATCGACGTCGTCGTCTCCGACGGACCTTCAGGAGCCTTAGCGACTCGGGACAGTTCATCTGGAGGAGAGTTTCCCGCTTAGATGCTTTCAGCGGTTATCCCGTCCGTACGTAGCTACCCGGCACTGCTCTTGGCAGAACAACCGGTCCACCAGCGGTACGTCCACGCCGGTCCTCTCGTACTAGGCGCAGCCCCTCGCAACTGTCCAACGCCCACGGCAGATAGGGACCGAACTGTCTCACGACGTTCTAAACCCAGCTCGCGTACCACTTTAAATGGCGAACAGCCATACCCTTGGGACCGACTTCAGCCCCAGGATGTGATGAGCCGACATCGAGGTGCCAAACACTGCCGTCGATATGGACTCTTGGGCAGTATTAGCCTGTTATCCCCGGAGTACCTTTTATCCGTTGAGCGATGGCCTTTCCATCCAGCACCACCGGATCACTAAGACCTGCTTTCGCACCTGTTCGACTTGTCTGTCTCACAGTCAAGCACCCTTTTGCCTTTGCACGCATTGCGCGATTTCCGACCGCGCTGAGGGTACCATTGCGCTCCTCCGTTACGCTTTGGGAGGAGACCGCCCCAGTCAAACTACCCACCATACACTGTCCCCGAACCGGATTACGGTCCTGGGTTAGAACCTCAAGGGCGCCAGGGTGGTATTTCAAGGTCGGCTCCACCGTGACTGGCGTCACGGCTTCATTGCCTCCCACCTATCCTACACAAGCTCACTCAAAGTCCAGTGTAAAGCTATAGTAAAGGTTCACGGGGTCTTTCCGTCTTGCCGCGGGTACACTGCATCTTCACAGCGATTTCAATTTCACTGAGTCCCGGGTGGAGACAGTGTGGCCATCGTTACGCCATTCGTGCAGGTCGGAACTTACCCGACAAGGAATTTCGCTACCTTAGGACCGTTATAGTTACGGCCGCCGTTTACCGGGGCTTCAATCCAGAGCTTCGCTTGCGCTGACCCCTTCACTTAACCTTCCGGCACCGGGCAGGC